>MFLZ01000022.1:24282-43331 GCA_001781685.1 Candidatus Kaiserbacteria bacterium RIFCSPLOWO2_01_FULL_54_13
GAGAGCGGGTGAGCCTCTATGATGCTCTCCATTGTAGGCAGCTGCTTTATGACCGTGAAGTTCAAATCCACTCCCGCACAGTACGCAAGAAATGCCGAAAAATCAAGAAAATCAGCCGTCACGCCTACGCACTCCTTCCTTCAAAAGTTCCTCGTACGGCGCACTTTCGATCTCCTTCCCAAGCCAAAGGCGTTCTTGCTCTATGCCCTGGGCAAGGAACATAGTGAGACCAGATATTGCGCGCGCGCCTCTGGCGCGCGCGCTCCTAAGTAGCTTGGTTTCAAGAGGAGAGTAAACGAGATCGAAAACCGCAGAGCCCTCGCGTATGAACTCTTCTGGCAGCGGAATCGCATCCACATTCGGCTTCATGCCGACAGGCGTGGCATTCACTATGACGTCAAAGGAGGTCTGCCCAAGCTCCTCCGCCTCGACAAGCGTGCCGCCGAACGAACGGACAAGATCTTGGGCCTGTGCGCGGTCGCGATTGTGACAGAAAATCTTCGCGTCAATCTTCTTGAGAAGATACGCAACCGTGCGCGCCGCGCCTCCCGCGCCGATGAGAAGTACAGATTCACCCTTGAGTGAAACCTCTTTCAAGGCCGCGGCAATCCCAACAATGTCGGTATTGAAGCCGTGCAATTTCCCCTCGCGATTTACAACCGTGTTGACCGCGCCGATTTCGCGAGCCTGCGCGTCGATCTCATCCAAAAGCGGCATGATGGTCTGCTTATGCGGCATCGTAACGGCAGCAAGGTGAATAGGAAGGGCACGCACGGCCGCAACAAGTTTTTCGATCGAAGGATTCCCAAAGGCGAGCATCACAGCATCAATGCCCTCATCCGCGTAGATCTTGTTGTGCAAGAGAGGCGAGAGACTCTGCCCCACAGGTTCCCCGATGACTGCCGTCAGCTTAGTCGCGGGAGAGATCATAGCTTCTAGCTTCGAGCTTCAAGCTTCGAGATTAGTAACTTGAGAGCTTCTAGATATCCCATTTCCTTTTTTCCGGAAATAACTCCGATGCATGCGGGAGCCGTCACAGAGCGACGACGCCATTCTTCTCGAGAATTGGTGTCGGAGAGATGAACTTCGACAGCTGGCAAGCCTGTGTCGAGAAGCGCGTCGTGCAATGCATAACTGTAGTGCGTGAGTGCACCGGGATTCACGATGATGCCTGCCGAGCCCGGAGCTTCTTTTTGCATCCAGTCTATGAGCGCACCTTCGTGATTCGATTGAAATGACTTCACCTCAAAACCTGCGCTCTTTGCTCCAGAGGCGACGAGTTTCTCGATATCAGCAAGCGTTTTAGTGCCGTAGTGCGCGGAGTCGCGTTTTCCCTGGAGGTTGAGATTGGGCCCGTGGATGAGTAAAAGTGTGCTCATAAAAGAATGCATTAGAGTACTATTCGATTGCTTTTTGCGCCAGTGTCTTGAGACGTGCGTATTCTTTAGCAGGATCCGCCGCCTTCACAATGGCACTCCCCACGCAGAAACGAGAGGCGCCCGCGCGCGCGAGCTCCTCGATATTCGACGCCGACACACCGCCGTCTACAGAAATCATGACTTCGGGGTGATGCCGGTGAAACTCAGCGACGCGCGCGGGCGCATTTTTATCGTACGGAATTCCCTGCTTCCCGATGCTCGCAATTGTCATCACGTGTACGACGTCAACAATCAACATGTGATGTTCCAGTACCTCAAGCGGTGTACCCATAAGAATTCCCAAACCCACCTCGCGTACATCGCTTCGCCGCCATGCATAGAGCGCGCTGTGTGCGTCGTTCTCAGAATCGAACGCCTCGACGTGCCCGAGAATACGCGAGGCTCCCGCGCGCGCGAATTGCAACCCGATCTCGCGCGGCTCTTCCACCATGAGATGGATCTCCGCCGAGAGCCCCGAGACGCTCGAGAGATCGAAATCTTCAAAAACACCGTTTTTGGTATAGGGCCACGTGTATGAGGGCGCAAAAATGCCGTCCACGATGTCGATGTGTATCGATGAGGAGAACGAGGAAATCGCGTGCGCGCTCTGCGCAAGATCCGCGGCACTACGCGGCACACACGTCGGTATAATCTCAAGCGTCTTGTCTCTCATGCCGCGCCTTCGATCTTTAGTATTTTCTTGAGCCGGCGCAGATGACGCTCTTCTCCGCTGAAGGGTGTTTCGAGAAACGTCGCAACGATATCCTGGGCTTCTTCGGCAGTGAGTACATCACTCGAGAGCGCAATGACGTTCGCGTCGTTGTGCTCGCGGGCATGCTTCGCTTCTTCCTTCGTGCGTGCGACGACGGCTCGGACACCTTTTACTTTGTTCCCCACAATTGCTGCGCCAGCTCCCGAGCGGCACAGAAAGATGCCCCGGGAGTCGAGATCGGCACCAACCTTTTGCGCTGCGGGGTACATAAAATCGGGATAATCGTCCGCGGGATCGAGTGCGTGCGCACCCTCGTCGACTACGTCGTAACTCTGGGTCGAGAGGTATGTCTTGAGCACTTCCTTGAGACTGAACCCGCCGTGATCCGCAGCCAAATAGACGCGCATGGTTAAAGCCTTTTCGCGACTTCGCGGACGTGCTCAACCAAAGTGTACGCGTACCCCATCTCGTTGTCATACCATGCGAGAACTTTTACAAGGGTTCCGTCCACGACACGGGTCATCGCCAAGTCCGCGATCGCGCCGTAGGGAGTTCCAAGAATATCCGACGAAACGAGCGGCTCCTCGGAAACAGCAAAGATACGCTTCCATCGATCGCTTCCAGCAGCTTTCGTGAGAATCTGATTCACCTCCTCCGCAGAGGTGGGACGCTTCGCAACAAATGTCACGTCGACGATCGATCCCGCAATGACAGGCACGCGAAGCGAGATGCCGTCGAATTTTCCTTTGAGCGCAGGATACGCAAGCGCTGTTGCTTTTGCCGCTCCCGTAGAACTCGGAACGATGTTGTGCGCAGCTGCTCGGCTCTCCCGCAGATCTTTTGCTTTCCCACCATCAACAAGACTCTGGCTTGCAGTATATGCGTGCGTCGTCGAAAGAAGCGCGCGCTCGATGCCAATAGCCTCATCCAAAATGCCAATGAGAGGTGAGGCAGCGTTCGTCGTACATGACGCGTTTGAGCTAACGTTGCACGTCCCGAACTTGCCTTCGTTAGCACCAATGAGAATCGTCTCTGCTCCTTCACCCTTTGCCGGCGCAGAGATTACAACCTTCTTGGCACCCGCCGTGATGTGCCCTTTCGCCTTTTCAGCATCAGTAAAGAGACCGGTGGATTCAACAACGACATCGATGCGTAAGTTCTGCCACGGCAGATTTACGGGATCCTTCTCGGCAAGTACCGCTACGTTCTTGCCATCGACGATTAATTGCCCTCCACTCACGGTGACCTCTCCGGCGAATTTCCCGTAGACAGTGTCGTATTTCAAAAGATATGCAAGGTTTTCTAGTGGAGTGAGATCGTTCACCGCAACGATCTCGATATCTTTATTTCCGTGTGCTGCGCGAAAAAAACATCGCCCGATTCTTCCAAAACCGTTGACGGCCACGCGCGCCATAGCCGCCATGATACCACGGCTATTCCGAGGGTGGCGGTTCGGACGGAGGCGGAGGCTCGGGAGTTGGTGACGGCTCTGGTGCTGGCGACGGAGGTGGCGCGGGCTCCGGAGCAGGAGTAGGAGGAGGAGGAGGAGGAGAATCCGCCGGTGGAGCATCGGCAGGCGGTTCTTGTGGTGAGGTTGTTTGCTGCGAGTCTGCCGAATCAGTCGAATCGGCAGCTGGAGGCTCTTCCGCAGGTGGCACATCCGCCGGTGTCTCTTGTGGTGAGCCTGCCGAACCATCGGCCGGAGGCTCTTCCGGTGGAGGAGGTGGTGGAGGAGGAGGTGCGACTTCCGCGGGGTCGAAAACAATCACGAGACGCTCAGCGGAGCCCGTATTCCCCGCACCGTCCGTGGACTCATACTTCACGGTCCACTCGCCTGCTGAAGATGTATCGATAACGACGGCAGCAGCGCGCACACCGTTCACATAAAGACGGACTCCGAGATCCTGATTGGAATTGTCTGTCGCAACCGCACCCAAATCTTGGTACGTGCTGCCGAGAGCTACTCGCGCGGGATTATCTCCCAGAACTTGAAGCACGGGCGCAGTAGTGTCAGGCGCCGGCTCTGGCGGAGGCGAAGGTTCAGGGGAGGGCGAAGGCGATGGTTCCTGCGGAGGTGGTTCTGGCTGCGGGGACTCGGGTGGCGGCGTGGGCGCGGGAGACGGCGGAGGAGTTTCCTGCGGCGGAGGCTCGGCAGGTGGAGGCTCTGGTGGTGGAGGTGGAGGTGGCATCACCACGGGCACATAGCCGGGAATTTCTTCCGTCTTGTCATCAAGAAATGCCCCCACGAGTCCACTGTAGGCAGTCGCGACAACCTTACGCGTAATGTTCTTCCGCTCAATGTTTTGCGTCTCACCCAATCGCCCCTTCTCACGACCAATAATCTGCTTCAGCTGTTCGGTGACATAAAGACCAAGATCGCGATAGGGTCCAAGATCGGCCTTCGAGACTTTCATAGTCTCCTCGCGCGTAGTGTCCTGCCACACATAATTCACTGCATCGATCGTATAAAACGTGTACGCGACGTAGTAGTGAACGCTGTCCTCCGTGACGCCGGTAATGAGGACGGCCGGCGTGTACGTCGACAGATCTTTGTTTGCGATGTACGTGTTGTCCATCGAAAGGACCCGCTGTTCAGCCAAATAGATTGCCTCAGGGTTCGTCGCCGCAAATATCCCCCCGGCACCCAGAAGCATTATCGAAATCGAGATTGGGATCGCATTATGGTATTGGACAAACCGACTGAGAGACATAGGAACTTGTCTCTTTAGTATAGCAATTGCAGGGGTGTTCTACAGACGGCGCGTTGACAACCGACCGAAAACAAAACCAGCCAGAAGCGCGACGAGCGAGGGCAGAAGCCACGCTGGAAGGCTATCGGCTTCTCCCTCCCCCGCATGCACAACGAAAGGAAATGACGCCTCGGCCAGAGTTTCGCCCGCACGCTCGAATCGCGTCGAAAGCACCGCTTCGCCCGGCTCCTCAGGAAGCGTGAGAAGGAGAGTCGTGGGACCGATGCGCGGCCGCGCAACTCCCGTTGCAAGAAGGGTGCGATCCTCCCGCTCGAGACGCACCCAGACACTGTCGAACGGGACCGAAGATCCACCCGCTCCGAGCACATCGAAATCAAGCACAAGCTTATCGCCTGCCCGGAGTTCCGCCGGCTCGTACCCCACATCAATGCGAAACTCTCCCACCTCCTGCTCGAATGAGGCGCCTGTGCCGTGCGAAAGCGCAATGCTCGGCACGACGAGAGCGAGCAGGCAAAAATAGATGAAAGTATGCACGAAATTATTGTATATCTCCGACGACAGTGAGTCTATCGCGCAGACGGAGAGCCGGTTCATAATCTGGCTTGAGCCGAAACGTTCCATCAATCGCATCGCGAGCCGCTGCGCGGTTGCCGAGAAACTGCTCGAGCTCGGCCAGCAAATAGTGCGGCTCAGGACGAGAGGGAGAAAGCATTTTCGCCTGTGCAATGGATTCGCGCGCCACGGGTTCAAGTTCTTTCTTGCCCGCTATGATGAGAGAAATGTTGAGAGACGCGCGGGAGAGCCATGCAACGTAAGACTTCGGACTAGCCCAGATTGCTTTTTCGGCATGCGTCACCGCCGATCCGATTGCGGCATCGAGCTCACGTGGATCAGCAGGTGGATTGGCGAATACAGCTTCGAGCGACACACGGGCGGCGTCGCGCTCGTAGAGTGAAGCGCTCCACCAAAAAGCCGCGCGCTCAAGAAGCTCTGCCGCCCTAGGGACATCACCCGCTATATGCGCCGCGATTCCCCGCGAATGGAAGGAAGCCCCAGCAAACTGCTGCCCCGCGACAGTCGTCAAAAGGAATCCCGCGGCAACACAGAATCCGCCCGCCGCAAGCCGCGTCATGCGACGCGCACCCGAAGGTGGCAGCTCAAACTCGCGAACGGAGACGAGACGCGCGCACAAGCCTGCGGCAAAGCCTCCGATCAACAGTGTGACAAGTCCGGGAGTCGAGATAATATGGGAAGCGAATGCGAAGAGCATAACGAATGCCCATGCGGAAAAACCGGCATCGCGCCTTATCGAGGGATCCGAGTTGTTCGCGAAAAGCGCTCGCGCGAAAGAGGCAAAACCTATCGTTGGAATCGCGAGAAACGTGAGAACGCCGAGGAGCCCAAACGTCACAGCAAACGTCACCGCCGTGCTGTATCCGGCCTCAAAGCTCCGCTCCCAAAAGGGTGTCATGTTGAACTCCATCGGGCGATGCCTCTCCCATACGGCAGAAAAAGTGTTGGGGCCGGTGCCGATGATGGGTGTGATGATTCGCTCGAGAATTGCGGGCGCTGCAATGCGCTGTGTGGTAAAGAGCGTAGGTCGAACGTCGGGCGGAAGCTGAAAAGGGCTGCGATAGCCAAAGAGCATGATGAGACTTAGAAGAAGAGCGAGTGCAGCTGCTCCGACCGAGAACGAAATCTTTCCAGAAATGACTTTTGTGTGAACGAAACGGAACGCAATCCATCCAACAAGAAACGTTACGAGGAGAAATACTGCAGGCGTGTTGAAAAATGCGAGCGTCCCGAGCATAAGCGGAATGAGTGCGATGAGAAGCGCTGGGCGCATCCTGCCGCGCGCGTCCTCTTGAAGAATTGTGGCGGCTAGCGCGGCTGCAGCAGCGAGAAATGAAAACTGCGGCCACGCACCGGCAAGTGTAGACTCCTGTGCCGTCGTACGATCTAGCGCGAGAGAAGCAAGCGCATAGAGCGAAACCGCCGCCGTCGCCGCGACAAAAAGCAGAAGCGACACGCGAATTGCGCTCTCCCGAGCGGCCATCCCGGCAAACACAGCCACTACAAACAGCAAGGAACCTCCGACGGTATACTCTTCAAACCCGAGTCCCCACCATGCGTGCGCGGTTCCTGACGAAGAGAGCAGCGCAGAGAAAATTACGACCGCGAAAAAAACGAAAGTCGCGATGCCGAGCGCATGCATGCGGATGTTGATTCTGGCGCGGAGGAGTATAGCGACACCCGACGCAAGGAGCGCCAATCCTGCCCCAAACGCCGCGATGAGACCCTTCTGGAGTGAAGTATCCACCGACGCGAAAGGCACAACGAGGAGCGGCAGGAGAGCGACGAGGAACGCAAAACCGTTTGCTGCGTAGGAGGGTAGACGATCAGGAACAGATAAATCCATGATAAAAAGTATAACAGCCAGACTACTGTGGCTTCGCTGTATACTTAGCGATATGACATCCCGCGGGTTTCAGTCGACGATCCTCATAGCTGGATTTGTCGTAGGACTCCTTATCGGATACGTGCCGGCACAGTACGTCGTCGAGGATACGCAGATCAACGTTAAACATATGCAGAACAACAAAGAGTTCGTCGAACACCCTCCGACATTGCGCGGAGTTATACGTGACGTGAACCAGAAGACCAAGACGTTCCTCTTGGAAGCCGTGAGCCCATACTCTCTCAACGAAAAGGCGAACTTTAGAATACACATGGACGAGAAAATGCTTGTTCGTCACGTACAACCGATTCTGCGTGCAACATCCACGGTGCCTTTTCTCGCTGGGGCATTTGAAATACCGGCGCTCTCTGAAGGACTCACTGCAGCAGTTGTTATTACGCGACAGGCCGGCGATTTGCGCGCGCAAGCGGTATACATCGGACCCGCAATGCAAACACAATGAACACGACCATACGCGCCAGATCATTTGTGCGCTTCGGCCTCACATTCCTCATCGGAGTAGTCATAGGCATAGCAATACTTTCCGCATTTGCTGCAAACTACGCATATTTCACATTACGTGCCGAATTTACGAGATTCCGAGATTCCACCCTGCGAGTGCGCAGTGCGTTGTTCCAACGTGCCATGCTTTTGTACGGCATAGTTGTGTCAATTGATACAAGTGAAAGGACGCTCGTTGCAGAGTTCAGAGATCAGCTTGTTGCATCTGGCGGCCCCATCCGCCTGCGTGTGCGAGTACCCGAAGACGCGCTCATTGTAAGACAATCACTGCTCGCATCCGGCACTGAGTACGTTGCACTCTCGGAAGAAACGAATGCACAGTTTTCGGACATTGCACAGGGAACCCGCATTGCCGTTATCCTCGAAAATGCTGCGCGGAGAGTCGTGCCCGAGACCAGCGTTGTTATCTTCGGCAATCCGCTCTAATCATATTTCCTGGGATCGCGCTACGTTACGCGACAATATCAACCTATGCATCTGCACAACTTACCATAGCTCGAGTGCCTTCAGCTTTCCTCGCTAACTTAGGTTTCATTTTGCAAAAACCCTTAGTCCCTTTACGCCAAGTATGCAATCGCATAGGATTCGGGAGGAGCTGCGATGACTCGCAGCGTAATGAAGAGAGGAACAGAAGATGATCAGAGGCATCACCACGGCACTTGCAATTCTACTCATGGCGGCTTCGACGCAGGCCGACGACTACCCCAGCCGACCGATCAGTATAATCGTCCCAAGTGAGGCGGGAGGAACTCACGCGTTCGTCCACGTAATCAAGGATGCGCTGTCAGAAAAACTCGGGGTACCGGTGGTGCCCGAGTCGCGCCCTGCCGGCGCCGGTTCCGCGGGCGGCGTAGCTCTCAAGAACGCTGTGCCGGACGGTTATACGTACGGTTTCTTTCCGAGCGGGGTCCTTGTCGGGATCCCACCGCAACGAAAGCATCCGCCGTACGATCCGGAAGACGACTTCGAGCCCATCTCGCTCTTCACGAACTTCTGCTACGTGTTCATCACGCACGCAGGCATACCGGCCCTATCGGTGAACGAGTTCATGACGTGGGGGCGAAGCATCGAAATCTTCTTCGCCTACCGGGGCGAGACAGGCCGAGTCGCCGCGACGCTCCTGAAGAAACACGGCGTTAGGATTGTCGACGTCGTCGCATACCGCGGAGAGCGGCAGGCGGTGACAGAAATCCAGACAGGCCGACAAGCGGGGGCCTTTGTAACACTTGCCTCTGCGCTCAGCGGAATGCAGAGCGGGCAGGTCCGGCTGCTCGCGGTGATTAACGGCGAGCGCTGCGGAGCACTGCCGGAAGTCCCCACAATGGGAGAAGTGGGAATGCCGGAGTTTGCGGCTATCGCACCGTGGGGCGGCGTCTTTGCGCCCAAAAATACTCCTCCTTAACGAACAAGTGCCTTCAGGAACGCGCTCGAGGCCGTTCTCGAGAAGCCCCAGCTGCGAGAAAAGCTGGGGAAGATCGGACTCGATGTCGTAACATCGACGCCGGAATGGCTTGGTAAGCATGTCCGCACCCAAGCCCGGGTATGGAAGAAGGCGCTGCGCGAGGCGGGCATCGAGCCGCAGTGACTTCCACCAACGAAGTGCTCCGCGGGAAGCCTCCCGCGGAGCACTAATCTTTGCGATGTAACCCGACAACAACGGCCTATTTCAGTGCAATGTGAGCTTGCAACACGACGTGCTCAACAAACTCACCTGAAGGCTGAACATTACGAAGCATTTCACGCAGCTCATTCTCAAAGTCTGCCATTCGTTCTCCAAACAACCGAGGTGCGGCAAAAGAATGTGAGTAGGTGTTCTTGACCGCCTCCTCAAGTGTCCACGTTCGGCTGTAACGGTACGTCCACGTGTCACAGCGTCTGAACGACAGCGCGCGGAACACACCTTCGACCTTTACTGAAGGCTCCGTATACAACGAATCTCCTGCACGACGTTTCGGGCCCAGATACCTTCGCACTACTTCTCTCTGAATCTCTTTCCATTCATTTTCGTCCCGCGTCCACCCGTCTTGTAGTGGCACAGAAACAGGTCTTGCAACGAGAAGACCGCCGCCACGTTCAAGAAGGTCATACGCTTGCTTCAGCACGGTTGCTTGCTCCATCCAGTGGAGAGATCTGCCGAGTGTAACGAGACGAAATGCACCAAGCGTCTCATCAATGTCCTCGGCGCGCATGCACGCCCATGTGCAATTCTCTATACCCACCTCGTTCGCACGATGAGCGGCTTCATCAAGCATCTCCTTTTCCACGTCAACCCCAACCAGTTCCTTCACATGACCTGCGAGAGGGATAGATAGTTCTCCCGTGCCACATCCAAGATCAAGAATCCTGCCCGTACCATCCAACCTGAAAAAAGTGACAGCATCCGCGAATAGCTCTTTCGGGTACTCGACACGATACCGCGCATAATAAGGCGCGACACTCGTAAATACTCCGGACGGACCTTTCATACGCGATTCGAGGAGTCTCGTATCACTCCCTCGCCCTCGCTGAATTTCAGGCAATGCGCTGGAATATTTGTGCGATAACGAATAACCGGGGTCGTAAGTGGCGCGTTTTTTGTGACAACGAGGTAGTCATCCAGATATTCCACGATGCAGTTTGGAAGCACGGTAAAGAGCGGGTCTTCTGACAACACCGCACGCGCAAGTGCACCCGTCTCAGGAAAAGAAAACACGAGGTCAATCTTCCTTGCATAGTGAGCATATGGCAAGAGTACCTCTGGCTCAAAGGAATCAGAGATAATTGTCATGGAGGAAAGTGGGTCGCTTTTTCCCTTTAGATACGGCAACACTCGAGGCAAAGAAGAGGGGTCGGTGATTAGCGCATCACAGCGAAACTTTCGTGCAGCATATAACGTAACCTCCGAACTTCGTTCTTCAACGAGCGGGACCATGTCGTGCTGATAACACCACATCGCTTTCTCTATAGCCTCATGCGGATCGGAGAGAAAAATAAGCGGTCGTGCTGCTCGCAAACCAAGCTCTTCCTCAGCTATAGACGTGAAACTCCACTCGGAAAGAAAGGGGATGCTTGCATCCCATACGACTTTGACGATTCCGCTTCTCCTCTCATAGCGACGAAGCGAAAGAGGGGTCTCTATGAGATCCCGCCGCGAGATGGTTGGCAGCAAAGTAGGATCCGTAATCGATTTCCATCGACTGCTGTAGAAATCAGAAACGGGGCTTGTCCGGATGCGTTCAATATAAGCTTCGAGGGACTGAGACATACAATCATGCTATTTTGAGGAAAAGCTTGACATCCTTATGCTTCTGTTCAAATGGAACATTGGTAAACTCTACAGAGAGAGGAAGAAACACATCAGCTGCTACGAGATCAGAGAGTGTTTGAGAAGGGGTAAGAAACAATTCTCGAGAAAAACGGTCAGCTATCTCTGTGGTAAAAGCTTCCGTCCCCGGTAGACCTATTCTGAATACTTGTATATGTATCTTCCCCTTGACTGTTCTCTGATCCAAAACCTGTGAGGCCTCAACGCGGTAATCTTCAAATAACGTCTTCATACCAATCGCAACACGGTCAAACTCGGCACGCAGTAAAAGCGCCCCCACAAGCTTGATGTAGTCATGCCCCTTTCGGCCTAAGCTCTCAAATGCAAGATTATACCCACACGGACACGAATTCTTATGTATCCTCGCCATATCACCAATTCTATATTTCTCTATCGAAATTCCTCCGTGCAAGACCTTACTCACAAGTAAGTCCCCTGCTCCTGTTTCATCCGGATCGAGAATCTCGATCGTAACACCCCGCAATGGATGATAGTAATTGAGCGGCAAATACGTGCACGTAGTCTCAGAAATAGAACCAATTTCTCCCGCAGCATATAGTAGGCAATACGACGCATTCGGAAACGACGACGCGAAGAGCTTCGCCAAAACAGGCGTAATCATTTCTCCGCCGAGACACAACTTTTGCACTCCTGAGCCAACCTCGGGAGAAATGTATGGAATAAGGCGTGCCAGAAAGGATGGAAAGCCAATAATCCGCTCCGGTGCAAAATCTGAAATGATACCCGTAAGCTCCGGGGCAAGATCTCGATAATCCACGGCAAGAATGGCGCACGTGTACGGATTACCGTACTTGTCGAGAGAAAGCGCGCTCAGCACGCGAGAGTTGAAAGCTCCCATGCAGATTATTGTACGTTCGGCATCAAAATACCAACCCTGGCGCTCCTCGGATCCAGAGCTGAGATTCATGACCGACACAATTGGTCCTTGTTCCGATGTTCCGGATGTGGTTCGCACAACCCAGTCGTACGCATTCTGAAGCGGACTGGCAAAGAAATCCGCCAGAGTCATATCGCCTATCCGTACAAAATCCTTACGCTCTATCATAGGCACATGCGTCTGCCCACACGACAACTTGATCTCTAATCGAGAAAGCCTCCGCAGCTGATGAAAAGCATCTTGTGCGGATTGTCCTTTTTTATAGACGCAGCATTTCTGTCTTTACTGCATGCAAGAGCAGTCACTCCCGCCGCGCGCTCGGACAATCGTTCGTGGAACAGTTGACGAAGGGCTATGTACGCAAAAGTAAGAAACGTCACAAATAAGACGATGACAACGGCGGATACATTCCTGCCAGCCATATATATATTGTACCACACCCGCTTCCGCTTAAGTTTGATAAAATTAGTGACGACATGAGCGCGCTCAGGAAAGATACGACGACACTCAGTGATATTCGCTCAATGCTGCGCAGGGTCGAGGAAAAAATACCGAGCACAGTGTGCCGTATTGTCCCCACGTCCTTCAACCCGAAAGATCCAACGCTTGGCGCGCTGCCGCGCCCACTAAACTGGCGCTGGGAGTCGTGTGAACGAGCTCTCCGACACTTTAATCCGAAGACGGTAATGTCACGCATACCGCTTTTCTGGCAGATCGAGACGCTTCTTCACAACGCGTGCAAGACTGTCGGCGCGCCGATATACATCAATGACCAGGAAAATATGCCCGTGGGAGCTGCAGCAATACGCTTCGCTGACGTCAACACGGTAATTTTGGAAGCCGACGATTCGTTTGCGTTCTCCGCACATCTTGTAGAGAAGGGCGTCTCAATTCCCCCGTACTGGGTCGTGATCCATCGGGCTGATGGTGCGTGGGAAACTCCACGCACCCTACAATCCGCATCGAGTGTGGCACAAGAGGTGCATCTTTTTCCGGGAGTACCCATTCTGTGGCAGTGTGAGGAACTCATGCGCGTAATGTTGCCGCAATTCCACCTTTCGGATGAATACAACTGGAAGGTTGAGTCTGAAACGTACATCACAAGTGCCCGTGAAGATCCGCTCCCATTCACGCTGCTACGCATGCCGTTCTCACTGCGAAAGGAGAAGATATGTTCCTGCGGGAAGGACATTTTTGCAAAGCGAGTATGAAATCACTTGAAACTCTCGGAAACCTCCTAGAAAAATGTACAGATCCGCAGGCTCCGCCGATCTACCGTTCTCTCTACCGCATGAGAGCTGGAGAACCTGCCCTCCGGCTGCACGATTGGGCGCAGTGGCTCTCTCTCCCGCTTCTCACCAAGGACTTTCTCATCGAGACACCGCTCACGAAGCGACTCTTCACCTCCGGCTTCGAGACAGATCATCTCCGCGCCACCTCTGGCACGAGCGGCAAGCCCCCGCTCTTTTGCCCACGCACATACCTGCGCGGCATGGACTACCGCGCCCTCTACCACAATTTCAAAAACCCGATACTCGCATACACGGTACCCGCAATGCCCCACTGGCATGAACACTTCCAACAGTCGCTCGGTCACACGCCGCGCGTCGTTGTATTCGACCCCAAGCGCGCCGCGGCCTCGGTAAAACTTGCTCGAGCAGCTGGCGTCGACAGCATGTCCCTTTTCACGTTCCACATCCCCATAGTCGGCGAACTAATGAAGAAAGAGCGCATCGCTGAGCGAATCAAGTTCATTGAAATTTGCGGAGAGGCATGCAGCCGATCACTCTTTGAGTACCTGCGTGATGTATTCCCCTATGCCGTCATTCTGCCATTCTATGGATCGAGTGAAGTTGAGGACTCCCCCATCGGCGTACCGTGTCGGCCCATCACGGGCGAAGAACCTTTTGCCGTGTACCACGCGAAAGAAAGCCACTACCACGAACTCATTGACCCGGAGAGTGATAAACGCATCGAGCCGAAGGCGGGAGCGGAAGGAGAGCTCGTTATCACCGCCTACCCCGGAGAGCCTTCTTCGTTTCCTCTTATTCGTTTTTGCACAGGGGATACGGTACGCGTTATCGAGGAAAACTGCCCCAAACACGGAGGATGGTCATTCACCATACTTGGTCGCACCGAAATGGATTTCGTAAAGGTGCAGGGTGGAGTATTGCGCGCCGATGAAATAGAACGCGTGTTGCGTCTCTTCCCCACGCTAGTCTCTGATCGCTTCACCCTCCATTGCTACGAACGCACGACTCCGCAGGGGCCGCTTCTCGCACCAATTCTTCACGTCGAACCGCGCGGCACAATTGATCTCTCAGTTCTTGCGCGCGAGATCTCCAGGCAACTTCGTATTGCACCCTCTTTCCGCTATGCGGATGGTGTCGCCCTAGGCCGCTACGCGCCCCTCACCTGCGAGATTCTGCAGAGCCCCGAAAAAGGGAAAAATAAACGGATCGTACGGCATGATTCCGCAATTTAAGACGAACTGTTATACTGTATATATGGTTGAGCGAGTTCGACTACTCTTGACAATACTCAGCTATGGAGTAATCGGATTTGTGCTGGGAATTTCGGGTATCTCGGTCTATACCGATACGCCTTTCACAATCCGTGAGACGACCTCTCTACAGGAGAATCGATTCGCGAATGCTTGCCTGCCCGACCAGAAAAACGAAGAAGGAGAGATCTTTTTCCTCAGTTGTGGAGGCATATTCTAGTATTCGGTTCCTGACCATCTTGGCACTCTTAGGAGGAGCTGTATACCTCTCTTCTCTCTTCACACACCACGAAGAGAACCTGCGAGTATTCTTCTCAGATGCGCTGCGCTCTGCACGTATAGAGGAAGACGTGCTCATAGGTGAGACGCGATACCACGTACAGGCGGGAAACACGTACAAAAATGGGCAGCCGGTCCCAGATTACGAGGCGCTCTCTGCACTCCGATTGGCATACGAAAAAACGATCGCGCGACGCACGCCCCTCATGGCGATTGCAGGAACTGATCCTGACGATCTTGAAGATGCGATTCGCGCACTGGAAGAGACGCGCAGCCACTTAGCAGAACTGCAGGAAACTCCTCACGAAACATTCCTGGTGCAGTCTGCCCTGTATCCGATTGCATTTCTGAGGTCTCTCGCCGAGCTCGAGCGCGCACGACTTGCCTTCATCGAAAGCGGGAGCCAATTCGATGCTTGGAAGTATCGGATAGCGATGAGAGATATTTTCTCCATATATCGGCACGATCTGTATGTGTTCAGGCGCGCGTTCTTGAGAGGCGTTCCCGAAAACGTGAGAGGTTATGCAACTCCCCGGAAGATCATTACAAGACACGGAATCCTGCGTGCACTAGACGATCTCACCAGAGGAATCAATAAAACAGAGAGCAGATTCAGAAGACGATTAGACTGCACCCATGGACGACAAGATCTCTGCGCGCATGAAGATCTTTTGTTGCCAAAACTCATTGAACCACCCGAACAATCGGTATCTCCTCAAGCGTCTTCACTCGTGCGCAAAGTGACATCACTCCTTGTGAGCGCTGGCATCCCCCTCGACACGACAGATAGTTCAACGGTTCTCCTCTCGAAGAGTCTTTGCACCGAGCCTGACAGAGCCGGGCCGTTCTATAGTATCTACCCAGATGAGACTGGAAAGTATCGCGGACAACGAATTCTGTTTACTGGAGACTTGCGGTTTGTACGCAGCGAGGAACACAGGCGCGTTCCCTTTTTTGACTACTTGAAAGAACGTCGTGTTGCATACGTACTTGTACCACTTGGTCACTACACATGTCTCGAAATCGGTCACGATTGGGGACGCCTTTTCTCGACGCTCGCTGTACGTGATGTCGCGGTACATTCGCCACTGAGTGCTATTGCTCCTTGGGAAATGCTCGGGAAACTTAAAAAGCTTGAGGCGAGTCTAACATCATCAATCGTAAAAGAGCGCGACGCCGTGGAGTACGTTGCTACCGCTCAACGTCTTACAGTAGAGACCGAGATACCGCAAGATATCCTTAAAAAAATTGAACCTCTCTTGCTCCAAATACACAACAAAAGTACGAACTTAGATCAAATGGTTCTGGACGTCGCACGGACCGAGGGTGAAGCGGCACATCTGAACAAGAAGGGAATCGCGATTGATATCTCCGTGCCCTATCTATTCTTCGTGCGGAGCGGTTTTCCGCTTCTCTTCTTGAGCACAAATCCATCTGCCGTCGGCACCTTGGAAGATCTCTTCGAAGTAAAAACCACTCCTGCAGATAGTGAGCCGTATCTTTATTACTCTTCAATGCGCCTAGACTCAAGAATACGAGAAGTACTGGTACATGACGTTACTCTCCGAAGAGAGATACTCGAAAGCCTTTCCGAAGGATTCTAGCGTATGACCGCTGCCCATAGAAAGCCTTTCGCATTCGGTGCAGCTGTTCTCCTTATGATCCCTCTTCTGTACATGGGAATCCGCGTCCACGATCGAGTACAGAAGAGTCAGGTTGATCTCCTGTCCTCAGAATTATCAGATAAAGTCGTCCCGCCCATAGCAATAGAAAATCAAATGTATGAGGTCCGCAAGGGAGAAGTATTTGTCCTCGAAGATGGGAGCGTGGCTGCTCCTTCTGCTGCACTCAAGGTACTGCGGGTAGGATACTTTTTTACACGCTCTAGAGATTATCCTTTTTTTGCACTAGACGGCACAGATCCTGAGCGCTTGAAGATCGCGGCCGAGCACCTGCGCGCCTCTGTTACTACGATCGCAGAGAATTACCCCGCCTCGAAACGTGTACTTGTTCTGTATGCCCTCTACCCGATCGATATGTATCACTCTCTCGCAGACCTTCAAGAAATGCGGGAACAATTTATCTCTTCGCCCTCGGATAAAGAATTGTTTGCCTATAGTATGCAACTAGAGCGTTTCAGCAGCGACTACGTGCACCATATTGGGGTTCTGCGGCGTGCTGTCTCCCGAATTCTCCCAAATTATACAAGGCAGTATGCGTTTACTGACACGCTCATAACGAAAGAAGAATTTCTCGAGTACCTCGACGGCACGCTCCGGACACTTGCTCTGCGAAAAAAGGAACTCTCGAACCTGCGCTCGTGCGTCATGGGATACCTTTCGCGCTGCTCTCATGCCTTGCGGGAGGATATCTCTCCCCAAGATCCGCCCCCCACATCAGATGCTCACGGGCTGAATGTGTTGCCTGAGTACATTACTGAACACCGGGCCATGTTCGTAGAGTCACGTACGCTGAGCGGAGCGAAGGACCCCGAAGCTGGCGCCATCGTTTTTCTTATGCGAAGTGCCTGCTTGCCTCATTTTACGCCAATCGCATTCGAAGCGCGCAGCGTAGAACGAGAGAGCGCAGCTCTTACTGTCAACCCTCTTAACGATATATATCTTTTTGATCTGTCGGCAGACGTTTCGGATAGTCCATACTTTCAGAAGCTCAAAGAGCGCGGGATGCGCTACATATACCAAGCTCCGACAAATCCGTACTTGTGCTTCACCGGTGCCGACGACTATATGCGCATTGCGTCTCTCGTTAAAGTTAAAGAGGAACTCTCTCAAAAACCACTGTTGGCCCAAAGTATACGAGACTCTGTACACTCAGAACTAAGCAACCTCGAACAGCGTATAGTGCAGAACGGCGAGCTATCGGAATCCGACGTTTTGAAATATGTGAGCATCGTTGGTTCACTGGTGAAGACGCTAGGTGAATATGAATTCACGCAGACATACGGAGACGAAGCTCTTGCCAGAGCGAAACTCGTCGTGTCCATAGCTAAGAATCTCAGTGGCTCATTCGACAAAATCCTCGAAGGAATCGTCAAGCTCAATCGTGCTGTATTACCCCAAGTGACGACAAATGCCCCTGGATTGGAATACATATTCGTCGCACGCAGCATGCCTCGGTTAACGCTTCTCTTTGCAAATCCGAGCTTCCTCGGTCCTCAAAACCGTCAGGATTTTTCCACTACAGGAGGCGTTTTACCTGATCATATGGTCTCCTATAGAAAAAATCTGAAGGGAATCGTGCCTCGCTATGTGATCATCGAAGCCATGGCACAAACACGCGGTCTCTATTTGACGGCAGACGACTGAATGGATTCCGCTATGGGTCAATTGCGGCAGAGAAGATTCTGACATCGAATTTATCATATCCGGAGACACCCACGACGAAAATCGATAGGCAACGCCGAGCAAAATATCCTGTGCTGTGGTGTTCCAGGCACATAATTGAAACGAGCGATTCGGGCAAGAAATTCGAGACATTTTGGTTGTAACGGCGTGGGAGCGTCATTGCAAAAAGAGATCGCCCTGCGAGACTCCGACCGGTCCTCCTCAAGAATGGCTAACGCGACCCGCTCGTAGCACATGCTTCTGCGCTCCTCCGGCACAACAGAGCAGGCTGCAGCAGCACGCTCCAATTTCCCGAGCGACAGACGACCAAGAATAGAAAAGGCTGATTCGTAGCATGCCGTGTCTTCTGCGAGATTCGGTTGGCCGCTACAAAATCGCTCTATACCGCTCCCGTCGAGAATCTCCTTCCTGAAGTATGGCCAACTTTCGTGCAAGCACGCGCCCTCATACTTATCGCGCTCATAGCGTGCGCAAAACTGCCGCACGGTAGTCGTGGACGGCTTGAGCGGCATTCGATCGATGAGGAGAAAGTCGTCGGGCTCAAGCGGCTGATATATCTGCATGAATACTCCTTCGCGGCAGACACGTCGGAAATCCCGCTCTGGATCGCTGCCGCGTGCCGTGCGCTCGCAGAGCGAAAGCGCTTTCGGAATATCCGCATCAGTCACGAACATGTAGAGATGCCCAATGCCGTGGTAACAAATAGCCTGGTCTAGGGAGCTTGGTTGCCACCCTTTCCGGGGTTCGCAGGCCCGTGAGAAGTCCGGAATGAGTTTCTCCAAAGTTTCATCGTCGAGCACCTCCGTGCGAAATCGCCCGCCGATAACGCCGTGAATAAACCCGTTCGAGCACAATCCATCTGGAGGGTTAAGCGGTATC
>MFLZ01000022.1:43386-53401 GCA_001781685.1 Candidatus Kaiserbacteria bacterium RIFCSPLOWO2_01_FULL_54_13
CGAGCACGTGGCAGAACTGGTATTCAGAATCGAGTCTTCGTATTTCGCGGATAATATTGAACACGTCTTCAACAGATACTATCGATAGCAACGGGAGCACCTCGCGCTCATAGCACAACGACTTGTTTCTTGCAGATGCGCACAACTCTACGAATCCATGCGCCCGGGCAATGACCGCGTTCTCCGAAGATCGTTCGAGGGCGTACGCGATAAAAAACCCCGCCGCCAACAAAAAGAGTACGATCAAGTGATTCTTTGGTGTGCTGTGCACAGCGCCATTATATTATTCATTAAGGTGCACTCTTATGTGCAGACTCCCTTTCGCAAAATCGTCGGAATTCCTCAGGAGCACGGAGACACACCGCCCGCGCTTCATCCGGTGAGTAATGGTTCCTCAAGCGCGTGAGGCCGTAGCGAAAGCAAGCCAAAGATTCTTCTTCTGAAAGCTCCGCAAGCGCGCAGAAATGCAGCATACCTTCTGCTTCGTGCTTGGGAGCGCCATATTTCAGGTAGCCGCCGGAAAGTCCCTCAATGCACCCGATGCGGAGCGTGTCTCGCATACCCTTGCACAAAGGAATCGCGCTCGCTCCCGCGTCCCGCCCGTCCCCAAGATGCAGTCGAATAAATTCATGAAAAAGGTCACCGACAAGACGTGCACGGACAACATCAGTAATATCCTGAATATTCTCAATCTCAGAGAGGACGCTTCGGAAATCTTCCAAGCGCAGGCGCAAAAGCGCGGGAATCATGTTCGTATAGCACGCCCTTCTGTACGTATGCCGCTCATCATTGCAAAAACCGAACGGATCCTCCGCGAGGACTTCGAGGTTGTACTTTTCGTTTTGTGAGAGAATCTCGAGCGCGTTGTAGGTGCCGGACACGCACCGGAAGAGAGGCCCGTACCCCTCTGGGATATCAGGGAGCGAACCAGCGACTGCCTCGCACATGCCGATTCCTTCCCGCACCAAAGCCCTCGGGTCACCCCATAGCCGCGGGTCGGTGCCGTCCACGGTGCCATGACCGATACCGTGGTAGCAGGCACCGCGGGCGTCCACGGTCTCAAGCGAAAGCTCTTCGCCAAGGTAACCGCAAAAATCCTGCGCCTCTTCTGCGGCCCTACCATCGGCAAAGAGCTTTTCCATAAAGCTGTGGTAGAAGCCGTACCCGCATGCAGAAGCGCGAGATGTAAAAATCGAAGCCTCGCCGCGGCGGAAGCGATCATAGGCGATCTTTCCTATCTCGTGCGCGCTCGCGTGACAGTTTGCGGCAAAATCAGGATCGAGTTCGTATGCATGTGCCACAATAGTGAACGCTTCCGCGTAGTTGCCTGTTCGTGCCGTTTCATTCACAAGTTCCTGAAAACATTCAAAGCGAGGGCCCGAGTCGAGTTCAAGACATGACCTGAAGATGTCCGTCCCGGGACCGACTCCTCTCACAAAAACAGCAATGCCGAGAACAAGGAGAAGAAGCCCCGTGAAAAACCGCTGTGCGGAAGTCGTCATAGCATCGTGTTGCATTCTTCTTGAATCGCCTTATTTCCCAAATGTTCGCCAAATATGCGACAAACGCTCCTCATCCCATCGGAGTGGAATGAATTCCGCACATACTCGAGCAATACACGGGCGCACGTCGTACGTTCGCTGTCGCCCAGCGCCTCGGAAACACAAAATGCAGCTGCCCGTTCCGGACCATTCTCAGGTCGTCCCCCGGCGAACAGTCCAGACATAATACCGATCAAGCATCCCTGCTGAAGCTGCGGCTCCTCCGACACGCGCCTGCACATGTCTGCGAGGAACGCCGGTTCCTCAAGCACGTATCGATACGAAAATGTGTGTCCCATGCTTCGCATGATGCGCTCAAGGTATTTGCCGTTTTCGAAAGATAACCCGGCTTGAATAGCAAAACGTATTGGCGCCACGAAATCAGCCACGGGATCGGGACTCTTCGGGAAAAACTTCCTGATACGCTTACTGAATTCCCATATACACCCCTCTTGCGACCAAGCATATGGGGTCATCTTGCAGAGCGCATATGGATCCTGTGCGGTAACCAAGTCACCATACTCAGGCCTGAAATTCAGCCAATTTCCGATAACGCTATATGCGCCGCTTGCACAGCTATCCAAGTTTCCTTCATCAACCTGCACATGGCAAATGGATAGTGCTTCATTGATAATCTGCGGTATGTCATCCCACATCTCCGGCTTTTCATGCAAGAGATATTCCACGATGCCGTGACCGATGCCGTGGTCGCATTGAGGACCGGCATACGCATATACGGCAGCGAACCGAGCCCGCACTCGATCGCAAAAATCACGCGCCTCTTGGGAGTCGTGCTCGATAAAGAACCCTTCCATGTACCCATGAAAAAAGCCGTCGTTGCAATAGCCGACCTTTGTGGTAAGAGGAACGCGCTCACCAAAACGGCGGTACGCACTGAGACCGAGATCGTGTGCGAATGTATGGCAAGATTCTGTAAAAGATGGATTTTCGCGATAGAGAGCTACAAGCGCGTCATACGCCGCGTCTAAACCTTGATCCGCAAGAACATCGCTTATGCGAAAGCTAAAGCATGCGAGTCGTTCCCGATCTGTACGCGCAAAACCGCAGGTTTCGAATGTCTTCTCTACCTCGGCAATGCTTTCTGTCGACGCAGCAACTATTATATAGCCCGCGTATACCGCCTTGAGGTGATCATGATAAGCCCATACGCCGATCTTATCGAATTGATAGCTCCACAAATCTTCAGGGTCGACCGCGGTTCTGGGATCAAATTCGGGATATACGCTGTGGGTCGGATGTATGTCTGAAGCTGGCCAAAAAGAGACACCTCGATTTGTCGCGAAGGTCACGACCGTACCTGGAGCTATCGCCACCGACTTCGGCATAAATCCTTCTTCGGTGAGCATAATGGTTACCTCACGCGTTTCTCGCATGTCCGCGATGGAATCCGCAGACACATCCGCTCGCAACGTGAAGAACACGTATGCCGCAGCCACGACAAGCAAGAGAACTCCTGCGCGTACATGCTTACCGATAGCGTTGGTCATGCGTCCTTTGAGGCGCACGCCCCTTGGTATTCTTCCGGTAAACGCTCGCAAAGCGCGTTTCGCGTTCCCTCATCGTGAATGTAACTACCGATAGCAGCACTCAGCCGCTCATAGCACGCGCTGCGAGATAATTTGTCTGAAACGAGAGCGCAGAAGCGAAAAGACGCTTCTGGATCATTCTCCCCTCCCCAAAAAACGGACGCTACGGCTTCGGCAACGCACGCTTCCCTCCCTTCGGGAGAGCGAGCGAGTGCGCACCATTCGATGGCTCTAACATACTCTTCGTCAGTAAATCGGTCCACATGACGAATGTCGCGATGCCCCGCGATAGCAACAAAATCTTTTCCAAAGCCCCCGAAGCACGCTTCGCGCAGACTTGTTTGCTCTCGCGGGATCACATCGCAAAAATCAAATGCTGCAGGAAAGAGCATGGCATCGGGAGTGCCCAGGTCAATGCCTGAAAGTTCCCACAGCCGTGGCGTGATGTAGGTGAGACAGATTTCCTTCGCCTCATCAGGTATTACGCCACTCATGCACGGCGCGAGCGGCTTGTCGGCTGGAAGGTATTGCTCTCGCGCGGCAAGCCATTTTTCTCTATCGTGCCCGCCGCCGCCCATAAGCTCCATCACGGCGCCCCCGATACACTCTATGTATTCGCGCTCGTTACGTTCGCGAGTCCCCGTTTTCTTGCAGAAGTCCACTGTCTCCAGAAGCGAGTAGCCAAAATAGGCAAATACTCCGTGTCCCAAACCATGAAAGCACATCGTGTACGCCCCCACTCCACCGGGCGCACGCATGCACGCATTGCGCAAGATGCCAACGATGGATGGGTCGTCTGGCCCGAACTCATTCAAAGCACCGATGACGATGGCGTGCGAACACGCGTTCCTAAAATCTTGCGTGCAGTAGGTAATGCCACCCAAACCTTTCTGTTTATAGAGCTCGTCCCCCACAGCATGCCCTAAAAGATGCAGGTCCGTATTGAGCGGAAGCTTTGCGCGACGGAGCACCTCAAACGCGTAAACTGCACCCTTATTCTCAGAGAGCGCGACGAACCGTTCAGACAACTCGGCAAAATCCTGAACACCTCGACCGACTAGCCTCGCTTCAGGATACTCAGGCGTCGCAGTCGTCAAAGCAAGAAGCGCAGCGCCAATGACTACCAGAGTGGCGAGTTGAAAGAGGCGCTCTCGCGACACCATGCGTATACTATCGCACAAAGAGACTATCAAGTAGAGCCGCGACACGCAGCTGAGGCAACACGGCTAGGTTTACTTCTGCTGATCAACAATTTTCTGGATAAGGTCTGCTCCAAAGGTCGCTTCAAAGGTCTTGTAGACCGGGAGGAGTCGCGTTTTAAGGTCTGCGGAGGCAGAAGGTGATAACTCTACGATACGTATTCCCTGTTTTTGAGCATCAAGCTTGGTCTTTCCAGCGAGCGCAACAGAATCCTCGCGTTCAACTTTTGCCGCCAGTTGGGCCGCTTTCCCGAGGGTTTCTTGCTGCATCGGACTGAGCGAGTCGTAAAATGCCTTTGTAACAATGGTCGCGGTCGTGAACAGGCTGTGATTAGTCTCGCTGATGTAGCGAATATAAGTACTGGATGCGAGTCTAAAAGAAAGGCGGGTGTATGCAGTCTCAACCGCATCAACATCCCCGGTCGTTAAATATTTCTTGCCGGAGGCCACGGTGGGAATTGGCACTGGAATTGCCCCCAATTCTCGGAACAGCGCCTCCGCCACCGGACCGCCAGCCGTGCCAATGCGCAATCCCTTAAAATCATCCGCGGTCTTTATGGACTTTTTGTTCGATGCTATGAGCCGATAGCCGCCGCTATATGTTATCGCCAGAGAGCGCAGGGACGTATTTTTCTCTACGGTGTCACGAATCTGCTTGCCGAGGGATCCCTCTAAAACCCCTTCGGCAGATTTATAGTTTCTAAATAGAAACGGGAGGTTGATAATTCCATACGGGGCGTTGCGGCTCTCTATGCCTCCGGCATACACCGTGGCCAACTGCACCGTACCTTCTTCGAGGAATTTAAAAAGCTGGTTCGTGGGCACATCACCACCCGGAAAACCCACATCTTCTGGAACGAGCACTTTAAGCGCCATCGAACCGTTGCTTTCTTTTTCTAGGACGTCGGCGAATATTTTAGTGCCTCGAACAAACAAATCTGCGGGTTGATGGGCTATTAGCCAACGCACCTCTATCGGCTTTCTAGCAACGGGCGCCTTAGTCGTCATCAACATGCGCGTCCCGAAGAACACCGCAAGTCCCAAGACTGCTGTCACCAGTATATACATCGAGATCTTCGATATGCTCATAATGGATACTTTAGTTTACATCACCGACTGGGTAGCACAAAGCAGAAAATTCAGTCGAGAGTGCGGCACAAAACTGCGCTCGGCCGGCTCTATCGCCAAACACAAAATCGGCACGGCGGGCAATGAACTCCATACACCCCATTCGGTATTCTTCTGGAGTCGATTTGCACATCGATACGGCCGCTCTGCCCGACAAAGCATCTTCCTCAATAACTGCGAGTGCCACGCGCCCATAGCACGCCTCCCTCCACTCTTCGGGGGCGTTACCGCATGCCTCAAGAGCCTTTTCGCGGCTCCCTAGAGACAGGCGACCGACTATGGAAAATGCGGACTCATAGCATCTGTGCTCTTCCGTCGTATTTGGTTGTCCTGAACAGAACTTGCCAATGCCCTTCCCACTCATAATTTCCGCGCGAGAATACGGCCAGCTTTCGCGAAGACACGCCCCCTCGTTTTCATCGCGTGCAAACTGCGCGCAGTAGTATCGCACTGTTGTAGTTCCCGGCTTCATCGGCATGCGTTCGATCATGAGAAAGTCGTCGGGTTCGAGTGGTTGATACATCGTCATAAAGACACCTTCGCGGCATAAACGGCGAAAATCACTACTCTCCACCGCTTTCTCACAGGAGGAAAGCGCTTTTGGGATGTCGGCATCAGTCACGAAAAAGAGCAGGTGGCCGAGACCGTGATAACAAGTTGCCTGTTCAAATGGTGTCGGGTTCCATTCGCCAGCTGGCGAATTGCGTGATTCGCATGCGCGCGCCGAGATCAGCTTTTCGAGTCCCTCATCGTCTAGCACTTCGGCCCGGAAGCGAGCCACAGCTACTCCGTGGAGAAAGCCGCTTGAACAAAGATTGTCGGGAGGATTGCGGGAGAGTATTTCAAACCATCGAGACGGATCCTCTGCTACGACGGCCTCGCCGAGTTTATGTCCAAGCACGTGGCAGAATTGATACGACGGGTCAAGACGCCGAACGGAACGAACAACATCAAACACGCTCTCAAGCGGCAAAGTGGAGAGAAACCGGGGAACCTCCTGCTCATAACAAGCGGCATGGTCCTTCTCGGGAGCGCATTGCTTTACGATATCGCGCGCGTACTGTTCCGATTCCGACTGGAATGGAGAGAGCTGAAGCACTATCACGAGCACAACTGCAACTGCGATAATCAATACGTGGGCGAGTTTGACCATAGAATTTCTTCCCCCTTTGATCTACAGCCACTTTGGAACTCTTCCGGTATTCTCGCGCATAGTTGCCGCAGGGTCGCGTCGTCAGCAATATACCGTGCTATATCGGAAGCGAGCCGCTTGAAACATGAGCCCTTCAGCAGATCACTCCTGATGATAGAACAGAACCTGAATGATGCCCGCGGATCGTTCTCCCCGCCCCAAAATACAGAGCCGACTGCTTCGGCAATACAAGCCTTGCTGCCGTCCTCCGGGCCGGCAAGCTCGCACCATCCTGCGGCAAGCGCGAATTCTGCATTCGTAAAATCTTCGAGCCTTCGGAAATCGCGCGCACCGGGAAGAATAATGAAATCTTTGCCGAACGACCCGAAACACGCATCCCGGAGCCTTTGACGCTCATGGGGAAGCACGTCACAAAATTTGAAAGCTGAAGGGAACTGTGCCGGATCCGGACGCCCGAGATCAATACCGGCAAGCTCCCACAGGTGCGGGGTAAGGTATAGAAGGCACAAAACCCGCGCATCTTCTGGCATTATCACGCTCATACAAGGGGCAAGCGGATCCGCCGCCGATAGATATCGTGCCCGCGCAGCTTTTATCAATTCAGGGTCGTGCCCGCCGCCGCCTACGAGTTCCATAACGGCACCCCCAACACACTCGGTATATTCTTGGTTGTGATACTCTTCCGTTCCGGTTTTCTTGCACTCCGCGATCGTTTTAGCGAGATCGTAGCCAAAGTATGCAAACACCCCGTGACCCATCCCGTGGTAGCACATTGTGTACGCTCCCGGGCCGCCAGGAGCTTGCTTGCACGCTTCACGGATCATCGGCAACGCTTCACTGCCAAACTCGACAAAAGCGCCGATGGTGATCGAGTGCGAACAGGCGTTCCTGAAATCCTGCGTGCAATCTACGATGCCCTCAATACCTTTTTGCTTGTAGAGTTCATCTCCGATGGTATGCCCTAGAAAATGTATGTCGGAGTTCGGTGGCAACTTCGCGCGCTTGGCCACTTCAAATGCGTATGTGACGCCCTTCTCCCGGGCAAGCGCCGCAAAACGATCCTGTAGTTCTTTGAAACTTCCGACTCCCTGCCCTATCGTCCAAGTTTCAGGATACTCGGGCGACACAGTCGCAAGAATCCACAATGTTGCAATCAATACGAGAAGTACAGTGAGATAGAATGTGTACCCTCGCTGTGCCATGGCGTCTTCATACTACCGCGCAAGGAGATTGCCAAACAGGTCGGCAATGCTTCGTAAAAGTGAGCCGAGAGGTGCGGTCAGCCCGAACCTCTGTTCGTACGCTTCAGGAAATAGGTACTCACCAACATTTACGAGCTCGCCCGGACCCTTCGAAACTTCCACCTGCAGCGGGTTCGCGAGAATGAATGGGTCGTGGCGGTTGCCGGTCACTTGCCACGAGACGCGGCCATTCGGCTCTCCGCCTGCGATAGTGAAGCGATTGTTTTTGACTTCTTCCTTGATGTAGAGGTTTGGCATGGGCTTCCCAATCGGCTTCAGCTGATACCGAAAATCCTTATTGAGCGCCTCAAAGTAGCTTGGGAGGTTTACAATTGCTTCGCCGCTTTTGTCTAGCGTCGCCACGCCGTCGTACAAATTTTTCACTTCAGGCGATTCAACAAAGGAATGAAAGAGCAGTTTGTTCTTCGGATCGAGCGGATGATCTATCACAAATGTCCCGAATGCTTTAGATATGGCGTTCGCGACAGAGAAGTCGGCAAGAGCGCTCACGTCGCCGGTAAATGTGAGCTGGTATGAACCCTGAAAATAGTACCCGCCCTGGTAGTAGGTCTGAGAGTAGTATGGTGATTCGCCGTAGTAGGAAGATTCGCCGTACCCAGCGACTGCAAGTGTGGGAGCAAAAAGGGCAAACGCAGCGACACACGACAGTACCGCGCGGGGCAAAAGAAAAGCGAGAGCAGGTGCCACACTAATCCAACGCAGCGCCTCCAAGAGGTGTCTTATATGCATAATGGCTCAAAGATGCACTTGCCCTTCCCGACGACTTGTCCGGGCCCTTTCGGAACCTCAACTCTGATAGGATTCGCGAGAATGTACGGATCGTGGCGGATGCCCGTCACCTGCCACGAGACACGGCCATTCGGCTCGCCGCCTGCGATAGTGAAGCGATTCTTTTTCACTTCTTGTTTGATGTACAGATTCGGCATGGCTTGATCGAGCGCGAAGAATTGGTATCTGAAATCCTTGTTGAGCGCTTCGAAGTAGCTCGGCAGCTCGACCTCGGCTTCGCCGTTTCCACCAAGTGTCGCAACCCCATCATACACGTTTTTCACGTCGGGAGATTCTACAAACGAGTGGTACAGGAGGTGCGTGCGCGGCCTTTGCGGATGATCAATAACGAACGTGCCGTAACTCTTGGAGAGTGAGCTCACGATGACGAGATCCCTCAGAAACATCACGGCTCCCGTGAGCTTGATGTAGCTCGCATCGCTCGTCGGCACCACATCCACAATCGTTGCTCCATACAAGACACTGCCCGCCCGCCACGCTGCGAGTAGGCGCTCGTCGCTCGAGGCATTGATGTTCAGATTCGTAATTGCCGCTGAAGTATAGTTGTCCGTCGGAGGCCCGATGTGAGTGGTCCACTTCGTCATTGCGGGAGTAGACGTCGCCCAAAAGACGAGCGTCGAGTTGTCCGCAGCAGTGCCGGAGGGCGCGGAGGCATACGCAACGTACACGGTGCTGCCCGCAATCCCGATCGAAACGTTCGTAAGGCTTGTCGTGGCATTTGTCCAAACGGACGCCGTCGTGGTGGTCGCCCACGAGCCGGTATAGAGGCCGGTCTTGATGTCATCGTCGTCCCCATCAAGCGTCCCGACGTCGTCGAGGTAGGCAAGGTACACGGTGCCTGCAGCGTCGGGATCGGCAGCTACGGAGAAATCGCCTTCGTAGGTTGTGTTCTCGTCAACTGCTGTGTCAATGCCCGACCAGCTTGAGGCCCACGACGCGGAGCTGTCGGTCCATACCTTCGAACGCAAGACATTTGCTGAGACATCATGGTTCACGAGGAGCAAGTTGCCTGAGGCGAGCGGCACGAGCATGAGCGTGTCTTCGTCAGCCGTGTCCAACGGGTTCGTACCGGCTTCACTCCAATTTCCTGCGGTCGTGCACGTCCCCGTACACTTAATTACATACGAATCCGAGCTGTCGGAAACACCCATGTAGAGATCGCCGTCAGTACCTTTCGCAATGGAATTGAAATTCTCCCCTACGTTGAGAGATCCACCCTGACCCGCGCCCGAAGCATTGGCAGGAGTCGACACGCTGTCATTAGAGGTCTGAAGTTGTGTATAGTACATGTCCTCGCCACCACTTTCGAGTGTTGAAATGTGGATGAGCGTGCCAGAAGTATCCCCCGGCGTCCAGCGATCGTACCAGACGGTTATCCGGAAGCAGTCCGTCTGGG
>MFLZ01000023.1 GCA_001781685.1 Candidatus Kaiserbacteria bacterium RIFCSPLOWO2_01_FULL_54_13
ATCTCTACGGACCAGCTTCAGTTATCACGACGGCAATGCGCAGCTTCGCTGTACTTTTTGCGCTTCTCTCCGGAAAGATCTATTTCCGGGAACAGCATTTCCTCATCAAGATCTCGCTTTTCCTTCTTATAGTGCTCGGACTCGTCCTAATCATCCCGTAATTTCCGGCGCTGCGCTATATGCCGAGCGGAGCGACAAATGCCGGTGGATGTTGAAGCCGTTCTTGTTGATGCCGTCGGGATCCTCGTAACGGCCCACATAGATGCGATCGCCATTGTGGTCGCGATCTCGAGACCACACGAAATCATGCTTCCATAACTTCTCCCCGCCTGTATGAAACCACCATGCGAGAAATGCGAATGCGTACAAGGCAGCGCTCGGGAATCTCTCGGAAGATGGGATAGTCGCCTCTATGTCTTCTGGTGACTTTGCGCGCGCGTCTTCGAGCACGTCCTTCCGGATAAGATGCCAGTTTCCGTCGAGCGGCTCATTCGCAAAATCCTCCTTCAGGTACCAATCTTGATTGTAAAAACAGGGCTCTGAGATTGCTGGATCGATGCCAAATCGATCTCGAAGTGAATTAAGAGTGATCGGCGAACCATCTGTATATATCTTGGGAGCAAAAACGAGAAGGTGCGTACCCGCATGTCGATCCAAAAGATCAGCGACGAAGGGAATCGCGGGCGCGGACAATTCACCCATCGAGACAGACCAACCAAGCTTTCCTAATTCTTCCGGACCTATTGTTTGTATATTCATATCTTTTCAATCAGCGTATCATTGAGGAGAAGCGCGTCCAATTGCGAGAGCTCGAAGACACGAAGCGCATCTGAGGCGCTCTGCACGATGGGTTCGCCGTGGAGATTGAAGGAAGTATTCAGGAGCCCACCCACCCCCGTCTCCTTCTCGAAAGCCCGAATAATAGCCTCGTACGCGGGATTCTGGCCGCGCGGAATTACTTGCGGTCTGCAGGTAAGATCTGCCGGATGAAGCCCAGCACGAAGCGCCTTTCTTCCTGCCTCCGTCGTGTTAAAGCCAACTGTCATGTACGCAGCCGTCGTTCCTCCTTTATACCCGACGAGGTATTTTTTCGCGTGCGATTCCAAAATACTCGGCGCAAACGGCATCCAGAAATCCCTGTTCTTCACTTTCTCATTGATAATGGGAATCACGCTGGAATCGCGCGGATCCGCGAGGATGGAGCGATTGCCGAGCGCGCGCGCGCCAAACTCGCTCCTCCCTGCCGCTCTGCCTATGATCTTCCCGTGCGCGAGGAGTGCGCCCACCTTCGCAGTCCCTACCTTCTTCGTGATTCTGTAGCGCCTGTGCAACTTCTTCCTGCGAACGAGATCCTCTATCTCAACATCGGTAATTGCAGGTCCCAAATAGGAATCGCGGAGTGGTTTCAGGATTCTCCTCGGATCCTTTTTCTCTTTCAGAAGGCGCTCGTACATGAACGCATAGCACGCTCCCATCGCCTGCGAAGCATCGTCAGGCGTCGGATTCACATAGAGTTTTCCCACGCCCCTCATCCTGTTTAGAGCCATATTTGCCTTTACATTCATTGCTACACCGCCGGCGAACACTACGTCGCGCATTCTTGTCTTTCGGAGCGCATTTTGAAACCATGCGAGTAGCATTTCTTCGGTGTATGCCTGCAAAGCACCCGCGATTGAGTCGAACCGGATGCCCTCGAGTTTGTCACGGAAATAGAAATACATATCGGGCGGCTTTTGAACGAACTTGAATGCAATGCCCTCAACTTTTTGCACACCTCGAAAGACCGCGAGCGCATCTTGCCAGTATTTCTTCTTCGCGTATGACGCGAGGCCCATCACCTTGTATTCATGCTCATTCGGCTTCATGCCGAGGATGAGAGTGGTGTACCGATAGAGTCGCGCGAGTGCGAGATTGTTCGTCTCGTAGATCCTGCGCATGACGCCGCCGCGCAGTACGGCAAGTGTCGCGTTGAGATTGTCTCCCCACGCGTCAGCTGTCGCGACGAGCGCGTCGCCTCGGAGAGGGGACGCAAAGTACGCATAGAGGGCGTGCCCAGTCGAATGATCGATGAAATAGATTTTCTTCGGATCGATGTGAAGGTGTTTTGCGACGACAGAGCGGCGAAAATCCTGAAAATACTTTTGAGACATTACGTCAGCTGCTCGACCCGTCCCGCGCATCCGCTTCATATCGCGCATGACCTTCCGCCAGATCAATTTTCCGGGGTACTGATCGAAATCGAGTTTATCTTTGAACACTTCAAGATAATCAGGATTTTTCTTTTCATAAAAAATCGGATGCCAGTATTTCTCCTGCTCACGGATATTGTCCGCAATAGAAAATTTCGAATAGTGTCGCGTAAGAACATAGTTCGGCCCCCATCCAAGTCCCATGAATGCAACGGAATCGAGATCTCTCCCTCGAAGCCCGGCCTCGCGAAGCACATACTCTATCGCCCGCTTCGGATACCGCTCGTCGTTCTTGACGCGCGAGAATCGCTCTTCGCTCGCGGAGGCGATCACTTTCCCGTCCACCATGAGAGCAGCGGTGGAATTCATCTCCCACATGATGCCAAGAACGTTCATACGTATCGGCGCACGAGTTTCCACGAGAGGGGCGTGCCGCGCTTGATGTCGCGCGAAGCACGTTTCCCCATGACTCGATCATAGTCTTTCGGCGGAAGGCCGTTTCCGGGCCGGATAGAGCGCACATTGCGCGGACTGAAGCGCTCTCCTTTTCTTACATTGGCAACAACAAAAAGAGAGCGGCGGAATTGCATGTTCGTTTTCTCCGCTCTCCTTGGTGTGTACGTAGGCCTTCCCATCGATGCTTCAACGACACGAACAGATTTGACGAGCGCCTTGAATTCCTTCGGTTCAAGTGAAAACGCCGCATCAGGCCCTCCATCAGCGCGCCGAAGCGTCAAATGCTTTTCGATGACAACAGCACCGATTGCAGCAGCCGCAATAGCAACATCGTTTCCAAGCGTATGATCGGAAAGTCCTGCGAGAACGCCGAAGCGTTTCCGAATGTCGGGAATTGTCGCGAGGTTCATATCCTCCACTTTCGCAGGATACGCGCTCACGCACTGAAGAACGACAATTTCGCGCGCGCCACTCTTTCTAAGTGTTGTAATCGCCATCTTGATCTCTGATACGCTAGCCATCCCGCGAGACACGATGACGGGTTTCCGAGTTTTTCCGATTGCGCGCAGAAGCGGAATGTCGACGACCTCGAACGAGGCAACCTTATAGATAGGATTGCCAAGCCTTTTCAAGAACGCCACCGCAGATTCATCGAAGGGCGTTGAAAAACAGATGAGCCCGCGGCGTTTGGCATGTGCAAATAATTTTTTGTGCCACTTCCAAGGTGTGTGCGCTTCCTTGTACAACTGATAGAGAGTCTTCCCCTTCCAATTCTTGCCGCTCTTTACGCGAAATAGCGGCGAGTCCACATCTATCGTCAATGTATCTGGCGTATATGTTTGGAGCTTTATCGCATCTGCCCCGGCGTCAGCCGCAGCATCGATGATCTTCTGCGCACGCTTGAGACTCCCGTTGTGGTTCCCCGAAAGCTCGGCAACAATAAAAACTCTCTTTCCGGGACCGATCTCTCGTTTGCCGACTTTCATGCATGGCATCCTGCCACAGAGAAAGGGTCGCGACAAATCAATTCCACACGATCATGGGAGGATCGCCGGAATTTTCTTCTGGGACGGTCGGGCGCAGGCCGAGCGCTTCGGCGATCTTTTCGGATGGGATATTGCCTTTTCGTACCGATGCACGGATCTTTTTTCCCGAAAGTCGCTCTCTCACGAATTGTACGACCATGCTTTTCCCCAATCCCCTCCCGCGCGCTTCTGGCGCAATCGTCCACGAAAGTTCAACGACCCCACTCTTTTCATCGGCCCGCACGACGCCCACCGGAACTTCCTCCTGCTCCGCAATAAGGAGGATCCGCGACGTGTCAGAAAGTGAGCGCAGAAGCCATGTCTTGTGCTCACCGAGCGATATCGGCTCCCGATTTCTCGAACTCTTGCGCGTGTCGGGGTCATTGCGCCACTCAAAGAGTCGCTGTATGTCATCCACAGTCGCTGGTCTCAATGTTAATTCGGTCATAATGCATACGAGCGGATCTTTTCAATCTCGCCAGTCAAATTCGGATACTTTTGCTTCAGCTTTCCTATAGATTTCTGAATGAGACTATTATTCCCTGTGAGACTCTCCTCCCTGCGATGGTAAATCATAAGGGCCGAAGGGACATGAAATAGTTTCCATTTCCCCCATGTGGAGAGAAGCAGATCATACTCCGGAAAAATCGTTCCTTCAGGAAATCCTCCGGCTCTCAGAAGAGAACCCCGCCTCCACACCATTCCTCCCGCTATTACCTGCAGGATATGCGCCGGGGAGACAAGTTTTTTTGTCCCGCGATATTCCTCGAAATAATCCGGATAGGCCGCATCAAGCGAGCCGTCATCAAAATGCTGCGTCATTTGAGCTAAGAGATCCGGCAAGAATTCATCGTCGGCATCCAGCAGACTTACGAGATCCCCTTTTGCTGCTTCCACCCCTACATTTGCAGCCTTCACGATACCGCTGTTTTTCTGATGGATGTACTTTACACTCTTAAAGACTCGCACGACCTTTTTTGTTCCGTCAGTCGAGCCGTCGTCAACGACGATCACCTCATAGTCTTCCTTGGGAAATTCCTGCCTGAGAGCGCTCTCGATCGCTCGCGCGAGCGTCGCCTCGGCATTGTACGCACGGATGATGATTGAAGCTCTCATATGCTCGGTCTTCCCCACAAACGCGGATCCACAACCTCGCGAGGCACATCGACAAACGTCTTTTGGATTTCCGCCATCCATGGTTCATCCTTCGCCTCCTTTGCAAGCGCGAGTATCTCTCGGAGCTGCTCCCTGCTATCCACGCCAAAGACGATGTTATCTGCAGGCGAGCGAATATACGCGTACTGAAATGCAGCGGCAAGCGGCGATCGATCGGCTTTCTTTGCGATAGCATGGAATCGCTCCAAAAAGGGCCGCGCGACCGAGAGATGCTGCGGCACGTCTGCAATATCCATCGTAAGAAGTCCCTGCAAAAGTGCACTTCGGGAAAAAATGGTCTTGCCGCTCTCGCGAGCGAGAGAAAAAAATTCCGTTCTATGAAGCCGCTGATCGAGCACGTTGTAGGGTACTTGGATGTAATCAAGACGGCTCTCCGCCGAGGCGAGAGCGTCGGATTCATCGTAGACAGATACGCCGACATGCGCCGTCAAACCACGCTCTTTTAACTTCAGAAGCGCGTCGACCATATTTTCCCGACGGAGGAGCGCCGGATCGTGCAGCAGGTAGCCATCTACGTGTTCAAGCTTTAATCGTGAGAGAGAGACCATGAGTTCCCGATCGGCGATATCGGCGGCTGAAGCCCTGGGATCCTCTCCAAGTGCTCCGTGGCGCATCTTCGTAATGACGAAGATCTCGCTCTGATTTCCTCGGCGCGTCATCCACTGCCCAAGGACATCCTCTGCACTTCCATAGCTAGAAGCGGTATCAAAGGTATTAACGCCGCGCTCGTAGGCCTCATCAAGAATTCTAAACGCTTCATCCTGCGACGGCTGCGCTCCCGCGCGGACGCCATAGGGCATACCGAGTTGCACCGTGCCAAGAACAAGTCGTGATCTAGTCATGGAGCTTGCGGATCTTTCGAAGAACATCCTTCAGGGTCGAGACGACGAATTTCTGATCTCGCTCGGTCAAACTCGGGAAAATTGGAAGTGATATTTCCGACGCAGCATAAGCCTCCGCCTTAGGACAGAGGCCTTTCTTGTAACCGAGGCGCCTGTAGTACTGATGCATGTAGACGGGAAGATAGTGAACCTGCACGCCTATTCCGTTTTCGCGCAGTTGTGAGAACACAGAATCTCTCGATTTCGCGTACGCGCCTACTAGACGGATCGGATAGAGGTGCCATGCCGAACGCTTCTCCCTCGTGTCTTCCGGCGGAAGTGCGATGTGCGGGGTGCTACGCAGGAGCGTCCGATATCGCTTTGCAAGGTGCCGCCGCTTTTCGATATGCGCATCGAGACGCTTCATCTGGCTTTCGCCCAGAGCCGATTGGATGTCTGAGAGGCGGTAGTTGTAACCCAACACCTGCATCTCCTGATACCACGCGCCGTGCTTCTTTTCGACGAAGGTCGAGGGTTCCTTGCTGATGCCATGATGTCGAAAAAGGAGAAGCTTCCGACGATACGTTGCGCTGTTCGTAACTATCGCGCCTCCCTCGCCGGTCGTTATGGATTTGACTGGATGAAAACTGAACATCGTCATGTCCGCGTCGTTTCCGACGGGCCTTCCGCGGTAGTGCGCACCGAGGCTATGCGCCGCATCGAGAATCAGAACGAGCTTGCGCTTTTTTGCGATCGAAGCGAGTGTTCGCATGTCGGACGGCCTGCCTCCGTAATCGACCGGCGCGAGCACTCTTGTCCTCTGCGTGATTTTGCGCCCTGCGTCCTTCGGGTCGATCGTTGCACTCTCTGGATCAATATCTGCAAACACAGGACGGGCGCCCACGTAGAGCGCGGCATTAGCGCTCGCGGCAAAGGTGAGCGCGGGCACGATGACCTCATCTCCTGATTTGATCCCCGCGGCGAAGTACGCTGCATGGAGAGCGGCAGTTCCCGAGGAAAACGCGACGGCAAAACGCGCACCGGTGTATCGTGCAATCGCACGTTCGAATCTCTCCACCGCCGGACCTTGCGTGAGGTGCGAGGAGCGCAGTGTCATCGAGACAGCGCGTACGTCGGCTTCACTTACCTCCTGCGTGGAATACGGAATAATAGTCGGACGCTGGCGGGGAGTACTAAGCTCGTCTTCTCCCTGACCATAGAGGTGGCGCTCGGCATCCTTAAGGTAGACAAGACCTTCTGAAAAAGTTGCGCAGTGCCCCTTGGCTTGGTACTCCTCAATCCGAGCAAGCTCGCCCTCAAGGAGATCGGAGCGCTTCCCCCACGGATTTTCGCCAAACCACGGGAGGCGCGCGGGTGCATTCACGAGGAGGAGATCGAGCGAGGCATCGCGCATCGCCTTCAGAAACGTGAGGAATGCCCTGAATTGGTGGTGGGGCGAGGTCACCAAAATGAGACTTTTCCATCCCTCTTTTTTGGCGAGCGCCATTGTGCGCTTAGCTTCTCCCAAGGTGTGCGGTGCTTTTTCTTCTGCATAAATCGCAGATTTCGGGACACCCTGCTTTTGGAGCTCGCGAGAGAGTTCGCGACTGGGATAACTCCCGTATTCGCGCCGCACGTCGCCACCAAGAACAATAATACGGGGTGCATAATTATCGCTGTACAGTCGGGCTGCATGCTTGACGCGGTTGTAACCGTCGCCCTCTAAAAGCACGATCACGTCGCCCCTGCGCGGTGATTCGTTCTCCAGAAACGCGACAAACTTCTCCTTGTCCGTGAGCATGATATTCAGCCGATGTTTTCCCACCTAATCGGCTCCCCCGCTCTTAGACTTGTCCTCATACGCTTCCCTATCACAACATTCTTGTATTTGGGAGGAATACCGAGTGCGGGACGTAGCTCTACCACGTTGCTTCTTGTAATCCTCTCGCCTTTTTTGATGTCTCGCGCCGCAGTTAGTCCACGGCGCTGAACGATCACCGTTTCCGCCTCTTCCGCGACCACCTCCTTCTTAGACGACCCGAGTGCCTTCTCAAGATCGCGCGCGCGGGAAACCATGTCGGCAAACTCCTGCGGCTCCATGGAGTGCGGATGATCGGGCCCCGGGAGACCGCGATCAAAGGTAAAATGCTTCTCGATTACCTTCGCGCCGAAAGCGACAGCTCCGAGGGGAACGACATCGCCCGGTGTGTGGTCGGAATATCCGAGAATAGCGCCGAATGCTTTGCGGTATGTGTGGAGTACATTGATGTTCGCGCTCTCGAATTTCGAAGGATAGTTCGTGATGCACTGCATGAGGACAAGGTCGCGGTTCCCCGTTTTCTCGATCACCCTCACCGCTTCATCCACTTCTGCAAGAGTCGAGGCGCCGGTTGCGAGCATGACCGGCTTTCCTTTTTTTGCGATGTACTCCACCATCTCGAGCCATGTGATGTCCCCTGAGCCGATCTTGTAGAACTCTGCGCCGATATCCTCCATGAGATCGACTGCTTCATAATCGTACGGAGCGGACGACGGCGTAATGCCTATTTCCCAGCAGTATTCGAAAAACTTCCTGTGCCACGCGCGCGGAAACTCCACCTCCTTGAATACCTCGTCAACCGGGCGCTTCCACGAACCATGCACTCCCTTCAGTTTCATCGAAGCGAACCCTCTCGCGGAAACGATTTTCTTCGATTTGAAGCTCTGGATCTTCGCGCAATCCGCTCCGCACTCCTTGGCTACGCGCGCGTATTCCTTCGCTTTCTTCAGGTCGCCGTCGAAATTTGCGCCTATTTCCGCTACGAAATAGACAGGTGCACCTTCGCCAATCTTACGATTCCCGACTTTGATCGCCCGCGAAAATAAAAACGGCGCGGATTTTCTCATACACTCATGCGTGCTTCTCGACCTCTTTGAGGAGCCTGCGCATGCTATGGTGATCCAGAAAATGTTTATTGGTGTGGCTGTGGTACTCGAATTCTCCTTTCATCTTTTTGACACCCTTGTATTTTCTCAAATCGTTGTCCCATCCGATCGGCGATGCGGAAAGCACGACGTAGCGATCCTTCATCTCGTAGGCATGCCTTCCTTCCTCCTTCGTGATAAGGCACTCGTGAATCTTCTCGCCCGGGCGGATGCCAACGATACGGCATGTGGCCCCCGGCGCCATTACCTTCGCGAGGTCCATGATCTTCATCGAAGGAATCTTCGGCACGAACATCTCGCCGCCCTGCATGATTGCGAGCGACGTGAGCACAAAATCGACTGACTGCGGGAGCGAAATCCAGAATCGCGTCATCTCGGGATGCGTAACAGTCAGCTCTCCGCTTGCCTGCTGTGCCCGAAAGAGCGGGATGACGCTCCCCCTGCTCGCCAAAACGTTGCCATAGCGCACCACAGAAAAGCGCGTGTCGCGCTTGGGGCCGCGATACGCGTTCGACTGGATGAAGAGCCGGTCGGCGACGAGCTTCGTCGCGCCATAAGTATTCACGGGCGCCGCCGCTTTATCCGTTGAGAGCGCGATGACACGCGGCACGTTGTTGTCGAGCGCCGCATTAATGACGTTCATCGCACCGCCGATATTCGTTTTGACCGCCTCCATAGGGTTGTATTCGGCCGCAGGCACCTGCTTCAGGGCAGCAGCATGAATGATGACGTCTACGCCCTCCGTAGCACGCCTGAGGCGCTCGTAATCACGCACGTCGCCGATGAGAAAACGGAGTTTATCGGAATTGAACTTTCGGCTCATTTCCCACTGCTTCAACTCATCGCGACTGTAGATGCGGATCGCTTTCGGATTGTGCTTCTCAAGAAGCGTCTTCACGCACGCCCTCCCGAAAGAACCCGTCCCCCCAGTGATTAAAATGACCTTTCTCTTGAGCGAATACATACTATTCAAGTCTTTCCGCTGCACTATACCATGGCTCAAAAGCTTGTAAAATTTGCTCGCGCTCACGCGAGAGCGCGTGGTAGAGTACTCTCGTGAAGACAGACTGCTTGTACCAAAACGACGAAGCGTGCATACGCTCGGCTGAATTCACCGACGCACTCCGCGCAGTCGGCGTGCGCGACAATGATGTGGTTTTTATACATGCGGATCTCGGCGTCTTCGGCCGAATCGGCCCCGGAATCGACAAACTGACGCTCTGTCGCTCTCTCTTAGACGCAATCGAGAGATGCATCCCCGACGGTACTCTCGCGATGCCTACATTCACTTATTCTTTTTGTCGCGGCAAACTGTTTGATAGGGAGAAGAGTCCCGCAGAGCAGATGGGACTGCTATCAGAGTTCTTCCGCACGGAAAAAGGCGTTGTCCGCTCAACGCATCCGATCGTCTCGGTCGCTGCGCGCGGGCCGAAGGCAGAAAAACTCATTGATGTCGACCTAGATGCGTACGGAGCAAAATCAGTATTCGCGCGTCTACACGCTCTCGACGCGATAGTCGTCTTTTTCGGAGCCCCCTTCGACCGCGCAACGTTCATCCATCACATCGAAGCGATGCACGCGGTACCCTACCGATCCGCGAAAATCTTCACCGGTACGATCCGCAGCGGTGGGTCGGAGAGAAAGGTCTCATGTACCTATCATGTTCTTCCACTCGACGGAAGCGTGCAAACAGAACTTTCGCGACTCGAGACAAAACTGCGGAGAGATGGAGACCTGCGCGAAGCGAGCGTAGGAGCGGGACGGATCTCGGGGGTGCGCGTGCGTAACCTCTTTTCAACGGGAACACGCATGCTCGAAGAAAACATTGATGCGTTTATTCAGCGGATTCCCCTCAAGAAGCGGGTGCCGACGCGTGAATGACCCTTTCATCGCAGATGATATAGTCGAGATATGAAAAGTGCGAGAGAATTCGGGATCGGGGCGGACATTGAGGAGATAGGGCGGTTCGAGAAGCTCGATCGCACGAGGCATCGGATTTTTTTGAACCGCGTATACACCGATGACGAGCTTTCGTACTGTTTTTCAATGCGAAGGCCGGCCCAACATCTCGCGGCACGTTTTTGCGCCAAAGAATCGGTCATCAAGGCGCTCTCGGGAATGGGAATGCGCGGCATCGCATATCGGGATATTCGCATTCGTGCTCGCGGTGATGCACCGACCGTGTCGCTCAATCAGATATCGCCAAAGATCGATATTTCTCTCACGATGGCCCACGCTGGGCGATACGCGCTCGCCGCTGCATTCGCCAAGAAACTATGACGTTAAAGCCCTTTGCGGAAACCATCTCTTTTTACCGTCTCCACAAAAAGGAGATCGAGAAGAAAGATTCGCGTGCAGATGTGCGTATCGCACTCCTGCCGTCGAGTACGATCGCCGGACTCAAAGAAACGATGGCGGTCCACTGCCATGAGATGGGACTGCGGCCGGATATATATGTCGGCAAATACAAACAGACCGCGCAGGAAATACTCGACCCGAAAAGCGACCTCTACAATTTCAAACCACATATTATTTTCATCCTCTCCAACGTACGAGCCGCTCTCGGCGAGACATACCTGGGTCCTTATGCTATTTCGCAAGGCACGCGAAAAAGATGGTTCGAGAGGACGCTAAAGGAAACTGAAAAGCTTATCGCCGTACTGAAAAAATCCGACGCGAAAATCGTCATTAGCAATTTAGAGGTCCCCACACACAGCCCGCTCGGCATCCTTGAGAACAAAGAGGAGCTCGGTCTTCAAAAAACGGTTCGAGAAATAAACGAGCGTCTTTGCGACCAATATAAAAAAGATGTGCAGGTTTTCATCTTTGACTACGAGGGATTTCTCTCGCGCATTGGAAAACAAAACGCCCTCGACCCGAAACTCTACTACTTAGGCGACATCACGCTTGATCCTCAGTACTTTCCGGCGCTTACCGAGCAACTGATGGGATACATTCGCCCTCTCAAAGCGCTTACAAAAAAATGCCTCGTCGTCGACCTAGACAATACGATGTGGGGAGGAATTATCGGAGAAGACGGGCTCGGCGGCATCAAGCTAGGCCCTACGCCAGAGGGACGACCATTCTGGGAGCTCCAGAAATACATGCTCTCGCTCTCCGAGCGAGGAGTAATACTCGCTATAAACAGCAAGAATAACCTCGAGGACGTGCGCGAGGTATTCAAGAAGCATCCACACCAAGTTCTCAAGGAGGAGCATTTCGCTTCTCTGCAGATCAACTGGAGTGATAAGGTGGAAAACATGCGAAGGATTGCTGAAGAAATCGGGATTGGCATCGACAGCATTGCTTTCCTCGACGACAACCCGGCAGAGCGCGCACTCATCCGAAGCGCGCTTCCCGAGGTGAGTGTCATCGAGCTTCCAGAGGATCCCGCCCGCTTTTTGGAAACGCTCCAGCGCTTAACCCTTTTTGACGCGTTCTCGCTCTCTCCCGAAGACAAGAAAAGGAGCGAGATGTACACCACAGAACGGAAGCGACAATCCCTTAAGAAAAGCTCCGGAAGTCTCGAAGAGTACCTCCGCACGCTCGGGACAACCATAACAATACGGAAAGCTTCTCCTGACTCGATACCTCGCGTGGCACAGCTCACTCAAAAAACAAACCAATTCAACACAACAACGCGCAGGCGCACAGAAGAAGAAATCAGAAAGCTCACTTCGGACAAAAACACGCTTATTCTCACAGTCGACGTGAAAGACAACTTTGGCGAGAGCGGACTTACGGGAGTTGCCATTGTGAGGCTCGCAAAAGAAAACTGGCGGATAGATTCATTTCTGCTCTCATGCCGCGTCATCGGCCGCGGCGCTGAGGATGGACTCCTTTCTGCTATTATCAAGCGCGCGAAGAGAGCAAAGGCAAAGACAATCGTCGGCGAATTCATTCCCACGCCGAAGAACGCGCCCGCGAAAGGCTTTTACAAGAGATGCGGTTTTGTGCTCGCGGAAAGTGTCGGCAAGACTGAGATGTGGGAGTATTCCCCCATCAAGAATTTCGAAGCTCCAAAAACCGTAACTGTCAAAGAACAATGAACACGCTCAAGAACATAGCATCTCAAGTGCTCGGTCTTCCCAAGGGTAAGATACAAGACACGCTCGTGCGGCGCGAGACTCCCGAATGGGATTCTTTCAATCACTTGATGCTCATTTCGGAAATAGAAAAAAAACTCGGAATCCAATTCACGATGGCGGAAGTGGAAAAAGTCCAAACGTACGGCGAGTTGAAAAAGACAGTTGAAAATAAAACAAAATGAAGAAAGGAAAAACATTCGATGAAATTCAAGTCGGCGACACCGCTTCTTTCACGATTGAGATTACTGAGAAGATGCATCGGGAGTTCGAGAATCTTTCGGAAGATGAAAGTCCGGTACATACCGACGACGTATTCGCAAAAAAGAGCGGGTTCGATAAAAAGATAGGGTACGCATTTCTTCTCACGTCATTTCTCTCTCGTCTCTACGGCATGTACCTTCCCGGCGGCACCTCGGTGTGCCTCAAACAGGAAACGAGCTTTCCAAATCCATACTACGTCGGCGACACGATCTCAGTCGAGGCGGAGGTCATAAGAAAAATCGCCTCAACGCGGATCGCTGAAATACGAACGAGAATGAAGCGGCAAAACGGGAAGCTCGTCTTAAGCGGCCTCGGTGCCATCAAACTGCTGTCGTGAGCAATCAGCCGCTGTTTTCGTTGAACCGCGTCATGACAATCGCGTCGACGTAAGCGTCTTTGTAGTAGTACTGTTTCTTCCGCACAGACTCTTTCTCGAAACCGCACTTCAAGAACGCTTTTATGGAAGCCGTGTTGTTCTCATACGCTCCCGCAATAATTTTGTGAAGGCCGAGCGTGCCGAATGCATAGTCCGTGAGAAGTCCAATCGCCTCGCTCCCAAATCCCTTTCCCCACGAAGCTTTGTCTCCGACTACGAGGGACATTTCGGCGTACCTATGATCTCGATTTATCGGGCCCAACTTGATGTTGCCAATGTGTTTTTGCGTGTCCCTCCGAATGATTGCCAAGAAAAGCGTGTCGGGATCTTCGATCTTTTTCCTAATGTATTCTTTTGCGCTGTCAGTAGTCTGCTCTCTAAACCTAGTCTCTAAATATTGATTTACCTCCGGGTCGTTGAGCCACGCGACGTAGTACTCTGTCGCGTCCTCCAGATCTACGGAGCGCAGACGTGTCCTTTCACCTTCAAGCTCCAATGTTTCGCGCATGTGTTAAGTTTACACCGAACGAATCGGTATTCCCGCGTTGTAGATAAACGACTTCACCTGGGTAAGGTTGGAATCTGTGAAATGAAATATCGACGAGGCCGCGACGGCGGAGGCGTGTCCTTTGCGAACAGCATCGACAAAATGCTGCCGCGTCCCCGCGCCGCCGTTCGCGATGACTGGTATGACCACGCTATCCGCTACCATGCTAACGAGATCGAGGTCATATCCTTCCAAGGTGCCTTCTCTATCGATCGAGGTGATGAGAAGCTCTCCCGCCCCAAGCTCGGCGGCTCTTTTGGCCCATTCGACAACCAGAAGCCCGCTTGCACTCCGTCCGCGGTTCGTGAACACTTCGTACGTTCCGTCGTCCCTCTTTTTGGCGTCAATCGAAACGACGATGCACTGACTCCCAAACATATCCGCCGCCTTCTCTATAAACGAGGGACTCTCAACGGCGTACGAATTAACGGAAACCTTATCCGCTCCGGCAGCAAGCATCTCCCGTATTGTCTCCAAATCGCGAATTCCTCCGCCTGCCGTCAGAGGGACGAAACACTCGCGCGCGACCTCCCGGAGCGTATCGAGAAGAAAGTTCCTTCCGATTTGCGAAGCTTCGATATCAAGAAAGATAAGCTCATCGGCGTCCTGCGAATTGTAGATGCGGGCCGTCGTGATAGGCCATCCGACGTCGCGCTCCCCCCCCGACCCGAATTGAACGGGTTTTACCATGCGCCCTCCTTTGAGAAGCAAGACCGGAATCAATCTGACTTTAAGCATGGTTCAGGGGTTCCAGTTCCATTGGCTCATGTCCGGGAGCGCCTCGTCCTCGCGCTCACCTCTGAAATCATGTGTGTATGGGGGCACTGCCTGCGCAATCGCGATTTTTCTCCATTCGTCCTCCGAAATATCAAGGATCCGCAAGAGATATTCAAGACTTTGCGGACGTTTGCCTTCGTGCGCGACAATCAACTTTGCGGCTTCCTCTCTCGTCATGCGACCGTTTCGTATATCGATGCTCGTCAAGTGCGTCGTGCGCGCATAACCGCGCTTGATGAATTTCAGATAATCGCGGGGCCCTTGCAGTTGGTACTCGATCTTTTCATAGGGATAGCTTGGCGGCACACCTTCAACAACATCGCCTTCCCATGCCAGATTGTCCCGGATAATCTCGTAATGTTTCCGCACATCCCATGGAATGAAGGAGCCAAGACACACCGAGCGAGCGCCGAGCGAGCGCAACTCTCCGGCAGACGGATAGATATATGGCGAAAGATCGCGCATGGAGACCTCGCCTTGCAAAAATCCGGCCATGTCTTCAGCGGCAATTCCCAAATTGTTGAGGCGGTAATTTCGTTTTTCGTCCACCTCCTCGATCTCGTCGTAGGAATAGTACGCGGTATACTCCGCACTCGGCTCGCCCCAAAAAATAAGAGGGATGCGGTGCTTCAGTGCAATTTGCATCGGATACACGAACGATCCTACGTGCGCATGCCAGTCGAAATCTCCCTTCCGACGCAATGATTCCCGCATGAGACATCTCACGATCTTCCAATCGGAGCGAAATTTCAAGAATTCCACTCCCAATTTTCTCACCGTGCGCTCGACATTCGCCAATACTTTCGGACGATAAAACCCGTGGTCGAAGCTCACGAGGAGCGCTCGTAAGCCGAGCTCTGCCACGATGTACCACGCGGTAAACGTCGAATCCTTGCCTCCGCTGAAAGGAACAATGCAGTCGTATTCACTCTTCCCCCGATACTGATCCGCGAGCTTCGAGAGTTCTTTCTTACGGGAATCCCAATCCACTTCTTCCTTTTTGTATTCGGCATTCTTGCAAATATTACAGACCCCATCGTCTCCGAAACGAATGGTCTCGTGCGTTTCGGGCAAGGTACAACGCGTGCAACGCCTCAGGTCATTTAATATTTTTGTCGCAGAAAAATCCTCCATAGTCTAAGTACATGCCACAAAATTTTTCAATATCTGCAGACCTTCCCGCTGGCTTTTCTCAGGATGAAACTGAACACCGAAAATATTGCCGGATTCTATCGCAGAAACGAAGGTCCCGCCATAATCCGTTCTTGCGGCGACTACCTCGCCATCGTCCGGTACCAGATGATAACTATGCACAAAGTAGAACGTCGTGCGCCTAACGCCTCTGAACAAGGTCGCTTGATGCTCTGGTGTCGCATCGTTCCACCCCACGTGCGGGAGACGAAATCCCTTTTCAGGCACCTCGAGCCGGCGCGTACTGCCTTTGATCCAACCCAACCCCTTCATGCCTCCGCCCTCTTCTCCCCAGAGAGAGAGAAGTTGCATTCCGAGGCAGATACCTAAAAAAGGCTTCTTCTTCTCCACAACACTCGCGCGCAAGAGCGCGGGCAGATTTTTCTCTTCGAGACGCTTCATTCCGCGCGCGAACGATCCCACGCCGGGAAGAACGATGTGCGACGCGTTCTCTATATCCGACGCCTCTGCGGTTATCTTCGACTCGATACCGAGAGCGGAAAGTGCGTTCTGGACCGATCCGACATTTCCCATCCCATAATCAACAATGGCAAGCATGCTGCCCATTATGTCCTCCTTTTCCTTGAGAGCAATATCCCTTCAATATAGATATTATCCAACCGAACGTCTGCGTTCGCGATAAGCTCTCTAGCGATCTCAATAGGCCTTCGCACAATCGGTTTGCCGTGAATGTTGAGCGATGTGTTCAGTACTGCGCCGATACCCGTGCGTTTCTCGAATGCTTTGATAATCGAATAGTATTCTGGTGCCACACTCTTGCGTACTCTCTGCGGACGCGCTGTCTTGTCATACGGATGAATCGCTGCCGCGAGATGCGACCTCCCGAGCTTGGTCGTGTCAAAGCTCACCGTCATATAAGAATCGGAAATCCCATTTCGCGTGACGATGTAGTCGTTCATGCGCTCCGAGAGAATCGAGGGCGTGAAGGGCATCCAGAAATCCCGCATTTTTATCGCGTCGTTGATCTTTTTCACCGACTCCGGCTTGCTCGGGTCGGCAATGATGGAGCGATGCCCCAACGCACGGGGACCAAACTCCATCGCTCCCTGAAAAATCGCGCAAATCTCTCCTCGGGCGAGTACGCGCGCCACGTCGTCGGGAGTCGCTTTTCTCTTGATCGAATAGTGTCTTTTGATAAGCGGATGCCGGAGTAATTTCTCCACGTCTTTTTTCGTTGCCACGCTGCCGAGATACGCATGCCACAGCGGCGTGACTTTGAACATATCCTTGCCTAGGTCTTCAAAGAGCCGGTAGCATGCCCCTATCGCGAGCGATTCATCGCCTATCCCGGGTGGCACATAGAGCGAGCGCACGCTCTGCAATTCTGACAATACTTTGTTGATCTTGATGTTAAGGAACAACCCTCCGCTCAGAGCGAGATCACCAATTCCAGTCGCTTTGATGGTATTTAGCACCCACGTTCGGATGATGTCTTCAGCAAAATCTTGAAGGCCGCCCGCTATGCCGTCGAAACGATATCGTAGCAGCTTCTCTTGAAAGTATTTGAAAAGATCCTTTACCTCCGGACTCCTTCGGAACTTCAAACCATGCACGGCAAGCGCATCTTCAAAGACGCCGCGAGGGCCTTTCTTCTCATACTCTTTTGCATAAGGAGCCAACCCCATGACTTTGTACTCGTGCTCATTAGGCTTCATGCCTAGCAGGAGCGTCATGTAGCTGTAGATAGGCGCCACAAGACAGGTGTGCCCTCTGTATATGCACTTGAATGCGCCATCGCTAAACACATTTACGGATTCATAGACACCATCGCCTCCCGCATCCGCCGTGAGAACAAGCACGTTCCTCTTCTTTTCTCTCAACGGATCCGTCCAATACGCGTAATACGCGTGCGCCGTATGATGGTCGACAAAGTGAACACTATCTTCCGGTAGTCCAAAGTAACGGGCGGCGAACTTCTTCCTCATCTCCGCTATTCTTTCAACAGTTGCGGGCGACAGTTCCCGATTGAACGCGAAAGGAACCGACTTCAGCGGATAGTGGAGCACTCCTTTTGGTTTGTAATGCGGGAAAATATCGCGCAACCGTTTATTTTTCTTTTCGTAAATAACAGGCTGCCAATACTCTTTTTCCAGTCGATAGAGATCGCGAATACCGAGTGTGGGCACGATATTGTGCATGTTGTCAGCACTCACACCAATACTCCCCACGGCGACATAATCCACATTTCTCTTGGTGACGCCGGCTATCTTCATGCACTCCTCTATTGCGTTTTTGGGAAATCCTCCCATAGATTTGATCCTCTGGAATCGCTCCTCCGCGGCCGCGGCAATAAGCGTCCCACCTACAAATACACACGCCGAAGCATTGTGCGAGTCATTGATACCCACCACAACAAGCTCTTTGTTCTTCATATTGCGCACGCCTCCCCACTACGGAAGGAAAAAACGGATTGGACCTCTAACCTGCCAGCGCAGTTGCATCCTCTTTTGCCATTTGTCTACAAACGGAAGTAAGCGGCACAAGTACCATACACGCACTCTCGCGAGGAACCCCGCGCTCGTTTTGGCGCCAACCTCAACGACGGCAAGATGATGGGCGCCGTCTGCAGATCCGACGATATTATCGTAGACACGGACAGGATAGCCAGCGTAGAGCGCAAGGTAATTGTGCGACCAGCGGTGCGGAACACCGTTGTCGAATCGCATCGGTTTAGGGTTTAAAGAATGCTCCTCACAGTGGAGAACCACTCTCTTCGCCAATCGCAGCGACTGATCCCTGACCTCTTCCACCGTGTCCGGAGGAACGTGGATGAGAACCCCCATCGAAAAAACGAGGTCAAACTCTTGCTCCTTGAAAAACGTATCCGCATCATAGATGCTCCCGCACACGATGTGCGCGCCGGGAAGTGTTGCCTGCGCCACTTTGACGGCATCGGGGTTGATTTCCAGACCGGCAAGTCTGATCGCCGGGTTAAGATTGCGAATGCGCCGTAGATTCGATCCCTCGTTGCAGCCTAGCTCCAGAACACTCTTGGGATTGTACAGGGCGACGACGCGCGCAAACCACGCCTTTCTGCCGTTTGAATCATCGTCTCCGCCTTGCATCAAATAATCCGTGCGCTCCCAGAACTGTTCTCTGTTTGCAGCTAAATCGCTTTTGGTCTTCATGTTCTCGCGATTACGTTGATAACGACGTTAACTTCCGGACTAGAGCATGTTTGAAAACTGATTGCCGGCAGCGAATGAAGCCTCTCTTTCGGCGGTGTTCTCGCAGGCTGACGAGCCGAGAGGCAGCGCCCCGACAGCAGTCGGGGACGCGACCGACGAGAGAGAGGCTTCGTGAGCGGAGATTTTCAAACATGCTCTAGAGAGTGGCGAGTTCAGCCTGAATTCGTTCTCCGACCGCCTGCATGCTCGCCTCGGCACTTATGGGCACGTCATACGGCAGCTCGCTGAATTGATCGCGCACGATGCCGATGTAGGCACGCATGGAACCCTCCTCGAGGCTCTTGAGAACTACGAGCAGATCTTTTTCGCTCGCCAGAGGCTTGCGCTGTATTTCAGAGAGTGCCTTGCGGCAATCATCGACGCTCGCAACACGGAAAATCTGAGGGGCCGATACATACCATGGATATCCGAATATAAGCGGTCTCTTGCGGCGGAATAGGCTCTCCCATCCCGCTGTACCGGTGATCGTCGCAACCGTTTGCGAGCGCGCGATAAGTGTATGGCTGTCCGTGTGAATGGGCACAAGACGCACGTGAGGAATCGCGGCCAGACGCTCGTAGTAGCCCCGATAGCGCGCGCTCGAAAAGCGGGTTTTTCCCCGGAGCCACCACTGCGAGGGATGTTCTTTGATGTATATCTCCCAATTCGGAGGGAGCGCCGCAGCTAGCGTTTGAATAGCAAGTATCTGGTCATGAAATATTTCGCCCTGCGGCGAAGTCGTCCGCTCTGGCTGAAAGCCTAGAGGAAAATATACAAAAGGAACACTCCATTCGGGACTCCGGACAAAGCGCATGTATTCCGACTTCAGATTTTCCGATAGAATACGCCGTGCAAAATCCCAAAGAAGAGAGTGAAGGTTGCCTTCCGTGAGGGCGCGAAGGGCGACTGCAACGCGGTGCCAGAAAAGTCGCCACGTTTGGCCGGCATGCTGCTGTGCCTGCATGTATGCCGGCTTTACGGGAGATGAACCTGCTTGAGTCTCATAGTAGGCGCGCAAATCCCCTCCTATGTCGTCCCACGAGATGGATCTTTTTTTGTTACGTGCAACCGCTTCTGCAAAAGCACTGCTTCCCTTTTGATAGTCGTTGATCCACACAAGGCGCCCTGCAACCCACGTATCCTCGAACATGAGCATCTTCAGGTTTTTCTCGCGTGCAAGCGTATAGAGAATAAAATCGTAGATGCTATGTGGAATAGTCGTAAAGACAATAGCTTCCGGCTGCAACTTCTCGAGAACGCTACTCCAATAAGAAAGCATGTTGTAGTAGATTTGCTTGCGTTCGTCTACGGAAGCCCGATCGTAACGCTTGTTCATCATCGTGAGCACGAGTGACTCGAGCTCATAGTGCTTCTCAATGAACACCGAGGACGCTGGATCGAAGCGCTCGTTTGCGAAAAACTCCGCAGGGAGACCCGCCCACGCATCGTAGTGATCGTGGAATACCGTGTTTTTTGGCGCGTGGTGCTCCCCGCCTCGCTCACCCACCCAATAGAGAACCTCGTGCCCGCCGCGCGCAAAGGCATCAAAGAGTATGCGCATTTCCGCCTTTTTGTCTGCCCAAATCAAGAAAACTTTCATGCTATTGATTGATAAAATTCACCTTGTAGTAGTACGAGCCAGTATCTTTGAGGAGTTTACTCGGTTCTCCTGTTTCAACAACGCGCCCGCGATCGAGAACGATGAGCTCGTCGGAATCCATGATGGTGGAGAGCCTATGTGCAATCGCAATGATGGTAATGCGGCCCTTAAGCTCCTCAATCGCCCGCTTGATGTGCGATTCCGACTCCGCGTCAAGGGCACTCGTTGCCTCATCAAGTATGAGGACGTCGGGCTTCCTCGCGAGAGCGCGGGCTATTACAAGGCGCTGACGCTGCCCAGCCGAGAGTGTAATCCCCCGCTCACCAACCATCGTGTCGAGCCCTTCTGGAAATCTGCGCATGAACTCCTCCGCGTGCGACATGTGTGCAGCCGCCCACACGTCTTCATCTGAAATGGATGCATCGTAAAAGCGGATGTTGTCGCGGATTGTCCCGTGAATGAGAAAGAGGTCCTGAGCGACGTACGCAATGCGGCGACGCCAGTCTGCGAGCTTGATCTCCCGCACATCAACGCCGTCGAGTGTGATGCTGCCCTTTGTGGGTTTAAGAAGACGCAGAACCAGATCGACGCACGTGGTTTTTCCCGCACCCGAAGGCCCGATGAGCCCGACCATTGTGCCTTTCTGTATCGAGAACGAAACGGCATGTAGAACTTCAGTGCCGAGATCGTACGAGAACGAAACGCGATCGAAGGACAGCTCCTTCTTGAACACGAACGACCGCGCTCCAGATATATCTTCCTGCCCGACGGACGCTTGATCCTCAATCGCGATGACGCGCTCGAGATGCGGTATCGACTCGGTCAAGGCCTGCAGATTGCCCTGCATTTGTTGCGCGTACGTGAAGATGCGATAGACAAGGTAGAGAATCGCCGGAAGCGCAGCAAAGCTGATGAACGGCGTCTTGTACGCGAGTCCGAATATGAGCGCGATGTAGGCGATGCCTATAGGTGTCACTACCTGGGTCGCGAACTGCTGGAACATTTGCATCGTGGTGGTGCGCTCCTTGATGGCTTGGAAAAGTCCGAGTGCGCGTTTCACCGCTGCCGCCTCTACCCCGAACGCTTTTATCGACTTCAATCCGTCGACATGCTCGGTCGTGTGGTGCATAGTATCGCTGTAAATCGCCGCGCGGGAGCGCGAGAGTGCATGCACGCGATTGAGGAGCGGACGAAGCACCATGAAGACAAAAAGAGAGATGAGGAACGTCGCGATCGTGACAACCGGAGAAATCGAGAATGCGACGACAAGGTACATGAGGATGCTGGTTACGAGCGTTGTTGTATACGCGATGCGTCCGAGAAGACCCGTGGCAGCTGGAGTATCCACCATGAGCGCTGTCTCAAGGTCGCCGAGCTTCTGACGCAGGAGGATAGGCCATGAAGCCGTGAGAATGACAGTGAACAGTTTTTCCCGCGTTGAGCGTTCGTACTCTGTCGTGATGAGAATTTGAATGTACGAGAGAACGAGCGAAACGAGCGTCTTCCCGATGAAAAGAAGAACGATGAATGCAAGGAGGAACTTGGGCACGAATGGCACGCCCGCGAAATTAAACAGTGTCCGGATGAGGCCCGAAAAAGAATCTGCAACGGGGTCGTCCAAACCGAGCACAAAAGTGAGTAGCGGGATGACGGCGTTGATGCCGATACCCTCGAGAATGCCGCCCACAAACCCAAGAACAGTAAGCAGGGCGATGTGCGGGAGGTAGGGCGCATACGCCCGACGCGCGAGATGCGCGACCGATCGCAGGCGGGCAAAACGAGGCGGAGCAATGTGCGTAGTCATGATTTATCGCGAAGGAACAAGAGAATGTTCCTTGCGCGTTCCTCCCATGTATATCGTTTAACCAATTCTTTGGCAACGAGCGCCTTTTCCTGCCCTTCCTTTCGATGCGCGAGTGCGTATTCGACCACGCGGGCAAGATCGTCTGCATTACCCACGCGATACCAGAAACACGTGCGGTCGTCGAGAACCTCCCTTAGAGACGGCACGTCGGCAGCAACGATGGGGACTCCCGAGGTCATGTAGGTAAAGAGCTTCAGAGGCGAGGTGTAGCGAGTGGAGATCGCATGTTTACCTGAGGCGGGAAGAATGAGCACGTCGGCCGCGGCCTGGTTGTCTGCAAGTTCCTTATATGGACGCATTTCGAAGAACGTGACAGCAGGATGAACACGGCGAAGCTTTGGCAGATCTCTCGAAAGCGCGCCTATGACGACGGCCATTGCGCCTTTGAGGCGCGTCGCCGCCTCAAACAACGTGTCAGTTCCCTTCCAGTAATCGATCCAGCCGATGTACATGGCGATTTTCTTATCAAGCGGCAACCCGAGGCGTCGGCGCGCATTCTCTCGCGACTCCGGATTCGCAAAATCCTCAAGGTGAACGCCGTCGGGTGCTACAAGTATCCTCTCCGGCGCACCCCCGCGTTCGACGAGTGCGTCCTTCACACCTCGAGTAATCGCCACGAAAAGATCTGCGCGCGAGATCGCCCGCTTGAAAATCCACGTCCAACGCGGCACGTCATGCACTTCGAGAATCGTAAGATTGCGGCGCGGTAAAAAGAAAAGCAGTGGATAGTCGCGGCAGTATACGATCTCGTTTCTTCTGCCAACGTCTGAAAACAAGAGTGCTATCCCAAAAAACAACACATCGAGTAAAAACGTGACATGTGGAAGCATGGACGTACGACTCCCCAAATCCGGCACTCCGACTCTGCGTATCGAGAAGCTGCGCGCGACATCGTAGTAGATGAACGGATCGGCTTCCGCGAAGTTCTTCTTCGCCGGGATAACGAGGTCGATCTTGGCCCCCTGTGCCGCGAATTCCTCGCACATGGTCATGATCTGGAGACCATGCGCCCGCCCCGTCGGCATTCTCGAGTTGGAGACGTAAGTTATTCGTATAGGTTCGCGAGGCGCCACGCTAAAAAATGTAGCGTTTATAAGGCTTTTGCGCAAATCGCCAACTTCACAAAGACGTTCGCTTGCCGTAGTATGCACGCATGAGCGCTGATAAAGAAATCGTGGTCATTGGCGCTGACCACAATGGTGTAATACTCAAATCCGAGGTAAAAGATCTCCTCAAAGAGCTCGGCTATCGTTGCGTCGACGTCGGAGCGCACGAAGCTACGACAAAGGTTGACTATGTCGACTACGCGCGGACGGTCGGAGAGATCATCGACAAAAACGAGGCTGACAAAGGCGTTTTGATCTGTGGAACGGGAGCGGGCATGAGCATGGTTGCAAACCGCTTCGCAAACGTGCGCGCTTCGCTCGCTCATTCACGCGATGTCGCGCAAAAAGCGCGCGAACACAACGACGCCAATGTCCTTTGTCTCGGCGCATGGGTCAATACGCCGGAGGAAAATCTCAACATCACGCGCACGTGGCTCGACGAGCCTTTCGGAGAAGAGCGGCATGTGAAGAGAGTCGAGAAGACAAAAACGCACAGCATGGAGAAAATCGTCTTCACCAATGGCGTCTTTGACATTCTCCACCCCGGTCACATTCAGCTTCTAAAATTCGCAAAATCACTAGGCGGGCGGCTCATCGTCGGCATCAATTCCGACCGAGCGGTAAAACTCCTCAAAGGAGAAAATCGCCCCGTCAATGCCGAGGAGCAGAGAAAATCGACACTCGAGAGTCTCTCTTTTGTGGACGAGGTCGTAATCTTTGACGATACGAAAACCGTCGACATCATCGCAAAAACCAAGCCGCATGTCGTCGTCAAAGGCGGAGAATGGACGGCTCGAGAGGTTCGCGAGCGCGACGAGATACCTTTGGAGATAGAGGTCAAAGTATTCCCACTCGTGAAAGATGGCGCGGGCGCGAAATTCTCCACGACCGGCATCATCGAGAAAATAAAAAAGGGATTACTCATAGGAACCTGAGGATGAGCGAAACCAAAGAAAGGACGCGGCACGCACGGAGCGCGCGTGTGCTTACAATCGGAGACACCATTATTGACATACACCATCGAGGAGTGCAATTGCGCTCTTCCGAGGTTCCCACTATCCGGCACGAATACGCAGAGATCACGCTCGGCGGCGCGGCATTTCTCGTGCGCAACATGCTCGCGCTCGGCGGACGCGTTACCTTCATGACGCTCCTTGGAAACGACGAGTACAGTACTCACGAAAAGAAGCTCGTACACAAAAATCTTCGAAAAATCATTCTCCGAGAGAAAGGCCGCGGTTCAACGGTAAAGAAGCGCTACTGGGCACAGGGCGAGAAGCTCCTTGGCTGGGATCATCTCGACAACCGTCCGCTCTCCCGCGCACTCGAACGGAAAGTGCTTGCCTTCGTGAAGCGCAATGCGAAACAATATGACCATATCGTGATTTCGGACTACCGGCATGGTCTTATCTCGCGAAATCTCGCGCGCGCTCTCGTAAAAAGCGCAAAAACCGCTCACGTGCCTATATACGTAGACTCACAGGTCGCGCATAGCGCCGCGAATCACGTGTGGTATCGCGGCGCTGATCTTTTCTGTCTGAACGTGCGCGAAGCAGAGGCAATAGATTCGCGCTTCAGCGAACGCTCGCTCGAAAAGTCCGCCGGGCGTCTGCGGAACATTCTCAAATGCAAAGACCTCATCATTAAGCTGGGGAAACGCGGCTCTTTTGCGCTCATCGGCTCGAAGCGTGTTCGAACTCCTGCACTCCCTATCAAAGCAGTGGACGATACGGGAGCAGGCGATGCATTCTTCGCGGTCATCGCGCTTTCCAAAGTTCTCGACAATAATGCGCTCATACGTGCGAATGTGTGGGCAGGACTCAAAACACGACTGCATGGCACAAAGACTCCTTCGCTCGTGGATCTCAAGAAAATCGCAAAAAAATCTCTATGAATCAGTACGGTATAGACATAGCAACGCTCGATACCTTCATCAAGAAACCAATTCCCATACAGTTCGACGGAGGCAAGCGTACTTCCATTTTCTCCGAGCCGACGTTTCGCTTGGAGCGTATAGATCTTCACATCTCTGCAGCATTTGAGAGCGACGATTTCGAAACGACCGTGTGGGTCGAGGAAGGACGCGCCACGGTCAACGACACTGCAATAGGAGCTCACGAGGCGCTCACGATCCCGCCGAAAACTTCCTGGAATGCAAGTGCGGACGCTCCCACGATTCTCTACCTTTTCTCGGGACCGTCATCGTCTAAAAGCGTGTACCTCAAGAAAAGCGTGCCGTTCGACCACCGCGACAAATACTGGGGCGCGATCGAATCTATTGTCAGCTCAGGTTATGCGGGAAAGCGAATCGTAAAAAATAAGGTCGCGCACGCGAGTCTCGAATTTCACTGCCGCAAACTTGAGGGCTACTATGTGCACTCAGGAAAGCTCCTGCTTCGCCTGCGTGCCGGCCGAGCGGAGGACCGATTTTTCGAGCTTACGCCCGGCATGGCCGCCCTCATCCCACCCGGCCTTATGCATCAGCGCGGAGGCCTCGAGAACACAGTGCTCATCGAAATCTCCACGCGCGACGAAGACAGCGATTCATTTCTCGTCGAGGACGGCCAAAAAATGCCGATGCCGAATCTCCCTATCTAGGGCGGGTTTTGACATGGATGCATCCTATGGCAGGATGGTGCAGGTCCAATAGCAACGGGAGGGCACGATGCCCCGGCTTCAGGTTCACGTCGCCGGTGCTAAGCGTGCCGGAAAGACTACACTAGCGCGAAAACTCATGCCATTTTTGGAGGAACGCGGGTTGCATCCCGTTCTTCTTGAGGTGGACGAGATCAAATTCAAGATGTTCGGGAGTATCGACGCACTCCCGGACACACCGGAAAGCCTGCGCTTGCATGGACTGGCACTCGAGATAATGTTCAACATCGAAGTGCCGATTGTTCTTGCAAGCGGATGCATACCACTCGTTGTCGCAACGCACTCAAGCCCGCAGGACTTCGAGCGAGCAAAACACTTGTCGGAAAAGACTGGCTCTTCGCTGCGGTTCATCGTCCTCGAGCCTCCAACGCTCGAAGAAGCAGCGATACGAGCGGCGGCGGCACAAACGGACGACCGCTCCGACATGCGTGATTTTGCCGCTCCCACGATCCGCGAGAGCTTCTTGCGGAGCGTGGAAAAAATCGAGGCGACCTATCGCGGGCTCGCTGATCCTCGCGTCAGATGGATCGCACAGAGCGGTCCCGAGACGATGGCGCGGGAGGCGCTCAACTTCATCCTCGCCGAGTGAATGCAGCAGCGAGGAAAAGATCATTGACTTTCGCGCATTGCGCGGGGCTCCGACGCCGGACGGAGCCTTTTTGTTTATCACGAGTGCGTAGTATGGTGATACACATGAACAAAGAGGTCCGAATGCTTAGATATCTGCTCTGGGATGTTGATGGCATCCTCGTCGATACCGAGCCGCTCAAGTTCAAGGCATGGCAGACGCTCTTCACAAAATTTGGAAAGGAATTATCACTCGAGGAATATATTCCTCTCATCGGCCATGGCGGACGGGAAAATATGGAAACACTCCTTGCAATGAAGGGTGTGCGCAAAACGTACGAGGAAACGCGTCCGATCTACCGCAATGCGTACATAGAATTGCGTAGCAGAGGAGTGCCGATTTTTGAGGAAAACGTGCGGCTCGTACGAGAATTCAAAGAAAAGTTCCCCGAGATCGTGCACGCAGTAGTTTCCTCAGAGAAAAAGACGACGATTAGGGAGAACCTGCGTACTGCGGGGTTTGATGAAAATTTCTTTGCCGCTGTGATTTCATACGAAGACAATCCCGAAATGAAGCGGAAGCCTGCGCCCGATATGTACCTCTATGCGCTCGAGAAGATTTCCGCCGCGCCGACAGAATGTATCGCATTCGAGGACACAACCTCTGGCATTGCCGCGGCAGCGGATGCGGGCCTATTTACCGTGGCGCTACCAAACAAACTTACGGAAGCTCAAGACCTCTTGCGCGCGCAGCTTATCATTTTGCTCGGAGCTCCGCGAAAACCGACCGACATTGTAGCTGCATTTCGGCGGTGGTAGCATGCCCTGACATGTTTGCGCAGCTCAAAAAAGAAGTCTGTGATCAAAATCGCCGGCTCTCGGCGCACAACCTCGTCATACTGACCGAGGGCAACGTCTCAGCAATCTCGCCGGATCGCAAATTCGTGGTCATAAAACCTTCCGGCGTCTCGTACGAAAATTTGAGGCCGTCGCACATGGTCGTCGTCGACATGCGAGGAAGGGTCGTCGAGGGAAGCCTCAGACCTTCGACTGATACACTCACTCACATGGAGATATACAAAAAGTATTCCACTATTGGCGGCATCGCGCACACGCATTCAACGCATGCGACGATTTTCGCCCAAATGCGAAAACCGATTCCTTGCTATGGCACAACTCACGCCGACCTATGCGGCGAGATTCCCGTCACGCGGCATCTCACGAAGAGAGAGATAGAAAATGATTACGAAGTGAATACTGGAAAAATAATCTGCGAAATACTTTCCATCCGCTTTTCTCCATGTGTCCTCGTCGCAAGCCACGGCCCGTTCACATTTGGCGCACACGCAGGAGCCGCCGTAGACCACGCTTATACGCTCGAGAAGATCGCCACCATGGCCATCTTGGGTTCGTATTCTCGTCCAATCAACACGATTCTTTTCAGGAAGCATCACGAACGAAAACACGGAAAAAACCGCTACTACGGCCAAACGTAATAGAAGAAAACGAGACGGAGACTGCATAACCTCAGATACATATTGCACTCCTTCACGATGAAGGAGCATGCGGATTTTCAGCATTAATCGGGGCGTCAAAGGCTCTCGGACGGCAC
>MFLZ01000024.1 GCA_001781685.1 Candidatus Kaiserbacteria bacterium RIFCSPLOWO2_01_FULL_54_13
ACGGCTCTTGTCTTTTTTGTCGGCATCGTGTCCGGACACTCCTACCTCGCTATGTTCCTCACATCGGTCGCGATAGCCGTTTCCGCGATCCCCGAGGGTCTTCCCGTCGCGCTCACCGTCATTCTTGCAGTGGGCGTCGAGCGGATGGCGAAGCGGGGCGGCGTCGTCCGAAAGCTCATCGCGGCAGAAGCGCTCGGAGACGTGACAGTCATTCTCACGGACAAGACAGGAACGCTCACCAAAGCGGCGATGGAGCTCTCGGACGTGCTTCCCATGGGAGGCACAGATGAGAACGAGCTTATCAAGCGCGCACTTATCAATGCCAGTGTGCTCATCGAGAACAAAGAAGACGCTCCCACGACGTGGCGCATGAGCGGCCCTCTCATGGAAGTCGCACTCGTCCGCTCGGCCGCGCTGCGTGGTATCTATGCGGATCACGTAAAGAAAGGCACGCACGTCGATCAGACACTCCCCTTCAGCTCGGTCACCAAATTCTCCGTGTCACTGATACGTGAACGTGACGCGCAAAAGCTCGTTTTTTTCGGCGCGCCCGACATTCTCGTCAGACATTCAAAGCTCGACGCGGACGAACGCCGCGGCATTCTTGCGCAAATCGATTCCCTTGCTCGCTCCGGAAAACGCGTTTTAGGTGTGGCGGTCAAAGACATCGGGAATGCAAGGCACTTCTCGCTCACACGAGATCTCGACTTGAAAGATCTAGCATTCGAAGGCCTCATTACATTTCGCGATCCAGTTCGACCTGAGGCGCGTGACGTGGTCAGGCGGGTCGAGCGTGCCGGCATCAGGACAATAATCGTCACAGGAGACCACATCGGCACGGCGCAGACTGTTGCGAGAGAAGTTGGACTTCCTGTCGGGCCCGATTCAGCCGTCGAGGCGAGCGAGCTCGCTGGACTTTCCGACGAGCGATTTGCAGAGCGGCTATCGTCGCTAAGTGTGATCGCGCGCGTCTCGCCGCTTGATAAGGTGCGTATCCTGAAGGCGCTTCAAAAATCTGGGGAGATCGTCGCAATGACCGGCGACGGCGTGAACGACGCGCCGAGCATCAAAGAGGCCGACGTCGGCATCGCAATGGGATCTGGCACTGAAGTAGCGCGCGATGTAGCCGATCTTGTGCTCCTAGACGACAACTTTGAGACAATCGCGGCTGCAGTGGACGAAGGCCGCGAGATTATGGGAAACATCCGTAAGGTTATCGTGTATCTCTTTTCGACAGTCATGGACGAGCTGATTTTGATTGGCGGAGCGATTGTCCTTGGTCTCGCGCTTCCCCTAAACGCACTCCAGATACTATGGGTCAACTTCTTCTCAGACAGCTTCCCTGCCGTCGCGTTCGCCTTTGAAAAAGGAATCGACGGGCTTTCGCGGCGCGCGCCTCGCACTAGGCGAGGCGCGCGCAGCGAAGCAACCGCTCTTTTCGACCCTCTCATGCGTTTCCTTATACTCGTCGTGGGCCTCTCGACAAGCTCCCTCCTCCTCGCCCTCTACGTTGCGCTCCTCTACTCCGGCTACGAAGAGAATCTCGTGAGAACGTTTATCTTCGCTTGCTTCGGCAGTTATACTCTCTTCGTGGCGTTCTCGGTGCGCAGTCTCGAAAAGAGCATTTTCACTTATTCCCCGTTCTCGAACATGTACCTCGTAGGAGGTGTCGGGATCGGCATCGCGCTCATGGCTGCGGCGATCTATGTTCCATTCCTGCAATCACTCCTTGGCACTATAGCGCTGCCGCCCTTGTGGATCCTCGCGGTCATCCTTGTCGGAATTCTGAACATCATGGCGATTGAAATCGGAAAATGGATCTTCCGCGGAAGATTGTTGTGAATCTTTTATTCCTTCTTGCCACAACGACGATTATGAATCACTAGAACCCACCTCAACTTTCGATCTTTATTAAGGTATCCTTTATACATGCAGGAGAACGACTTCAGATCAAAACTCTCGCCCGAGCGGTACCGAATAATGCGCGAGAAAGGGACAGAGGTTGCGTACACAGGAAAATATTGGGATTCGAATGAGGGCGGGACCTACCGCTGCGCAGCTTGCGGCAATCCTCTTTTCTCATCCAGTCAGAAGGTCGATTCAAAAGATGGCTGGCCGGCATTCGCTCTAGGCGGGAAAAACAAGAATATCATCCGCGAATTTGATGCCACCGGGCGCGAAGAGATTTCCTGCAAGAAATGCCGGAGTCATTTGGGATACATGGTTGAAGACGGACGCCGCATGCGCATTAATTCTATCGCGCTCGATTTTTCGGAGGATCCAGAACTAGATCTCGAGCTTCCGGATAAGGAGGAGGAAGAGGAGAGAGAAAAATCGGATGAACGAGCGAAAGAAATGTCTCAGGCGGCATCTGGGGTGTCTCTCGGAAGTGTCGGCATCTTTATTGCCGGCGCGGCAGTGGGCGGCATCGTGGGCGGCGCAGCGGGATTCCTGATGTGTCAGAGCGCATCGGATATACCGAGCGCCACCATCTCCCCTGCCGCAAACTCAGAGGTGGAGATAGTGGAGATAATCGCTCCGACTCCGACACCTATACAATCATCGAAACCTCGTACCGATGCTCCTCCAGTCAAAGCGAGCGGCGTGGCCACCGTACCTTTAAGCGGCTCAATGCCGAGCGTCGCGACTTCCTCTTCCGTCATTCCGGGATCGGGCGCTCGCTGACCTCCGGCTCGCCCGGGCCATGTAAGACAGGTCCGACTTAGGCTCAACTCCAAGACGAGTTCTAAAATGAAAGGACCTTTGAGCTCGTGCGATGTCCGCGAATGATGCGAACAGATTTAATCGGCACCTTGAAGTGCGCGGCGACAAGCTCGACTACACGACGGTTCGCCGCGTCCTCTTGTGCTTTTTCACGAACAGAAATCTTGAATGACGTTTCGGAAACTTTCTCAAACTCCTCCCGCCGCGCGTTGGCTTTAACTCTAACTTTCACGTACATTGACATAGAATATCACTATGGGCAGAGTACTCGTCGTCGGTGGGTCGGAAGAATTCGCGGGAGCGCCCTACTTGGCGGCAATTGCGGCGCTGCGCGCCGGAGCAGAGTCAGTCATCGTCATGGCGCCAGAGAAAGTTGCTTGGGCGATCAATGTCCTTTCCCCCGACCTCATGACAAGAAAATTGAAAGGAAAGTACCTTTCGCGCGCGCACGAGCGCGCGATACGAAAGCAGATGAAAACAGCCGATATTCTCGTGCTCGGAAATGGCGCCGGCGTGCGACCCGGCACAGCCGCTCTCATGCGCTCCCTCATGCGCTCCCCTATCAAAAAGGTTCTGGACGCGGATGCCTTGAAAGTCTTGCGTGACAGCGCGGTCTCAAACGCGATACTCACGCCGAATGAACGAGAATGGAAACTCTTGGAAAAGCACAACGATGTTAAGAAGCTCCTCATGTCGAATGTCATTATCAAAAAAGGCTTCCCTTCCAAAATATGGACACGGCGTGTCCATATTTTGGTCCGCACCAACAAGGGTCTGCAAAAGGCGGGCACGGGCGACGTCTTGGCAGGACTTTGCGCAGGTTTTCTCGCTCAGGGACTCTCGCCGTTTGCCGCTGCAAAAAAGGCATGCGAGACCGGAAACACAATCGCTAACATTCTTACGAAGAAAAAGAAAGGCTACTACTTCCTCGCGAGTGACCTAGTGCACGAAATGCGCAGGTCGCGTATACTGAAGTCATGAGCCTTCCATTAATACTCCTCGGCATCGCGCTCCTCGTCGTTATCGCGAGCATCCGGCAGATCAACCAGTACGAGCGCGGCGTCAAGTTCACCTTCGGCAAATACACCGGCGAGATGCGGCCCGGCTGGCGCCTCGTGTGGCCGATTATTCAGACGTATCGGCGCGTGGACATCCGCGTGAAGGCGGTGGACGTGCCTGACCAAAACGCTATCACGCGCGACAACGTTTCCGTAACGGTGAACGCCGTCATTTACTACAAAGTCTCCTCTGCCGAGAAAGCTATCATAGAGGTGGAGGATTTCACCTATGCCATTTCGCAGTACGCACAAACGACTATGCGAAATATCGTGGGTGAAGTCTCCCTCGACGAGCTCCTCGCGGGCCGCGAGAAAATCGCCGATCGCATCAGAGAGATTGTGGACAAGGAAACAGACGCATGGGGCCTCAAGGTCAACAACGTCGAACTCAAAGATATTCGCCTTCCAGAAACGATGGAGCGCACGATCGCAAAGCAGGCGGAAGCCGAGCGCGAGAAGCGCGCTGTCATCATCAACTCCGAGGGCGAGCTCGCAGCCTCGAAAAACATGGCAGACGCCGCGCGCACCCTAAACGCAGTCCCCGGCGCGCTTCATTTGCGCACGCTCCAGTCCATCAACGATATCTCTTCGGATCAGTCGAACACCGTCATTTTCACCGTGCCTTTGGAGATTCTCAAGGCCTTCACGGGATTCAAGGGAAAATCCTGACCTTAGTACCAGTACCCTTGATACGGGTACGAACAGGAGTATCCGTAGTTGCAATAGTTGCTGCCCGACGTGTAGTACGGATAGCTGTATGAATAGCCGTAGTTATATGGCTGCTGGTAGTAGTAATAGGACGGTTGGGAGGAGTAACTGTAGGAAGATGGTTGATAGTAATAATAAGACGGCTGGTAGGAAGAGGTCTGATACGTCGTGCACGGCGTGTAGGAGTAATAGGAACCACACCAGTACAACTGCTGGTATTGATTGGAGTAGGTGTACGGATATGTATAGGAGTACGGATATGTGTAGGAATATGGGTAGGTGTAAGAAGATGCGCTCGCACTCACGCTCGTGTACGGATAGTTGTTGATGTACGTATACGGCGAGAAGTTGTGATATGTATAGCCGCCGCCCGAGCATTGTCCGTAGGAATAATAGCTCCCGCACCAGATGAGCTGCGGATTGTAGTAGTTATAGTTGGGATAGTTGTAGCTGGGGTAATAGGAGTACGCGAGCGCGAGCCACGGCGCACTGAGCGCGACGACCCCTGCAAGAACTGCCTTTCGCAGTCTGCTCATACGAATACACTATACTCTTGTCCGTAACAGTTCAAAGACGCGTTAAGGACATGCATCTTTGGTATACTATTGTCAACCCCTATGAGGAAAAGGTTGGCTCTATATCTCGCGGTTGTCGCCATCGTTGGAGTCGCATTCATCTTGCCTTCCGTGAGAGAACTTGTTTCCGGTATTATCCCCCTCGCGCGACCCGCGCTACCACTTCCTCCTCAGGGAGAGCCACTCCCCTTCTCACTCACTGAAGGATTTGCCGCACATCTCTTCGCAAACAACGTCCCGGGAGCTCGCGTGCTCGCACGCGATCCCGAAGGTGTGCTTATCGCATCGCTCACAAGCGACGGCAAGGTCGTCGCTATGCCGGATCGCGACGGTAATGGAAGTGCGGACGAGGTGCTCGTCCTATTGGACAACCTGAATAGGCCGCATGGATTAGCCGTTAGGTGCACCGAGAGATGCCAGCTGTACGTCGCCGAAACGGACGCCCTCTCAGTTTATGACTACGAGTACGATGAATCGAGACAAATTAACCGACCTGTTAACGGTACGAAAATCGTGGACCTCCCTTCCAGCGGCGGTCACTCTACCAGGTCGATTCTCTTCATGCCACAACCAAACGACCACAAATTGCTTATCTCTGTCGGCTCATCATGCAACGTGTGCGAAGAGACCGACTGGCGCCGCGCAAAAGTTCTTGTCGCGGACGCCGGTGGAAACGACCTGACAGAATACGCTAAGGGGCTTCGCAATACGGTTTTTATGACAATCCATCCCGTGACCGGCGAGATATGGGGCACCGACATGGGCCGTGACCACCTCGGCGACGATCTTCCGCCAGACGAGATAAATATTATCCGCCAAGGCGGAAATTATGGCTGGCCGATTTGCTATGGAAAAAACACCCACGACACGAGCTACGACAAGAATACGTATATAAGAAACCCATGTATGGAACCCTTTGAGACGCCCTCGCACATCGACATTCCGGCACATTCCGCTCCGCTTGGCCTTGCATTCGTTCCGGAAGAAGGTTGGCCGGAAGGCATGTGGTACGACGCTTTGGTCGCCTACCACGGCTCGTGGAACAGAAGTATCCCGACCGGCTACAAGATCGTGCGCTTTCCGCTCGATGCGCACGGGAATCCCGAAGGTCCCGCGCAAGACTTCTTGACCGGATTTATGAACGGGAAAGCCTCCGTCATCGGCCGCCCCGTTGACATTCTCGCCGAGCCGGGCGGGAGCCTTTACATATCCGACGACCGTGCTGGCGCTATCTACCGCATCGTGAGAACTAAAGAATACTGAGCGTATAATGTGAAAATGGATTTACTAAGAGACCCACTGCGATTTGTACAAGAACAGAGCGTGAAGCTCACTCCTGAGCGACTCGCGCAAGGCTTCCGTGCACAGCTCAAAGCCGCGACGAGCTTGCCGGACAAGATGGCGGACCTTCTCACCTCTTTGTTCGGAACCGTCGGTTTCTTAATACTGAATGGAATCTTCTTCGGCGGCTGGGTCTTGTGGAACACAGGATACTTCGGGTACGAGCCCTTCGATCCCTTTCCCTTCAATCTCCTCACTACGATCGTCTCTCTCGAGGCAATCGCGCTCTCTGTGATCGTCCTCATGAGCCAAAACAGGCAGAGTCGTGTCGCCGACCTCCGGCAGAAGATGGACTTCGAGATCGACGTGCGCGCCGAAGGCGAGATCACAAAGATCCTCGAGCTCCTCGCCGAGCTTCACAAAAAGGCTGGCCTCGGCAAAAAAGACAAAGAGCTACAAGAGATGCTCGAGAAAACCGATCTGCAGAAACTCGAAGAGGAAGTCAAGAGCCGCCAATCGTGAATCAGTCTCGTTTCTCCCTCAGCTACTTCTCCACCTTATCAACGCAATTACAATCAAGGTCTTGTTCCTATATTTACTCCTTCTCTAGCCCATGGTCTCAAAGAGTAATCAAGACAATCTGAAGTGCTTTTGGAACGAAGCATCTTCTCCGATTGACTTCGCAACAACGATTCTCAATTCGTTGTCCGTCAAGGCGAAAAAGGACTTCAAAAGATCAATCTGTTCCGAGCAATCAAACGGATATATCCAGACGCTTTTCTGCAACATGACAGCACCGAGCCGGCGAATCAGACCTCGGAAAGCATTACGTTTTGTCCGCTCCTCTGCGGCGATATCGAATATGATAATGCGCCAGAATTTGTCCCACACTCGCGGACGTTTTACAGGCTGCAAAAGAGCTCGTGTTACCCTAATATCAAGGCCACGCCGCCTGCCCTTTTCCGTAAGCTCGATGCGCGTTCCCTTTCCGTTCTCCCTCGTTATGACATGTACGTATTTCTTCCTCTTTAGATACTGGAACGAGTTATTTAATCTTTTGCGACGCGCCATATCTCCTGCCCGCACCACGTACCCTACTCCTGCAAGTACTGCAAAGAGCGTCGGCGCAAACGTAAGCATTCCCGCAATGCCGCCGACGACCAGCAACGCCTCGAGTACACCTCGGGGCGTGTCGTCGAACAAGTAGCCACGTCCACCTGCTTTTTGAGAGTTCGCTATATTACTCTTTCGTACCATGGTATATAAGTGTAACATCTAAACATTGCGAGTCAGACTTCTAACGACGTTTCTTCAATTGCTTCTCCACCTTCGCGACCATGATAGTTGTTTTGATGATGCTGTCGGGGTTGAGCGACATGCTCTCGATGCCCTGTTCGACGAGGAATTTCGCAAACTCGGGATGATCAGAGGGAGCCTGCCCGCAGATGCCCACGTATTTTTTCCTTCGCTTGCACACCCTAATCACGTCAGCAATAGACTTTTTTACCGCCGGGTCGTTCTCGTCGGCAATGCGGTTCACAATGCCGGAGTCGCGGTCCAAGCCAAGAGTGAGCTGGGTGAGATCATTCGAGCCGATGGACATGCCGTCAAACAGATCCAAAAATTCGTCTGCAAGAATCACGTTTGAGGGAATCTCGCACATGACGATGACGGGCGTTTTCAAGCCCGATTTCGGCTTCCCCGGAATAAGGTTCGGATGCAGACCGGTTTCTGCCATGGTCGCCAAGACCTTCCTCCCCTCTTCGAGAGTGCGGCAGAAAGGCACCATCGGAATCGCGTTCGTGAGTCCCATGTCCTCCCGCACCTTGCGCAGTGCCCGGCACTCGAGCTCGAAGGCTTCCTTAAATTTCGGATCGTAGTAGCGCGACGCACCGCGCCAGCCGAGCATCGGGTTCTCTTCGTGCGGCTCGAATTGGTCGCCACCTAAAAGCGAGCGATACTCGTTCGATTTGAAATCAGAAAAGCGGACGATGACCTGCTTCGGGTAAAACGCCGCCGCGATTTTCGCGATGCCGTACGCGAGGTTGTCGACGTAAAATCGTCTTCTATCCGCCCAACCTTGCGTACGCTCATCTATCTTCTTTTGAAGACTCCTGTCGAGTTTGTCGTAATGGATGAGAGCGAGAGGATGTACGCCGACAGAGGAGGCGATAATAAATTCCTCGCGCGCGAGCCCCACTCCCTCGTGCGGCAGAAATGATTTCTCGAATGCCGTGTCTGGGGTAGCGAGATTCATCGAGATCTTGGTGTGTACTTTCGGTATCTTACGCACGTCGCTCTCGCGCACGTCGAAACGAAGTGCCCCCTTGAAAATCTTTCCGTCAGCGGACGTTGTATCCACGGTGATTATCTGCCCCGTTTTGATGCGCTTGGTCACATTTTCAGCACCCACGACCGCTGTAAGCCCCAGCTCGCGCGAGACGATTGCCGCGTGCGAGGTCCGACCTCCCTTGTCCGTGACGATGGCAGCGGCCTTCTTCATCACCGGCTCCCAATCGGGGTCAGTCATTTCGGTGATGAGAATTTCTCCGGGTTTCAGTTTGTCCATATCGCGGACGCTCCCGATGACGCGCGCTCTGCCCGAGACTATCTTCGAGCCTACGGAAAGCCCTCGGGCAAGCAGTAACCCTTCTTCACGGCGCATGTATTCTCGAATCTTGCTGCGATCCTTCGACACTTGCACCGTCTCCGGTCGCGCTTGGAGAATGAAAAGTTCATTTGTCTTTCCGTCGAGCCCCCATTCCACGTCCATTGGCGTTGGCTTTCCTCGCTTCTTCGAATAGTGCTCTTCTATTTCTTTGGCCCATCGCGCGAGCACCATGATCTCGCGATCGGTGAGCGAAAAGCGCCTCCGATCCGATTCGTGGGTCCTAGCGGCTCGCGTGGGGCTAGCGTTCCCACGCGCTGCATAAACGAGCTTCGTCGCCTTACTCCCCAAGCGTCTGCCTATAATGGGAAGCGGTGCTTTGTCGATCATGCGCTTCGCGACGAGAAATTCGTCAGGGACTACTTTCCCCTGCACAACCATCTCACCGAGTCCATAGGAGGAGGTAATAAGTATGACGTCGCGAAAGCCGCTTTCGGTATCGATCGTGAAGATAACTCCCGAG
>MFLZ01000025.1 GCA_001781685.1 Candidatus Kaiserbacteria bacterium RIFCSPLOWO2_01_FULL_54_13
TGCTCCTTCATCGTGAAGGAGTGCAATATGTATCTGAGGTTATGCAGTGCAGCATCTCATGGGGTATACTCGCGGCATGAACAAGGCAAGTCTCCCAATCAAACACTGGAGCCATTCGTCGCTCGTCACGTTCTTGAGGAACCCCTTGGCATGGTACAAGCGCTATGTCGAGGAGATATACGACACCCCCTCGTCTCCCGCATCTCTCGTCGGTCGCGCTGGGCACGTGGCCTTACAACATTTTTATGGCGGCTTGGGGAAGGAGGGTGCTGTCGAACTCGGGCTCGAATACCTGCGCAACGTACCGGATTTTGAAATCAATTTCGGCAAGGCCCACTCGCGTCGCGCACGCAAGCTCAAGCGGCAGAAGATAGATCGGGAATACATGCAGGCGATTTCGTTCTACCTCGCGCGGCCACCGCGCTACAGTGTCGTGGGCGTCGAGGTTAAGGGAGTGGTAGAAGTGGAAGGACTGCCGCTTCCACTCAAAGCCGTTTCCGACCTCGTCGTCCGCTCGAAAGCAGACAAAAACGCTCTCGACATTGTCGATCACAAGTTTGTCGATTCGTTCAGCGCGCTTCGCACCGAAAAGCCACTCTTTGTGATACAGGCGATTTTTAACTACTACACCGTGCGCGAACTTTTCAAAAAGCCCGTGAAGCGCTTCATTCTGCATGAGTGCAAAAAGAAGCGAAACCTCGACGGCGGGAGCCAGATGCGCCGTTACGTGATCGATTTTGCAAACTGCAAAGAAGAATTTGCTCTTTTCCATCGCTTGATCCACGACGTGACGGCCGAGATCTCGCGCCCGCGCGTGTATCTCCCAAATCCTTCTGACATGTTCGAAGGCAAAGATTCCTTCGAGATCTATCGTCTCGGTCTTGCCAACGACTAGCTGTACCTAACTACTCCGGTCGGAGCTCTTAGGTACATTGGGCGCGCGTGCTTTGCGTGGGAGCCTGTTCTGAGGTATAGCTTCATCAGGAAAGGGAGGAAGTGCCATGACGCCGACGCAATGGAAAGTAGTTGTCATTGTCGGCGCATTGATGGCGCTGACGATTCCGGGAGGCATGTTTGTGATGGGGTGCTATATGGTTGAAATCGCATTTACCGAGTTCGAAGTCGGGCACCCGATGTTTTATCGGTATATCGTCTTTGCGATGTTCTGGATTGTGTTGAGCACTTTTGTCACTGATTGGATGTTGCGCGACTCAATACAGCTCTGGTGCAACATCAGCTCCCGTACGGGGCGCAAGTGACGCCGCGGAAAAGAGAGGTGCCGGGTAGGCTTTACCCGGCATCAGTTTTAGAGTTGCGCGTCGATTGCAGATTTGAAGGTGCTCAATTGTTCGGCTCCCGGGATGAGTACGGTGCCCGTGATGAAGCCGGGTGTGCCCTGAATGCCGAAGGAAGCGCCTTCTGCCCGATCTTCATCTATGAGCGCGAGGTCCTCGTCGCGCTTCTCGGCGACTTTGGCCTTCAAGCTATTTGCGTCGAGACCGGAGATTTTGCGTATGAGAGTGAGTATTGATTCTTCATTCCCGAATCCGCCATGCTCTTCGTCCTGTGCCTCAAACATCGCCTCGTGCCACTTGTAGAACTTGTCCGGATAGAGCTCCCATACCGCGTGTTTGTAGAGCGCGGCCGTGGTCGAATCCTCACCGAGGAAGGCGTAGTCTTTGAATACGATTTTGAGCTTACCGGTCTCGACGTAGTCTTTCACCAAAGTGGGAAGTGCAGGCTCAATGGGGATTTGCGGCACGCCGCCCACATCAACAGCCTTGCAGAACGGGCATTGGTAGTCGAACCAATAGGCGAGTGTGACCGGCGCGTTAGCTTCGCCGAGTATGGGATCGTCCGCTTGTATTTTGACATCGCGAACGTCAACTGAGGGAGGTTGCTCCCCGCGGGGCGCGCTGCCCCCGCTGTTTGAAAAATACACCGCTCCCGCGACGAGCGCGCCTGCGGCGATTATCGCAAGCGGAATCGCAAATTTCTGCAGTGCATCGGAGGTTCCTGTCTGTTGTTCAGGCATGATGAGCTCAATTATATCCTAGCGGCTCCGCACCTTCAACCCCGACGTGAAGTCGGGGTCCCGACCACCGATGGTGCGTCGGGACTTCATATCTATCTACTTCGTACTTTTAATTTGGTTTGTCTCTTCTTGTTTATCTTCGGTAGGCGAATCATAAGGACTCCATGGCGCTCCGAGGCTTCGGCGAGGTCGACGTCGACTTCTTCGGGAAGAAGAATGGTGCGCGAGAATGAGCCCCAGTAGAGCTCGCGCTGGAAATAGTGTTCTTCGTCCACCTCGCGCTCGTCCTGCCGCGTGCCGCTTATGGTTAGCATCTCGCGCGAGAGTGAGATGTCGATCGAGCCCGGATGCACGCCCGCGATGAGGGCCTTGACCACGATCGCTTCCGGCGTCTGGTAGACGTCTACCGCGAGCTCTCCCGCAGGCTCTTCTCCTGCCCATGCCTCCTCGTTACTGCGCGGCGTTTTCAGGTGCGCGTGTCTCTCCTCACCCTTGCCCTCGAAAACGGCTTTTGTTGCCTTTGGGTCGTCGAAAAAGTTGTCGTAGTCGTCGCCTCCGCCAGTCAGTTTGGAAAAGAAGCCCTTTGCCATAGTAATCATGAAAATCTTTTTCTTAGCGCTGGATGTATGCGTTTGACGTATTCTAGCATGGCGAGGAGCGCAATGAGACCGAGCCACACGAGCCCGAAGGTCCGCAGGAGGTGCTCCTCTGCCGTGTTGAGTATAAGGAAGTTGAAGCCCGCGTGCAAAAGGGAGGCGAGGATAACTCCGAGAAGTGCATAGATGCGCTTCGCGCGTGCAGGCTTGTAGAAGGAGAGCGCGAGCGCCACACCGATGACAGCCGAGGAGAGCACATGAAGGAGCGTCGCGCCGACGAATCGGAGGTTTCCTGTGAGAACGGACTGCAGCATGGTTTCTCCAGCGAGCGGAGAGAGGAGAAAGAGTGCGTTTTCGAGCGCCGCGAAGCCAAGCGCTACTGTGACCATGTAGATCACCGGATCAATCGGCTCATCGTCGTCACGACGCCAGAGGACCGTGACGCGTGCCGCGGTGTACTTAACAACTTCCTCGATCGTGGACCATGCGGCGAATATGAGCGTCTGTGTCGCAAGGTACGGTGCGACGAATTTCTGTATCGGGATCACAACTGCGACCGCGACCATGCCGGCCAAGAAGGCGAGTGCGATGAGTTTGCGCGGCTCCGGATGCGGCGCGTCCTCTCTGCGCCAGAACCACAACCACGCCAGAGCTGGAAAGAGCCCGCCCGCGACCGCGCCAAGGATGGGAGTGAGTTCATTCATGTGGGCTTGCCCTGAGCTTTGTCGAAGGGCCATTTGGCGACCATGAGGAGGTCGCTGTCTTTGCGCGGAAGCTGCTGCCAGATGGCTTCGGTGACGAAGGGCATGAAGGGGTGGAGGAGTTTCAATGATATCAGGAGGATTTCGTAGAGGGCCGCCGCGCGGCTTTGCCGCGCGGCGGCATCGGCACCTTTCAAAATCGGCTTCGACTCCTCAAGCATTTCTGCCGCAAAGCGATCCCACACGAAGTGATAGACAGTATCAGCTGCCAAGTCGAGACGGAACTTGTCGATATGCTCGGATGTCTTCTTCACGATCTCCCGCGCTTCTTCAATCAACCTCCTGTCAGCCACTGCCAACTGCGTCTCCAAACTCACTTTACTTTGTAAAGTGAGTCGCGAGGGGGAGTCGGATTCGGGTTGGTTCTCCAGAACGAATCGTGCGATGTTCCAGAGCTTGTTGGCAAAGTGTTTGTAGCCGCGCACGCGATCTTCCGAGAGCTTGATGTCGTTGCCCACAGCGGCGCCGATGATGAGGCTAAGCCTTGCGGCGTCCGCGCCATATTTGTTCACCATGTCGAGGGGATCGATGACATTGCCCAAACTTTTCGACATTTTGCGACCCTTGGCGTCGCGCACGAGCCCGTGCAGATATACGTGGCGGAAAGGGACGTCGCCCACGAGAAATCCGCTCATGAGTATCATGCGCGCGACCCAGAAAAAGATTATGTCGTAACCAGTCTCCAAAACACTCGTCGGGTGATACGTTTTTAAATCTTCTGTTTTGTCAGGCCACCCGAGCGTCGAGAAGGTCCAGAGGCCGGAGGAGAACCATGTGTCCAAGGTGTCGGGGTCTTGCTCCCATCCTGCGCCGGGGCTCTCTATACTAACCCTTACTTCCTCGCCCTTGAACCACGCGGGAATGCGATGCCCGAACCATATCTGCCGCGAGATGCACCAATCGCGCAGGTTGTCTATCCAGTGAAAGTAAATCTTCTCGAAACGCTCGGGCATGATTTTTATCGCACCCGATTCGACTGTTTCGCGCATCCACTCCTTTAGTGTGCGCTCTTTTCCATCCGGAAACTTCGCTTTTTTGTTCACCGCGACAAACCACTGCCGTTTTATCTGCGGCTCGATGGTGCCCCCGCCGCGGCTGTTGGTCGCCAGATTGTTGGTGTATTTCTCGTCAACTTTCACGATGAGTCCTTTTTTCTGCAGGTGCTCGACGATCATCGGGCGCGCCTTTTTGATGTGAGCCCCGGCGAATGGTCCGGCGATAGGCAGAAGTATGCCGCGGTCGTCTATCACTTGCTCGACGTCGAGCCCGAATTTTTGCGCGAGGTCGAAGTCGTGCGCGTCGTGCGCTGGTGTTATCGTCATCGCGCCTGAGCCGAATTCCATGTCTTGCTCAGGATCGTGAATTACCGTCGCAGTAATCGGTCCGGTGATCCATTCGAGCTCTATCTTTTGCCCGTGTTTGTATTGCTTGTAGCGCTCATCAGCCGGATTGATGACAACGTATTTATCGCCGAATTTTGTCTCGGGGCGTACGGTACCGATGACGAAGGGGCCGTACTGAAAGTAATAAAAAGGCGTCGTTTGCTCGACGCGCTCTATCTCGTCATCAGAAACGGTCGTCTGCAATTTCGGGTCCCAATTTACGATTCTGTCGCCTCGATAGATAAGGCCGGCCTCGTACATGCGTACAAATGCTTCCGTGACCGCCGCGTAGCGCTTCTCGTCCATCGTGTAGGCATAGCGACTCCAATCCAGACTACTGCCCATCTTTTTTGTCTGAGTAATGATGGTTGCTTTACTCTCTTCGGTGAAGGCTTCGATGCGCTTCAACAATTCCTCGCGGCCGAGGTCGTGCCGCGTTTTCTTTTCTTTTTTGTAGATGTCGTCCTCAACTCTCGCTTGCGTGGCAATCGCCGCGCTGTCGGTGCCGGGGATCCAGAGCGTTTTATAGCCGCGCATGCGATGGTAGCGAATCAGAATGTCCTCGATCGCAAGCATCGCGGCGTGACCCATGTGGAGCGTCCCCGTCACATTCGGCGGCGGTAATACTATTGAATATGGAGCCGCGTTTGACGCGGTCACGCCCTTTTCGACGCACACATCAGGATTGGCGTAGCCGCTCTTTTCCCACATCTCAAGGATTTTCGGCTCCTGCGAGGCGGGATCGTATGGTTTGAGGAAAATTTCCGGTACTTTTGAAGCTTCCATTTCGATACTTTAGCACAGCTCCAGCGAGCCATTTGCGACGAGGTTTTCCGGAGCAACGAACTCTTTTTTGAGCGCATGGAAATATCCCGCGAGGGCGATCATGAGGCCGTTGTCGGTCGAGAATTCGGGAGGACATGCTAATAGCTTGCAGCCTGCAGCTTTCAGCTTTTGGTCAAATTCAGAACGAATATGTTTGTTGGCGGAAACGCCACCGCCCATGATGACAGCGTTCACGCCGAATTCCTCGACAGCGCGGAGCGTCTTCTCGACAAGCACGTCGGTTACTGCATCTTCGAATTCGCGCGCAATTTTCATCTTGAATTCGTCAAGGTCCGACCTTGGGGTATCCTTTAAGGTCGGACCTTTGGACTCCACGAGCCGGAGAACTGCTGTCTTCAACCCCGCGAAAGAGAAATCAAAATTATCTTCATGCATCATCGGCCGTGGCAATTTGTAGTGAGATGTCATCTCACTTTGTCGAGCTCGTTCCGCTAGTTGCGAAATTTCCGGTCCGCCGGGGTAGGGAAGTTCGAGAAGGCGCGCAACTTTGTCGAACGCTTCGCCCACCGCGTCATCGCGCGTGCGACCGATATATTGATATCTTCTGAACTCCTTCATCAAGATGAGCTCGGTATGTCCTCCAGAAATAAGGAGGGCGAGAGCAGGGAATTCAAAGTTGTGCAGTCTTTCGCCGATATCGGGACTTCGTAAATCCCGATATCGGGACTTACGAAGTCCCGATATTTCCATCATTGAGAGGACAATATGGCCTTCCATGTGATTGACGGGAATTATGGGCATCCGCCGGCTGGCGGACCATTTCTTCGAGAGTTCTTGCGCGAAGCTGATACCGGTCCAGAGGCACGGCTCAAGCCCGGGGCCGACCGTGACAGCAATAGTATCTATGTTAGGGCGAGAAACTGATTCTTTTGCGAGCAATAGGACTTTTTCCAGAACTAGCGGCAAATTCTTGATGTGTTCGCGCTTTGCGACGTTGGGGTAGATGCCGCCGTACTCTGCATGCGATTGCGAATTCACGACGTTGCCGAGGACTTTGAATTTGAAGCTGGACCGTCCGCCAGCTGGCGGATCGCCTTCGGCTTCTATGAGCGCGATGCCAGTATCGTCCGCTGAAGTTTCTATTCCCAGGACTTTCATATAAGGTTCGGATGTAAAGCGAAGGTTGAAGTGTGCACGTCATGCCCCGTAGCCATCGCCGCAGGCGATGTGGTACCGGGGTCGTCCGCAGATGTTTCTATACCGAGTATTTTCATCATCATGTTATAGCATTATAGCCAAGCGAAGCGAGTGAATCTGGAGCTTGCTCACATTTCCGAGCAAGCGTCGGCTGTGCGAGCAAAGCGATTATAATGATCGGCATGTCTTCTTATTGGCGGGACGATTTTCCTACAAGCACGAATCCCGCGCGGTTCTTTCTTTTCGCATCGCGTCCGCACTGGAAAAGGGCCACCGTCGCGTTTGTGGCTGTCATCATCGCGGGCGCGCTCTATGCGAGCATTCCCTACGTCTTCAAGCTCATCACGAATTCGGCCTTCGAACTGCAACAAGGCGGCTCGTATGAGGCTCTCGCCTGGGCGTGCGCAGCGTACCTCCTGATACTTCTTGGAGCGAAGATCATCTGGCGCGTGAGCGGCTTCGTCGGAGCATTCTGGGCGACAGGGGCGCGGGCGACGGCGCGTCATGCGCTCACTGCCTATGTCACACTCCACTCCCGCTCGTATTTCTCGGACCGCTTTGCAGGCTCAATCGCCAACAAGGTCAGTCGCGGGTCAAACGGCATGGTGGATTTGGTCGAACAGCTTTTGTGGCGGTTCTCAGAACTCGTTGTGTTTTCCATCGTAAGTTTTGCCATCGCATTCGCGACGAGCGCCGTCTTGGCATGGATATTTTTGGGATGGCTCTTGACGGTTATCGCATTCAACATATACATCGTGAGAAAGCGCGTTCCCCTCTCTGCGCACGCCCAAAAACTGGAGACCGCGCTTACGGGCACGACCGTCGATCTCCTCACGAATATCACGACGATGCAGGAGTACGCGCGGCGTGTTTTCGAAATTGACCGGCTGCGCGGCTTGATCGACGAACGCCGCCGCGCGGGGTTGCGCAACTGGCATTTTGGCGAGCGCATA
>MFLZ01000026.1 GCA_001781685.1 Candidatus Kaiserbacteria bacterium RIFCSPLOWO2_01_FULL_54_13
ACATTGTCACCAGTGCAGTATTTGTTACAGTACGAGTCATTAACAGCGGAGTGCAAAACTACCTGCGGTCATACAGAAAGTAGCATATAAGCCCCATTTTTGCTACCATCGCCGAGACGCAACCATAATGCGGGTGTAGTTCAGTGGTAGAACGCTGTCCTGATAAGACAGAGGCCGAAGGTCCGATTCCTTCCACCCGCACACACGTATAATGCTTAAGTCATGAACTACAAAGTCATCGGCGGGAAAAAGCTCTCCGGCTCAGTTACGACCAACATTTCCAAAAATGCGGCGGTGGCGCTTCTTGCCGCCTCACTCTTAAATCGGGGCACGACAACCTTGAAGCGCATGCCGCGCATCGAGGAGGTCAAACGACTCATCGAAGTGCTTGAAAGCATTGGCGTAAAGGTGGAGTGGAGCGAGAGCGGGGAAATGACAATTACGCCAGACGCCGTCAATCTTTCCAACATCAACAAAGAATCAGCTGGCAAAACGCGCTCCATCGCGCTCTTCGCGGCGCCGCTTGCGCATTTGTTCTCCTCGTTTGATTTGCCTGCTCCGACAGGATGCGATTTGGGAAAGCGCAGTCTCGGCGCGCATGTGGATGCCCTTGCGCGTCTTGGTATTACGCTCGAGGGCAACGAAGAGAAACACACCTACCACGTGGAGGTTGGCGATCCGCCAGCCGGCGGACTGCGAGAGATCATCATGTACGAGGCGAGCGACACGGGCACCGAAAACGTCTTAATGGCGGCCGCAAAAATTCCTGGCAAAACGGTCATTAAGTATGCTTCCGCCAACTATCAGGTGCGAGACCTTTGCGGTTTCCTCGAAAAATGCGGAGTGAAGATAGAGGGCGTGGGGACGACGACCTTGACGGTGCACGGTGTCGAGGACATAAATACGTCGGTCGTCTACGCGCCGAGCGAAGACCCAATCGAATCGATGTTTTTCATTTCGCTCGCGGCCACAACTGGCTCCGAACTCTCCATCGAGCGTTGCCCGATCGACTTTCTCGAGCTCGAGCTCCTTACACTCGAGCACATGGGCCTCTCGTACCGTCGAGGGAAGGACTACATGGCGGAGAACGGAAGTGCAAGGCTCTGCGGTCTGACTGTACTTCGCTCGGAGCTCCATGCGCCGCCGGAAAAGATTGCTCCTCGGCCGTATCCCGGCATCAACATTGATAATCTTCCGTACTTTGTCCCGATTGCCACGCAAGCGAAGGGAACGACGTTGATACATGACTGGGTATACGAAGGCCGTGCGAAGCACTACATGGAGATGGTAAAACTCGGCGCAAAAATGACGCAGATTGATCCGCATAGAGTCGAGATAGAAGGGCCGACGAAATTGCATGGTGCTGACATCAAGGCTCCGCCCGCGCTCCGGCCCGCCACACTTCTTCTCATTGGCATGCTCGCCGCCGAAGGCGAATCAACGCTCTACGACGTGTATCCAATCAACCGCGGCTACGAAAATCTCCACGAGCGCCTCACCAAACTCGGCGCATCGGTGGAAGCTGTTGAGTAGTTTATTCTAGTGTTTTGCAAAAGACTGCAATAATAAATGCCGCATGACCAAGCCGAAGCTGGTTGTATTTGCGTCTGGCACGAAAGATGGTGGCGGTTCGGGGTTTGAGAACCTCGTCCGCGCGAGCAAAACAGGTGGGCTCGATGCCGAAATAGTTGCCGTAGTATCGAATAATGATCACGGGAGCGTGCGCGAGCGCGCGGAGCGACTCGGCATTCCTTTCATTCACTTCGATCCTTCTAGCTATTCTAATGTTCTTAAGAATTTAGGAATAGGTGACAGCTCACTGGGCAACGTATACCGAGCGATTGTGCGAGATAGTGGTGCGGAATGGGTGGCGCTTTCGGGGTGGTTGAAAAAAGTAGAGGGGCTCGATCCTCGCAGAACGTTTAACATTCATCCCGCGCTACTCTCGCAACTCAGCGGACGATTCGGCGGAAAGGGAATGTATGGGAAGAAATTGCACGAGGCCGTGAAAGCGGCGTTTGATGCAGGGGAGATATCGGAATCGGGATTCTCGATGCACTTTGTGACGGACGAGCTCGATCGTGGGCCGGTATTTTTCGAGCATCGCGTTCCTCTTAAAAAGGCGATGACGGCTGACGAAATCGAATCAGCGGTGCGCGCCGCCGAACACGAATGGCAGCCGAAAATAACAAACATGGTCATGCACGGCGACATCCGATGGGATGGAAGAGACACTAAAACACTTACTGTTCCAAGTTGGCTACGCCTATCTGCCTAGAGGGGTACAATGAGGTGATGCAGGAATCGCTTGGCAAAAAGAGTTCCGAGAGACCGTCAAAAGAAGAATCTGTAATCGGATCTCGCTTGTGGCTTCAACAGCTGAACAGCTTTGCGATGGCGTTTGCACAACCCATTGCTATGAGCAGAGAGCAGCGAGAATCCTTTGAGAGAACAGTTGAATGGGTGTTCGGACCAAGAGTTATCGGCTTTTCTGTTGCGCAATGGTTTTCTGCTCGCGAAAGACGGCTCGACTACCATAAGGCCCCAAAAGAGGTAGTTGAGCACGTGCGTGGCAACCACAAAGCGGAGGGAATAGTGATATATGTGCCGGGCATGTTCGACACGGATACCTTCGAACGGATGAAAGCCATGTTTGACCGAGTTCATCCGAACATAGAGGATTTGCGTAAAGAGGGTTGGATCGCTCTTGACTGGCTCTATAGCGGTCGCGACTTGGATCGCATTCATACGCTTCAGTCGCATCTTCTGAAACTTACTGAGAAGCATCTTGCCCGGGGTGCCTCCGTGCGGCTTCTAGGGTACTCAATAGGAGGATTAATCTCAAAAACGGTCGCCGATTCGCTTTCCGAGAAGTATCCGGGCCACCTTGGCCTCGTCGTACATAACTGTCCGCTCGATCCAGCGGCGGGGTTTTTTGTGCGGTGGGCGAATATGAAACGTGTACAAGACAGTATCGCGTACGAGCCGCACCACGCGGGGGAATATCCGACAGTTGTTCTCGGAGGGGAAAAGGACGGTATTGTTCCCCACAACTCGATTCTAAGAAGGAGAGATAATCAAGAGCAGATTGAGCCTAAAGTTCTGAAAGGGTCAAGACATCGCGATCCTTGTTCGAGTTCAGAGGCACAAGATAGAATCAATGCTGCGCTGCGCCTTGTAAGTATCAAGATGCCTGCGTTTGCGCGTCAGCAAGTTTCTACTTAGGTAAAAAGGGAAAATGCGACAAGGTCAAGTCCAGCGACAATCGTCAGCTTGCACTTTCCTGTTGTGTGGGTGCGGGGAGACTCGCCCCGAAGCAGAACAAGTTCGCTACGGGGTAAAAACTCCCAGTGGGCGAGGGGGGATTCGAACCCCCACGAGTTACCTCATACGCTTCTGAAGCGTACGTGTCTGCCGTTCCACCACTCGCCCGAGGCCTCAATACTAGCTGTATTGCGCGAAAAGTGAAATCTCGTAGAATACGGCTTTCTTATGCCAGTCCTCTCCGAACGGGACACTAAAAAGGTAGTGGTCGCGCTTGCGGTCTACCTTGTCTCCTTGTTTGCAGCGAACACGCTCGGCCTCAAAATAATGCCCTTTATTCTGGGACTTCACGTCTCGGTTGCTGTCTTTTCGTTCCCGTTTGTGTTTCTCACGACCGATGTCATCGGTGAAGTATACGGCAAGCGCATGGCGAAGCTGTTCGTACTTGCGGGATTCATATCGACTGCGATATTTATTTTCTATTCTCTGCTCTCGGTAGCGCTTCCGTGGGATCCGGCGGGAGAATGGGTGCATCAGAGCTACAATCAGATTTTTGGCATCACCATCAGAATCGCGATTGCGTCTCTCGTCGCGTTTGCCGTCGCGGAGTATCAAGACGTCATATCATTCTTTTTCTTCCGCAAGCTCTTCGGCGAGTCGAACTTTTGGCTTCGCTCCAACCTTTCGAATCTCTGGTCGCAATTCCTCGACACGGTACTTTTCATGGTTATCGCCTTCTATGGCGTCTATGAGACCTCGGTCTTGGTAGGCATCATTATCAGCTGGTGGCTCTTCAAGGTCGCAATGGGCTTCGTCTACACCCCCCTCTCATACCTCGGCCTGCGCCTTTTGCGCGATAAGGGGGCATGAAGGTTCGCGCTGTTCGGACACGAATCTTCGAGGAGCGTGAAGATCTCATTGGCTTCATTCGAAAATACGTTCCGAAGCTCAAGAACGGCTCCGTGCTTGCTGTTACGTCGAAAATAGTTGCGCTGGCGGAGGGGCGGGCGGTCTCAGCGCGCGGCCGCAAGGAGAAAGAAGCGTTGATCAAAAGGGAGAGCGAGTGGGCATTGCAAACGCATCCAGAGTGGTGGTGGACGGAGAAAGACGGAATGCTTCTTGTGAATGCAGGAATCGACGATTCGAATGCGAACGGAAAGCTCGTATTGCTTCCAAAAGATAGCTTTAAGTCGGCCGGGAAATTGCGAAAAGAGCTCAAGCGCCTCTATAGAATCAAGAACCTCGGCATCGTCATTACCGACAGTCGCATTTCTCCGATGCGAGCGGGTGTTACCGGTTTGGCTCTCGGATACGCGGGTTTCCGCGGTGTGAGGGACTATCGTGGGAAGAGGGATTTATTCGGCAGAAAGCTCAAAGTCACGATGACAGATATCGCAGACTCTCTTGCCACGGCCGCGACACTCGTGATGGGCGAGGGTGCGGAGCGTCGGCCGCTCGCGATTATCGAAGATGCACCCGTTGAGTTTGTCGACGGATTCGACAAGCTCACCGCAAGGCGCAAGGAAGTTCAGATTTCTGCGAAAGAGGACATGTATTGGTCGCTCTTCAAGCGCGCCGGAATAAGAAGTAAAAGGTCGCGCTGAAAATAAGTGCCACTCCCGCCAACCAAATCCCGTTGCTGTTCCACTCGTTCTCGCTTGGTGTTGCAGCAGCAGCAAGTTGCGCGGTAGTCGTGTTTGCCGCAGTCATCCCCGATTGTTCGACATCCGAAGGTGTAGCTTGGGATGGAACGATGGCAGGAGTCGGCTTGGGAGGGGTTATCGGGGCGGAAACCGTTGAGGGTATCGGAGCCAGTACGACTTCAGATACGGATGACAACGTCTCGGTCCCAACAGGTCGAGAGAAATCTTTCAGTATCGAGTGCCATGGTTTTGCGAGTGCAGCCGGTATCGCATAGCTCGTGGCCCATATGCGCGTGTCGGACCTCATGCTCATAGGCTCTACGCCGCCATCTTCCTGCTGGAGAACGCCAAGGTATCCAAGTGGTGTGACACCGCTTTTTTTCCAGTCGTCCGGTGTTTGCCCCAGCGAGCGAGTCGCCTGTAATACCCAACTCAGGGAAAAACTATTTGTGCCGAAGATTCCCGATTCATTCTGGTTGCGACGCAAGAATTCTTGGGCTCTTTCGATAGCCTCTATTGCATCGGATCGCGCGGGGAAGAGTGCAAGCGCCTGTATCGCGGCTGCTGTCAGATCAATGCTTCCTTCCCACGAGCCGTTCGTTTTTTGTTTGAAGAGAATGAACTTAACGATCATATCAATCATGGTGTCGGTCTTCGCATATCCAGCATGGAGAAGCGGGAAGAGAGCAAAGATGTCGTCATTCACGAGGGAAGCGTCGCCTATCTGGGCCCCGTCAAATTCATCAACGATGGGCGTGATGTAATCGCTGCCTGTCTCTGCGAACGGATTGATGTCGAGTGCCATGAGCGCCATCGCATGACGTTCGTAGTCGGTCGCGCTGGAAAGCTCCGGCCGTGCACTGCGTTGGTAAAAGCGTAACTTTCCGTGCGCCGCCTGGCACCAATCACTGCAGCCCGCTCCTTCCGCCGCGCCAAAGGCGATGGCCGCCCAATCTGTCAGTAGTGAAGAAGCGAAGGAGCCGTCGTCGTTCTGATTATCCGCGAGGAAATTCAGCGCAGCCGACACGTCGAATGGACGGCCTTGCAGATACTCTCCTCCGCCGGAGGAAGAAGACGAGGGAGCAGCTGGGGCGTTTCCTTCAGAAGTTTGCGTCAGCGCGCTTATGTGCAAAACGATGCTTGCTCCGCGTTCTTCTCCTTCGAAGGATGTGAGGATGAAAGAGATCGTGTCTCCTTGGGTAAGAGTGAGGCATTCGATGCCGCATTCTGCGAAAGCTCCGCTCAGCCATAGTGCCCAGTATTCGTCGCTGCCGGCTACCACGCCATTCAATCCTTCTACGAACAAGCCGAATCCAGGAAATTCGCTGAGCCGCATGTCCGTAATGAGTCCTGTTTGGAGGGCTTTCGCAAGCGCGCAGACCGCGAGAAACTCGCTCGGAGAGTTTTCTTGCGGGAACGTATGTTGTCCGCCGACTTTGTCCGTTACAGTACAGTTGTCAGGCAGTTCGATGTTTCCTTCGACGCTTTGTGCGTGCGTGAGGGTAGGAATCGTTACAAGCACGAAGAGAAGTACGGCGCCTGAAAGCAAACGAACGAAGCAACTCATAGAAATCAGGTTGTTGATAATGGTTAATAACCTTCTTCGTAGCGCCACTCGACGACATCTCCAGGTTGCACCCGAGCGGACGACGCACCGAGCTTTGACTTTTCACCGTTGATGATCAATATCCAGTAATAACCATCCGTGCTCCTCAAGCCGTTAATTTCTTCTACGAAGAATCCAAGGCTCGGGAAGTCGCGGCCGGAGAACGAGAGCTTGTCTTCGGATTTGAGAGCATTCATCACATTCAACACAGTTCCCTCTGTGTCGGCGGCGAAGGTTATTGCGTGTGTTTTTCTCTCTGTTGTCGCATCGAACGTTTGAATGAACCACTGCTGACTCAAAAAAGCTCCTCCGCCGAGGACGACGATTGCGACTGCGAGTGCGATGTATTTTTTAGCCATGGTTGCAAATGAAAAACCCCTGCCCCAAGCAGAGATTTCTCACAGTTCGTGCTGTATTCAGCACCAATCCTGCTCGGGATAACGGCGAGTTGAAGACCGGACTTGTTCCCGCCGAGGCGGGACTTTACCGTTGCGGCACAGTGGAGGAATTCTTGTCCTGCGTAGCTTTATGCGAAGCAGGAAACCTCACTTCCACAACTAACCGTGGAATGTGATTGTATTCCTGCAGGCTTCCCGCGCAATGTGCATAACGTGTCAGAAAACAGAATCGAGAGATGTAAAGTGCTATAGTTTCGAAAATGATTGGGATTTTCGATTCAGGGTCCGGGGGTCTCACCGTATTGCGCGCATTGCGCGACAGACTCACATCGCCCGATGTTCTCTACTTCGGTGACATCAAGAACGCGCCCTATGGATCAAAATCACACGATGAACTCTCTCAGCTCACGATAGACGCGATTTCCTTTCTTCGCCAACGTGGAGTGCGGAGCATCATTTCGGCATGCAACAGTGTTTCTGCGTCGCTCGCGGTGTCGCTCTTTGATACGCTTGAAATAGCTCCGGCTCACCTCATTGAGATGGTGGGGCCTACCGTAGCGCTATTTAAGAATTCGAAAGAACGGCTGCTTCTCACCGCGACGCCCGCAACAGTAAAGAGCAGTCTCTATAGACAGGGATTCAAGATGATCGGAAAGGATGTCGTCGAGATCCCGATACCCGATCTTGCAGGCTCTATTGAATCCGGAGCGAAGGAGTCGGTACTGGAGGAAAAGATCACGGCAGCATTTGCCGGAGTTCGATTGCAGGATTTTGACGTGCTAATTCTCGCTTGCACGCACTATCCTCTGATTCTATCGGTTTTTCAGAGGATCTTCGGCTCACTCATAATTCTGGATCCTGCTCACGTCGTCTCCGAGCGCGCAGAGCGGGAGTGGTGGCCTCGTGAGGCAGGTGACGGCAAAACACATTTCGTTATCTCGAGAGACTCCGAGTGCTTTCGGGATTTTGTGAAAAGACTATTCCCGAAAACTGACTACACGATCGAGGTACTGCAGTGAGCAGTTTTAGAAGAGGTGGCGGTTTTCTTTCCACTCGTCGAGTAATGCGATGCGGCGTGTGGCATCGGTCTTGAGACGGCTCCTAAGCCGTGCGAGCTTTGCTTCGCGTACCCACTCTCTGCCATTCCAATACTCTAGGCCGGGGAGATTGGTCTTGTAGCTCGCGCCGTTCGAATCGCCATAGACGGTACCGCAGTAGTAATACTTGGCACCACGGGCCTTGGCCACTCGGCCGATATCTAAGAGTACGTACATGCCAAATGAGGATTTATCGAGTGTTGCGTCCCATGCGTGGAACCAATCGTGTGTCGTCGTCTCCGCCACGACCTCAAGCGAGTAGCCGCGCGGGACACCCGCGGCATCGCGGTAGATGCCGACATTCGATATGATGCCGAAATCGAGGATAAAATCGAGGCGTGCAGCAGGCATGACAGAAGGACCGTGCACGCGGGCGAAATAGTCGAGCCAGAATTGCTTCCATGCGGCATCAACCGGGAATTCTCTGAATGGAATTGTCTCGCGCGTGAAGCTCTCGAATTTCTTTGCGACGCGGCGGCATTCGCTGTCGAGCTCGAATTCCGGAAGATACATACGACCGCCGCGCGCCATATAAAACATTCCTTTACTCTCCGGAGAGCCGGAATAGGGGAGGTAGCCGCGCTCGTACATTTCTGAGAGTTTGTCTCCTGCTTCAAGCACGCCGTAATTGCAATAGCCGAAGGTGTAGGTTTTGGCATATTCGTGTCCGAGTTCGCTAGAGAAGAACTTCATGCAAATGTATTATCGAGCCATTGCGGGATTTGTTCAATGAGGCCGTCCATCGGGCCAGATGAGGAAAGGAGGATAGTATCTCCTTTGCGGATTTCTCCGTTCAAAATATTCATTGCGTCATCTGGGCTTGTCGCTGGTTTGACCGCTACGCCTGAGCGTAAAAGTCGCTCGACCATTTCTTTTTGCGTGCTTTGCTCGTGCGTTTCCGCACCTTGCTCGGCGGGTTTGTAGAGCAGCACAAACCTGGCACCTTCGAAAGCTGTGTCGAACCAGTGCAGCATTTTTTTATTGCGCCAACTGAACGTGTGTGGCTCGAATACCACGACGAGGCGTTTGTCTGGATATTGTACTTTGAGCGCCCTGATGGCCGCTTGCAACTTCTCGCGCGAGGAGCCGAAGCCTTCGTATGCGGGAATGGATGAACGTGCGGTCTTTTGGTCAAGCCGCCGCGCGAGGCCCTTGAAACTTTTGAGTGCCTCGGCAAGTTGTTCGGGTGTTATTAGCTTTTTCTCAAGTAGTATCGCAGAGGCGCCGACAATGTTTTGGACATTGTGCTCTCCCATGAGCGAGGTTGATAGCGCAACGACACGCTGCTTGACATGCATTAGGTCAAACGTCGTTTGCTCGCCATGCCTGACGCGTTCTGCGCGCCATGTGGCGGTCGGGGTCAGTCCATAGAAGATGACTTGTGCCTTTGTCTCTGCTGCAAGCGCTTTCGCATTGAGCTCATCGGCGCACAGAGCCAAAATGCCGTCGTTCGGAAGGATTGAAACGAATGCGTGAAATAGCTTCAAAAAATCCTCCTGTGTTTTGTAGATGTTGACGTGATCGTGGGTTGCCGCCGTTATCAGCGCGTCGTGTGGCTGGTAGTGGGAGAATTTCGGGCGCGAATCATCGTGAGAGGTTGGATATTCGTCGCCTTCAATCACGAAGACAAGATGTGTACCTAGATGTGCCGGCTCCATTCCTTCCGGCGCAGCGCCGATAAACCACCCTGCGTCGATTCCCGAGCGTGAGAGACACCACGCAATGAGCGAGGTGATGGTTGATTTGCCGTACGAGCCAGCGACGACAATGGGTTCTCGATGCTCAACAATCTCGCCGAGCAACTCGGGAAATGAGGCGATCCGAATGCCGGATTCGTACGCCGCCTGCACTTCTGCGTTGTTTTCGCGTGTCAATTTCGCGTTCTTGCCAATGACAATTAAGTTCGTGTCCGTTGGGATATTTTTGGGGTCATAAGAGGTTGCGAAGGGAATACCGTGCCGCTCAAGTTGGTTCGTCGCGGGAGGATACGCTTCGGCATCCGAGCCGCTCACTTGCCAGCCTTGTTCTTTGAGAAGAATTGCAGTCGCGCTCATTCCCATGCCCGCAATGCCGATGAAATGCGCCCGTTTTTGCTTCATCCCGTTAGAAGTAGGAAGTTTATCCTTCCGACTTGTGTATTATGCTGACAATAGTTCGACTCATATTTTGCGTCACTACATGCTCCCGTTCAAACCACTTCTTCCGCAACTTCTAACGGGATTCATCAGAAGAGACTATAGCCTAGAGGAGCGAGAGAAGCGAGAGCCTGCTGTCGCTTTCGCGCGAGCGATGGCTAAACGAGCGAAGCGAGTATAGCATGATGATGACCGATGATGTA
>MFLZ01000027.1:0-3174 GCA_001781685.1 Candidatus Kaiserbacteria bacterium RIFCSPLOWO2_01_FULL_54_13
GAGCCATATCGTTTTAATATCCCCGTGATCTACTACTTCCTGCATGTGAGATACAACTTTTGAAGGCTTCCGGAAAATGTCCACAATGTCAATGTGAATATGCTTGGGAATATCCAAAAGAGTTTTATATGATTTTTCGCCCAATACTTCACTGACATTCGGATTTACTGGAACGATCCGATATCCCTTTCCCTGAAAATACTTCGCGACGAGCTGGAAAAAGAACGACCGTATTAAATCAGCTTATAGCTGGTAGCTGATAACTTGCAGACATTAAAAGGGAGAGGGTCGCCGCTTCAAGCGCGGCGACCCCTCGTGGTTCAAGCTCGATCGTCAGTCAAGGTGGCCCTCGACCTTGAGTTCGTCGATCGCCGGATCGTAACGACCGGTTACCGACCTCTCACGCCCTGCGACGAGGACAGAGAGAGAGCCTGTGATCGGCTTTCCCGCCGCCTTCGCCTTGGCAACAAGGTCCGCAAGACCCACCTGTCCGAGCGCCGGGCAAACGAGGCGACTCAAGTCGCCCAAAAAGACCTGTCTCATGGTTGTCCTCCAGTGTCGACAGAAATACAATCCTACTTTTTACAATTCATGTCAAACTATACGATTCCGAACTTCTTGCCAACCTATGTGAACTTTTTGGCCGTTTTCTTATCTATTTTCTTGTAGGCCTCCATGATGCAATAGTTCGTGACCATGGAAAGACCATAGTCTTCTGCGAACTCTTCGGCCTCCGAACTGTTCACGCCCTCGGCGAGCCATATCGTTTTAATATCCCCGTGATCTACTACTTCCTGCATGTGAGATACAACTTTTGAAGGCTTCCGGAAAATGTCCACAATGTCAATGTGAATATGCTTGGGAATATCCAAAAGAGTTTTATATGATTTCTCGCCCAGTACTTCACTGACATTCGGGTTTACCGGAATAATCCGATACCCCTTTCCCTGAAAATACTTGGCGACGAGATGGCTATGACGTTGAGGTTTTTCGGACAAACCCACAAAGGCGATCGTCCTGGCATTTTCTAGGATGCCCTCGTGCTGTATATCTGCTCTGTCAATCGTTTTTAGTCCGGCGCTAGCCCATTGCCAGTTCTCGATCTCTTCCGGATCGGCCCCCACCTTTTTTATATATGTCCGATGTGCATCCAATGCCGATTGATATTTGGCAACTAACACATTTTTTCTTTCCCCCGCTACGATCTTCTCTTTCGCGAGCATCTCTATGATTTCTATAGCCAGATGGTAGCGATCCGTTTTGTTTCTCACTTGCATGTCAAAAGGCGTGGTAGTACCGCCTTGCTCGCGGTAGCCATTAACAGAGAAACGCTGGGGATTCTTGACATTAAAAAGCATCGCCTTGAGCGCTTCGGGATAGCCGTGGAAATTGACGATGACCGGTTTGTTCACTGTGAAGTATTTCTCTGCATTCGGAATCTGCGGATGGAATTCCTTTTCGCAGGAACATGCGGCCTGCAGCCTTACGACGTTCACGAAGCGTATGCGCGCCGAAGGCTCCTCTTTTTTGACCAGCTCTCGGGCAGCCACTGCTTCTTTGGTCACATAATCCCCGACACCGACTAAAACGATATGCGGATTTTCGTCGCTGGCAAAATCCCACGTGCTAAGACCGTCTCTAAGGGATGCTTTGGCCGCCGCCAAGCTCAACCATCTCGGCTCCGGCGTTTTGCCGGCAACAATAACATTCATCCGGTTTTTGGAGGACAGAGTCTCTTCCAAAACTGCCAGCATGCTGTTGTCGTCCACCGGAAAATATACTTTGACGAAATCGTTGTGCTTTTCCAGCATGCCCGAAATGAAACTTGGATTTTGGTGCGAATAGCCGTTGTGCTCCTGCCGCCAAACAGTAGAAGTTAAAAGATAGTTGATGGAGGGAATATCCAAGCGCCAAGGCATAGCGCGGACGTATTTCAAGAACTTTTGGTACATATGCGCCATGCTGGAAAAGATCTGGGCAAAGGCCTCGTACGTGGTAAACACAGCGTGCCGGCCTGTAAGCACATAACCCTGAGCGAGACCGTGCATATTGTGCTCGGAAAGCATTTCCATGACCCGGCCTTCCCTAGTGATGTCTTTGTCCGTCTGGTCATGCGGCCAAACAAAACCGCGGGACGTGACCTTAAAAACCTCATCCAAACGGTTAGAGTAGGTTTCGTCAGGCGACATAAGGCGTACATTCTTTTGTTTTTTGTTAAGATCGAATACTTCCTTAAGGTAGCTCCCTGCCATTCGCATGGAGTTAGATTGGATCCTGCCCGGCAGAGAGGCATCTTTAGCGAGCTTGTCTGCATCAGGCAAAACCAACGGCTTATAGTTCTTGCCGAACATGTGCGGATTGTCACCCATCAAGAGATCATGACCAGGAATAATATCTAATACATCTTTACTAAATCCCGTCTTCGGGTTAAACAACTCTCCAAAGCGATACGATTTAAGCCACTCCTCAAGCGCCCTAAGCTCTTGTTCATCTCCGCGTACAGTGGGCATGACCACCTGATGAGCTAATATCGTGCCTTCGATTTTCTGGCCACGCAATTCTTTGACCGTGGTCCAACCCTTGGGTGTACGCATAATAATCATCGGGAAAACTGGCTTAAAGATTTCCCCATCTTTGGCTCTTTGCTGAATGAGTTTGATTCTCTTGTAACATTTCTCAAGAGTGTTCAGCATTTGTTCACCGACCTTCTTGCCACCGACGAAAAATACTTCGTACCCATAACCCTCAAAAAGACTCTTCAGTTCTTTGTCGCTCATTCTGCCAAAAATCGTGGGGCCAGAAATTTTATAGCCATTGAGATGCAAGATGGGCAAAACCGCGCCATTGGTCGCCGGATCTATTAATTTGTTTATATGCCACGACGCAGCGATAGCAGCGGTTTCGGCTTCGCCGTCGCCGATTAATACTGCCGCGAGCAGTTCCGGATTATCCAAAACCGCGCCGTAAGCGGACGAAAGCGAATATCCCAGCTCTCCGCCCTCCAAGATCAGTCCCGGTGTTTCAGGGCTGCAGTGGCTGGGAAATCCAAATGGCCAAGCAAACATTTTGGAAATATAGCCGATTCCTTTTTCGTCTCGGCTTGCCTGCGTGTAATATTTTGCTAATGTGCCCTCCAAAAAAAGGTTGGCCTGCAGGCCCGGCATGCCGTGGCCG
>MFLZ01000027.1:3202-10313 GCA_001781685.1 Candidatus Kaiserbacteria bacterium RIFCSPLOWO2_01_FULL_54_13
AAATGCTGGACTGCTTGTGCTTTTTCACCAAGTGGTTCAAATGTCCATACACAAAATTAATGCCCGGACAAGTGCCCCAGTGGCCGAATAATTTCGGCTTGATGTCCTCCGCGACCAAAGGCCTTTCAAGTAAAAAATTATCCTGCAAATAAATTTGCGTCACGGTAAGATAATTCGCCGCACGAATATACTTGTCTATCTTTTCCAATACCCGCTGCATTTAAGTATCTAAAACCGATAAGTCTCCCTCATCCTGTTTCAGTTCCCTTGCCTTCAGGACCCTCCTCATGATCTTCCCACTGCGGGTTTTCGGAAGTCCCTGCGCAAACTCAATCTCATCCGGCACGACCATACTGGCAATTTCACGCTTTATGTGACGTTTGATGTCGTTCACGAGATCGTCGCCCGGCGCATGCCCCGGTTTCAAGACCACAAACGTTTTGATCTTCTCGCCCCTGATTTCGTCAGGTTTCCCGATCACCGCCGCTTCCGAGACAGCCGGATGAGTGAGAAGCGCGTTCTCTATTTCGGCACTGCCGAGCCTGTGGCCGGAAACGCTTATGACATCGTCGCTTCTCCCTAAGACCTGAATGTCGCCATCCTCATCCTTTATAGCGAAATCGCCGGTAAAGTAGACGCCCTTGATCTCATTCCAATACTTCTTGAACCTTTCGTGGTCGTTCAAACAGGTACGCAAAGCCGACGGCCATGGTTTTTTGATAACGAGGAACCCCTTTTCGTTAACTGACACGCTCTTACCTTCCTTGTTGACCACATCGACATCAATGCCGAAAAACGGTTTGCCGGCCTTGCCCGGCTTCTGCGGCAGGCCGGGCAATGTAACGATCATGTGCCCGCCAGTCTCCGTTTGCCACCATGTGTCCTCGACAGGTCGATCACCGCTGCCGATATGTTTCCGGTACCATTGCCAAACTTCCGGATTAATGGGTTCACCCACCGTGCCTAATACCCTCAGAGACGAGAAATCGTGTTTCTCGCAGTATTGTTCGCCGTATTTGCGCAACATACGAATAGCCGTAGGCGAGGTATAGAAAATACTCACTTTTTGCTCTTCAATAATCTTGTACCAGTGATCGGGCGTAGGAAAATCCGGCACACCTTCGACTAGCACGGAAGTCACTCCGTTGGATAAAGGACCATACACTACATAACTGTGGCCGGTGATCCAACCCGGGTCTGCCGTACACCAATAGATATCGTTTTCTCTGATGTCAAAGACTTTCTTGGTCGTATAGTGTGTGTACAAGCTATACCCGCCGGTCGTGTGCACGACGCCTTTCGGCTTTCCGGTGGAGCCTGATGTGTACAGAACAAAAAGCGGATCTTCCGCGTCCATCTCTTCCGGCACACAAAACTCGTTTTGATCTTTTAAAAGTTCGTAAAAATCTATTTCTTTTTCCACCAGCGCACTTGCGGCATCCCTTTGAAGAACAATGATGTGTTCAACAACGTCCAAACCCTGTATCGCCTCATCAACCGTGCCCTTGAGGTCTTTCTTGACTCCCCTGCGCAAGGTCCACGTGCCTGTGATGACGACCTTGGCGCCCGAATCCACGATGCGCTCGCGCAGCGCTTGCGCGCTAAACCCCCCGAATACCACGTTATGGACGCCACCTATGCGTGCACAGGCCAACATGGCTACGACTTGCTCTATGACAAGCGGCATGTACAAGACAACTTTGTCCCCTCTTTTTACCCCCAAGGACTTTAAACCGTTAGCAAACTTATTCACTTGATTTAGCAACTCACCGTAAGAAACAGCGACCCTGTTGTAATTTTCATTCAAATAAAGAAGAGCTGTTTTATTGCCCAATCCCGCTTCAACGTGTCTGTCCAGACAGTTTTGGGTAATATTGAGTTTACCGCCGACGAACCATTTATAATCCGGGTAGTTCCATTCAAATGTCTTATCCCATTTCTTAGACCATTGGATTTCTTTCTCGGCGATTTCCGCCCAAAATTTCTCCGGTTCTTTGATCGATTCGGAGTAGAGTTTCTTATATTCTTCGACGTGATTCATGCTGTTGAATGTAAGAGCTTTTACGCTATGTTGAGACATAAATGTACTACTCTGAACTTTGTGCTGATTTACCAAGTTTTCCTGTCAAAAAATCCCAACGATGCGAAGTTCACACTATTCATAGGCCCTGACCGAGAGTGCGTCCTCCGGGTTTTTCTTTTCGTCCAAAACCGGCATGGGCACATCCCGCATCACGAAACCGGTGCTCTTTTCCCAGCCATCTTCCTTCGTATCGAACGTGAGTGCTTGGACGGTAGCTTTAGCCATAGATATATAACACTTGATGGTAATTCAACATATCAGAATTCATTGTTAAAGAAAGTCCCCCGGTAGTAGCTCCGAGCCGGGGGTCTCGTGTACGTAAAGGATAACAAACGAGCAAGGTCATCCGTAGGTCACCCGGCGTCTTTCCTTCAACGCCAGATGCCAGTAGTGCGGAGGCCACCCGAAGTATGGTGCGAGCTCCGGATTGAGCCACGTAGGCACAAGTCGGCGTTCTTCTTGCCCACGCTCAATGAGGCAGAGCGCAGTCGCGTTTTCCTTCCGACCGGACCACTTGAGCCGGCCGGACGCGATGAGCGGCAGCTGCCCATCAAAAGACGGTCTTGGGCTCTCCTTCGCAAGCTGGACCAGCGCCTTGACACCGCCGAGCGTCATGCCCAACTCTTTGATGGATGCTCTGAGCGTCGTATCCGGCATTCCGCACGCAAACAGAACGGCATGGACGCTGTACAAAATGCGCCCGATTTCTTCTTCCGGAAAGCACTCATCCTCATCGCCAGTGACGGAATACTCACGCGGATGCACGAGCTTCCGGCGATCGACACTCGCGATCACGAGCGTTGCACCGATCATTTCATTGTAGTTCATGAGGAGATCGCCTAATTTGACAATCTCGTGCGGCTTGATGATCTCGAGTTTAGAGCTGTTCACTTCCTGGTCCTCCTTGTGCGGGTTGGGCCGTCACACAATAACGGCGATTCGGGGTTGGGACACAAACTGATGAATGAACACTGAAACTGGTGTTTTCAGAATAGCATGAAATGGGCCTAAAAATCAAGATAAGTGCATGGTCTTTTGTATGCTACCGTAATAGGCGCAACGCTATGGGAATCGATAAGATGGTTGAGAGAAACATCAGCCGTAATCTTCGACCTGAAGATATCGGTGGATTAATCGCACCCACGGGTGACCAAACAGCGATCACCGAGAAGTGGATCTTGCCCTATAAAGAAACGATTCTTGCTGACACGCGAGCATTGCGGAAGGAAGTTGACCGGACGCTGCAAAAAGATCCAGAGCTGCGAAAGCGCCTACACGCTGGAAATCTGCGCTACCCAAAAGGACTTTGCCCAGAAATCACTGACGCTGTTTTCAATCGCCTAAGCGCGGAGATGCTGAACTCGAGCAAACCGGGCATGCAGATTTTGAAGAATTTCGTGCGCGAAGGCGGCTTGCTCCGACCGTTTTTTGGAATCGACAGCAACACGCATTTTCAAAATGCGATACAGATCGGAGATTCCATCCTCGACGTGGCGCACGATACGGCGATTCTGGGTCGTAACCCTGTAACCTTTTATCCAAAACTTCGAGATGCGCCTATAAAAGCAATCGAGACGGTTGAGCAGTTTGCAGACATTGCGGAGAAGCAGTGGAAATTTGATGTCTATCCTAATATATACCTTCCACAGTTAGCTCCTGTATTTCCTGTTCTCGTCATAGAACCTCGATTCGAGAATTCTCAACGAAAAGACGTGCTGAGACTCGAAGAAAACATATCGGCTCTCATATCCAAGAACTTACATACACTTGAGGACGGTCATCTCTTCGGCCTCTCATCGCATTTCCTTTTTCGAAGTGCCTACAGAGAGAAGCGACTTCCTCCGCAGATGATTCAAAGCCTTTTGTCTCCAGATGGACCACTCAGTGCATTTCAGAACATTCAGCCTAACCCATTCAGGCTCACGACAGATCCTGAGGAGGTTAGGTGGGAGATGGCACATTACCATGCTGTAGAAAGCGATCTGGACATGCGTGTTAAGAAAAACAGAGATCATATGAGAGCACGTGCGATGGAAACTGCTCCAATACTCGAAGCAGGACAAAGTCTGGCGCATGTGATTCTCGCGAGTGTAAGAAGATAGACTTCCGAAAATGTCTTTTGGTTTCGACCTGAAATTAGGTCTTCGCGGATAGATAAGAGGCGAGGCCGCCGGGGCGGGAATAGGCGTAGACGTTCTTGATTCCGAGATCGTGCGCGAGAAGCAGAACGACCTCGATGAGCTGATTTGAGATCGGCGCTCCTTCGGTAATAGCGACATTCTCTTTAGGCGAAGGATACTTAAGGAGCATATTGTAGCCGAGTGAGCTTTTGTCCTCCGGGCGCCCATTCGGAATGACGTCGATAAGCTTTGCACCTTCGGCCAGGCCGCCCTTTGGTTTCTCGTGGAATTTCATGACGGGATCGTGTCCGTCCGCGAGGTATTTTCGCACTTCATCTTCGCTCGGAATCCGTGCGACCTCTGGCACCGGCTTCGGTTTGTAGTCGGCGTTGCAAATTGATATGCACACAAGCGCGTTCCCCTCGCGATCGAGTACATCGGGGCTAAGCAGCTCTGCATACTTCTTCTTGAGAAGCTCTTTTTCCGAAAGAGACGTGCGGATAACTGAGATCTGCCCTAAGATTCGGTCCTTCGCGTCTGCCGCGAGAATAATGAGATGCTTAGAGATGTCTTTCTCGTACTGCACGCGCTCGGGTGCGAGTTCCCCCCAGCACTGTTTGTAGAGATCGTACGAGGGAGTCACCCATCGCGAGTATCTATGAAGAACCGTAAAGCGACGCTCAGGCATTTTGACGAGACCGAATATAGACTCGAAGCGCTCGTAGGGCAACTGGCTTTTTAGAATGCTGCGCTGAACCTTCCCTGTCGAAGTCATCGGAAGCACGTCCTTCGGAAGTGAGGTGATGTACTTTGGTGTCTCGTACGAGCTCACGAAGCGCGTCCCAAAATGAAGCGCGCACTTCAGGCGGCGCTTCGCACGCGCCTCATCGATTCCTGCCTTCCATGAAATGACAGCGCCTGCCTCCTCGCCGTAGCGCTCATCGGGAACAGCAACGACGTGCACTTGATCGATATCCTCGGAAATCTTTTTGAGCGCGTTCTCGACCGCGACCGGCGAGATGTTGATGCCGCCCTTGATGATGATCTCGCGTTTGCGCCCTTTGAGGTAGTAGTACTTTCGTCCATCGATCGCGCGATAGAGGCCGACGTCACCGGTGAGAAAGTATCCATCGCGAAACGCCGGTTCCCTTCCGAGGTACCCTTCCATCACCGCAGGCCCTTTCACAACGAGCTCGCCTTCTTCGCCCTCGCCTAAGAACTTTCCACTCTCGTCGGAAATCTGAAGATCCGCCCACGGCATCGCCGTGCCGATCGAATTTTCTTCGACAAGCTGCTCGTAGAGGCTCTCGGGGATATCCATGGGGACTCCCGTGACGCGAAGCGCCGTTTCTGTCTGTCCGTAGCCCTGATATAGCCGTATACCGAATTTTTTCCGGAATTCCTGCACGGACTGTGAGAGAACAGGGGCCGAGCCGATCTGTATCCTCGTAAGCATGCAGTGAGGTCGGACCTCACTGAATTCCGCTTCGCGGGAGAGCTGGTCGAACACAACAGACTGGACTACCGAGGTGATGGTAGCTCCGGTCTTTGCGACTTGCTGCCAGAAGTGCGAGTTGGAATAAGTAGGCGGAATCGCGATGGTGCCGCCCGCAAGAAGCGTGGAGAGGCAGAACGTCGTCGAGTTGATGTGGTGCAGGGGTAACACGACGAGGAAAGTGTCGTCGGGAGTGAACTGAAGCCACGCCCTTATGCCGTCGGCGTTGACGATGAGATTCAGAAGCGAGAGCATCGCGCCCTTGGGATGCCCCGTCGTACCTGATGTAAATAAGACAAGCGCCTGATGAGCAAGTCCCTTCTCCCAGATATCGGGTGATCGTATATCGGTATTTCGTAAATCCCGATATTTATTGAATTCGGTGTGCACTTTGATACGCACACCCGGAAGTTTCTCCACCTGTATGCCTCGCTCCAGTATCAGAAATTTTGCCTTGTTGAGATTTATCTTGTATTCGTACAGTTCCTGCGTGTCGCGCTTCGTATCCATGGGCACAGTGACGATGCCGGTAGCCCACGCCGCCCAGCTCCATATCAAAAGCGCAGGCGAGTTGCGGAAGGCCAAAGCGATGCGATCGCCTTTCTGGAGCCCCATACTCATAAGCTCTCCCGCCGCCGCTTCAATGCTCTCGAGTAACTGCTGGTAGCTTATCTTTTCGACAACGTTTCCCTTCTCATCTATGCCGACAAGCGCCACCTTTTCCGGATGCTTTTTCGCCAACGAAGCAATGTATTCGCGTAGATTCTTTATAGGCAGCGTCGAGGCCATGAATATCGAAGCTTATCAGAATTCTCCCGAGACTAAAACTGAACGTAAGAGTGTTTTTTCGTTTTGTAATTTCTTGACCTAGTGCTGATTCTCATTGTATGGTTCGCGAGGTCAATACTCTATACGGTTGTCATATAGAGCCGTTCTATCACGTAGCCCATCGGCAACATGGGTAAGGAAAGGCGAGGGTTAAGACAATGACAATCAAGGTGCGATACGACCGCGATGCCGACCTCAACCTGATCAAAGGGAAGAAGGTCGCCATCATCGGCTACGGCAGCCAGGGCCATGCCCACGCGTTGAATCTTCGCGACTCCGGGGTCAAGGATGTCGTGGTGGCTCTGCGCGAAGACTCGCAGGGCGTCAAGAAGGCTCAGGGTGAAAAGCTGCAGGTCAGGACGGTCGCCGAGGCCGCCAGGTGGGCCGACGTGATGATGATGCTCGCGCCTGACGAAATGCAAGCCGACATCTACCGTAACCACCTGCACGGCAATATGAAGGAGGGTGCGGCGCTCATGTTCGCGCACGGGCTCAACATCCACTTCAATCTCATCGAGCCACGTGCCGACCTCGACATCCTAATGATTGCTCCCAAGGCACCCGGCCATACCGTGCGCTCGGAAT
>MFLZ01000027.1:10339-15068 GCA_001781685.1 Candidatus Kaiserbacteria bacterium RIFCSPLOWO2_01_FULL_54_13
GATGGCAATCCACAAGGACGCCTCCGGCAACGCGGATGACCTTTGCCTGTCCTACGCCTCGGCAATTGGGGGCGGACGGGCCGGCATCGTCTCTACTACGTTCCAAGAAGAATGCGAGACCGACCTTTTCGGCGAGCAGGCCGTGCTATGCGGTGGACTCGTCGAGCTGATGAAGGCCGGTTTCGAGACGTTGGTCAACGCGGGCTACGCGCCCGAAATGGCCTACTTCGAGTGCATCCACGAGGTCAAACTCATCGTCGACCTCGTCTACGAAGGCGGCATCGCCAACATGAACTACTCGGTGTCCAACACCGCAGAGTTCGGCGAGTACGTCTCCGGCCCCCGTATCGTCACCGACGAGACGCGTGCTGAAATGCGCCGCATCCTCTCGGAAATCCAGTCTGGTGCGTTCGCCAGCCGCTGGGTCTCCGAATGCCGAGCAGGGCAGCCTTCGTTCAAGGCAATGCGCGCCAAGCTCGCTCAGCATCCGGCCGAAGAAGTCGGTGCGAGACTCCGCGAATTGATGCCTTGGATCAAACAACGGGCGCTGGTCGACAAGTCGAAGAACTGAACTAATGGCGGCATCGTGAGCCGCCGACGAGAACCCCGGGGGCGGCAACGCCCTCGGTTTTTTTATTTAAAACTGCGCGTAGTAGGTGGTTGCGGTTGAGCGGCAGGTGGAGACGAGTTCTGGCTCTTCGCCGAAGAGTTCGCAGAACTCTCCGGCCTGCGCGTCGGAGTGGAAGTAAGAGATGAAATCTTTGACAGCGCCGATGACACAGTTGGAGCGCTCGAAGAAATTTTCTCCCATGAGACAAATCCGTTTGCTCCCCTGCGCATCACTCGAAGTGCGACCGGAGGCGTCGCGCCCGAGGCTTTGAAAGCATGTCGCACGGTGCGGCTCCTCGGCCTTGCGGCACCACGCGAAGGGGTCGGGAAAGTTGCCACCGTTTACCTTGAGAACATACGAGGTCTGCATGAGGTAACACGTTTCTTTATATTTCTCAGGGCTCGCCGTGCATGGATATAAGGGCTCTTCGGGCCGTAGATACTTCGTGAAGTGATTGAGATTGTCCACGATGACGTTCTCCATATAAACGCCGCTCCCGCAGGATTTCTGCTCCCAGTCTCCCGTGAGAAAGTCGCAGTAGGCGAGCGACTCGAAGAGCTCGGTGTCGGTAATTGCCATGACGCCGTGGCCGAGGCCGTGCACGCAGTTGTAGTAATCGAAGCTATAGCGCTCCTTACCTTCGATGCCATCGCAGATGTGATCGATTTCCTTTGGAAGATTTTCTCTGCCGACTTTCTCTAGAAACGTCTCAAGTACGCCGTGATAATAGCCCGACCAGCAGAAGCTGTCGCCCTGCGTGTATGCCTCGCCCGGTGTCGCGAACGAGAGCGCCGCCTCGCGGCCAATCACGTGCGTGATGGGATGACATTGCGATACCACATAGCCATTTCCATCGTAGCGCGCCTTGAGATCAGTAAACGCCGCCGCGATCCCCTTCTCATCCACGAGCGTTACGTAATGCTTCTCGTAGCAGTCGAAGTTCGAACTGTCGGCCCCTCCACACACCTCCTCTGCTCCAATGCGATGAGGCGTCGCCTCATCGCTTTCCAGAGATGTTCTTTCGATGCGCTGCGAAACTTCGCCGGAGGTTGGTACGAATCCGCCGGCTGGCGGACTAGCTTCCGGCTCGGGCACAGGCGGCGTCGATATCACCCGAAACGGATCGAGTGCCTTCAGGTCGTCGTATTCAAAAAAAAGAACTCCTCCAATGAGAAGCAGTATCGCGATGCTTGGAATCCACAACTTCATTATGAAAAAAGCAGCCCCTCGCAGAGGGCTCCGACGTCATGCAAAAGAACCTACTCCGCGAGAAAGACTCCCGCTCCTTCTTTCGCCCTCTGCGAAAGCTTCATGGCCGCGTCGTCGCCTTTTTTCGCAGCATCGACATCTTTGTGATCAATCTGAAGCGAGGAAACCGTGTCCTCAAATTCTTCCTCCCCCTTCTTGATCTTGATCCGTGCGCCTTTCGCGAGCTTCCCGGTGAGCTTCACGACCGCGACGCCGAGCTTGTCGTACCAGTGCGTCACCGAGCCGATCTGTTTGTCTGCCATATGCTAGAGATTCTTATGAACCTTGTGAATTAGAAGCTCTTGCACCCGCCTAAATTTTCTCAGAAAATTTGGGCGGGGTTAAGTACTTGTAATTCGCTTCGCTCATAACAATTACTAAACCGACCTTTGAGGACCATAATAGCACGTGCCCCGACGCGAAAACAATACCGCCATTTTGCGGAGTTACAAAACGTCTATCATCACCTCGTCGGGGGGATATGCCAAACCTGCATTCGTGATGCACGAAAGGACAAACCGCGTGTCCGCTGCTAGCGGTGGCGTTGGCACAGCGCCGCTCACGTTGGTGTACGTTTTGTTCGCATCAGTGAAGTCCGGCAGATCGGGGCTCGAGACGACGCACGAGCGCATCCCTTCGGTAAACCATCCGATGTTTGTGCTCTTGCCCGAGGCTATCTGTTCATCCGTTGCCGCGAATGAGAGGATACGAGACTGCGTGCACTTCCATCCGACGATGCAATCTTTGGACTTCACCGACTCCCATACTCCGCCTTGGCACTGGGCGGCCGGCGGCTCGGGCATGTTGTTGCATCCGCCTTGCTGGGCCTGTGATGAGTTCTGCGACTGCTGCTTATTCTTATCTCCCCCAAGGAGATGCCGGAGCCACGCCGCAACGTCGGTGCCGCTCGGATCTTTCTGGATGTTCGGAAACTTGAAACCTGTGCTGTCGGGCTGAGAAGGCCCCGGTACTCCTGGCCCGCCTCCCGGTCCTATGCCTGGTCCCACACCCGGCCCACCAGACGGTTGTTGGCGCACGGCGTCCCTCAGATTCGGATTAAGCGGAATCATCGGCGTGCAGTTTGTACATGGCGGCGTACCCTTCTCGAAACCCTCCGCAATTTTTTTAATTTCTTCATAGTAACTGTCCGCTGGATTCTCTCCTGTCAGAGACCGCATCTGTGCCGCGACCTGCTGGCGAGCCGGATCACTCAGCAATTCATTTACCCAGCGCATGGTGCCGTCAGGCATGAGTGCGGCCGTTCTACCTTTATCGGCAACGGCCGTTTGCGCAAGCACGGTAGCCGGACCATTTGTCTGCTTTGCAGTCTCAAGAGTGTCGTTCGCGCACTTTGTGCGGTCCTGTCCTGCGCAATTAACAACAACACAGGCCCCGCTCTTGTTCTGCGAGAACATGTTTGGAGGTGGACAGTACCGCACGATGCATTGACTAGCCTTCTCCTTAGGCATCCACTCACATGCTTCTCTATCGGCGTTCGGCACGGGCGCCATAACTCTCTGGGTATTGAGCGCGAAGCATTGGGCTGCAGTTTTCCGAGGTGTTGTCCCCTGGGTTGCGTGTCTAATCGTGTGCACTTGCCCGGAATCGCACTTATGCTTGGAGGGCTCGCCAGATTTGCCGGATGTGCCGGGACCAGTATGCCCAGATGCGAGTACTACTGCAGCGAGTTGGCCTTCTTGCAACCCCGCCGTTGAAACGCCGACCGTCACGGTCTTAGAAGGTTTCTCACCGCCCAACGTTGTACATTCGAGCTTGAAATCGGCCGAAGACGTGAGTGCTGGGGTTTCCGCCGTCCCATTCTTGCTCGTATTGCTCTCGTTATCCTTCGTGAACTGCGGAAACTGATCACTCGAAATAGTGCACGACACCATCCCCGTTGTCACCCACCCGATGTGAGATGTCCCTCCCGAGGCGACCGTCGGAGGATTGGCGACAAGCACGATATCGGCCTTCGGCGCCTGCCCGAACGTGCTCGACTGCGAAGAACACAACCACCCGACTACGCTCGTGCACGCGCCCGAGCCGTACTGCGGCTGCCATTCTCCTCCCGAACACAAGACTGAAGGCTTCGGCACAGCGCGGCATTCCGATTGCGAAGACTTAGGTTGAGTCGGCGGCTGCGGCGCCGGCAAGGGCGGCGGCGGGAGTCCTTTCCCGCCGGGGAGCTTCAAGGTGGGCCGCTCTTTTTCATCGGCCGGATTTCCCGGCGCCCCTGCACACAATGCGGGATTCGCCGCACAAGGATCTCCCGCAAGCCGCACCTGCTCCTTCACAATGTCCTCGTTGAGCTGCACCGTCGGCGTGCAGTTTGTTCCCGTGCATGGCGCAGTTCCCCCCTTGATGGCGTTTGCGATTTTCTCGATCTCCTGAATAGGAGTAGTACCTCCTTGAGCACCTGCACGTAATTGGTCCGCTACCGTAGGGTTCAGAGCCTGTGTCAGAAATTCATTGCCGTTAATAGCTCCGGTCTGTCCGGGCGCAAGTGCGGCCGTTTTTGGGTCATTCAAGAGGGTACTATTAATGACAGCGAGATGGCCATTGGGTTTCTCAAGCGTCGCGAGAGTCTCTCTGAGACATTGGGTACCGTCGGCGCTAGAGCAGCTCACGACGAAGCACGTACCCGCCTTCCCGCTCCGGAGCGCGTCTTGCGGTGGACAGAATTGCACGACGCAGCGGTTGGGCTTTGAGAGCTGACATGCCCGATCCCTAGATGCACTCTGAGTTGGCACCATAGTCTTTGTCTGTGGATGTAGTGCGTAACAGACACTCTGGGTGCGGACTGGCTTGTCGCCTTTGCTGGCCTGCTTGATGGTGTGTACCTCGCCGATCTTGCATTCTTGTGTGAGAGGT
>MFLZ01000028.1:0-2049 GCA_001781685.1 Candidatus Kaiserbacteria bacterium RIFCSPLOWO2_01_FULL_54_13
CGGCTGCACTTGGGGTTGCATTTGCGCACACCATTACAAGCATTAACAGCAAAACGTTTCCAAGCTATTGATTAGAGAACGGAAAGCTAGAAGCTAGAAGCTATTTATGGTATAACTCGCGGGTCATGGCAAAAGAAGGAAATCAGCGCCAAAAACCGCCCTCGCGCGGTCCCATGAAGCCGTCCTCGGGTGGCCCCTCGCTCTGGATGCAGCTTGCGATGGCTTTTTCAGTGTTTCTTGTGCTGTCGGCCGGGTACTCGCTCGTGCGTGAGTATTTCATAAGTGGACCGGAATCGGTCCCGCTCTCGCAGATTATGGTCGACCTAAATGGGGGTAAAATCACGTCAATTGAAGTCGCCGGCGACTCGATTAATGCAATCTACTCCGATGAGAGCAAAAAGACCTCGCGCAAAGAAACTGAAGCGTCTTTCACGGAAACCCTCGCCAATTACAACATCTCGCAGGAGCGCATTGATGCCGTAAAAATTGAAATCAAGGACGAGGGCGGAGTTCGCTTCTGGTTTTTGACACTCGCGCCCCTGCTCATTCCCGTGCTTCTCCTCTTGGGAATTATATGGTTTCTCTCGCGCCAGATGCGGGGTGCTGGCATGCAGGCCTTTACCTTTGGCCGCTCGATGGCACGACTCATTTCTCCGGAAGATCAGGTGCAGCGAGTCACATTTGCCGATGTCGCAGGTGCGAAAGAGGCAAAAGAAGAACTTACAGAAATTGTGGACTTCTTGAAGAATCCAAAAAAATTCATCCAGATCGGGGCACGTATTCCGAAGGGCGTCTTGCTTATGGGTGCGCCGGGCACCGGAAAAACGCTCCTTGCACGAGCCGTTGCAGGCGAAGCCGGCGTGCCGTTTTTTTCCATCTCTGGCTCGGAATTCGTCGAAATGTTCGTAGGCGTGGGCGCGGCGCGTACGAGAGACTTGTTCCAGACGGCAAAGAAAGCGTCGCCCGCGATTGTTTTCATCGACGAGATCGACGCTGTGGGCCGCGTGCGCGGCACGGGTGTGGGCGGCGGCAATGATGAGCGAGAACAAACACTTAATCAGATTCTCGTTGAGATGGACGGCTTTGAGCCGAATGAAAAATTGATTGTGATGGCTGCCTCGAACCGCCCCGACGTCTTGGATCCCGCGCTTCTGCGGCCCGGCCGCTTCGACCGCCGCGTCGTTATCGATCTCCCCGATCGGAAGGATCGCGAGGATATTTTGAAGGTGCATGCGCGCCAGAAGCCACTTGGCCCTGACGTTAAGCTCACCGTTATCGCGGAGCGCACGCCCGGTTTTTCCGGCGCCGATCTTGCGAATCTCATGAACGAGGGCGCGATTCTCGCCGCTCGCGAGAACAGAAAAGAGGTCGCGCAGTTCGACTTGGTTCGCTCAATCGAGAAAGTGATGCTCGGACCCGAGCGCCGCAGCCACGTCTTGAACAAGAAAGAAAAGGAGATCACTGCGTACCACGAAGCTGGGCACGCGCTCGTTGCCTCCGTGCTTCCGTACGCCGACCCCGTACACAAAATCTCTGTTATTTCGCGCGGACGCGCCGCCGGCTACACCCTGAAGCTTCCCTTTGAAGACAAAAAGATGCAGTCGCGCAAAGAATTTCTCGATGACATTGCCGTATCTTTGGGCGGATACATCGCGGAGAAAATGGTATTCGGCGACATCACGACAGGCGCTGCCAACGACTTGCAGGTACTCTCCGCGCTTGCGCGCGACATGGTGACGCGCTACGGCATGTCGGAGAAGATGGGGCCGGTCGCCTTCGAGGCCGCGATGGGAAGGACGCTCTTTGGTGCGGGAGTGGAGGGGAGCGAGCAGTCCGAGGAAATCGCCGCGCAAATCGACGCCGAAGTGAAGCACATCATCGAGGGAGCGCACAAAAAAGCAGAGGGAGTTTTGAAAAAACACAGGAAGGCCCTGGACGCGATCGCGAAGCAACTTATCGAAGTCGAGACAATCGAGCAGGAGGCATTCGAGAAAATCCTTATCGCGAACGGCATTACGCCCAAAAAGAAAGAGGACATCGAGCATCAAC
>MFLZ01000028.1:2063-27647 GCA_001781685.1 Candidatus Kaiserbacteria bacterium RIFCSPLOWO2_01_FULL_54_13
GTCTGATGCCCGCCGCGTGCCGTATCCGAAAATCTTGGGGATCCACGTGAAAAGTTTTAAGGGCAGGCTCCAGCTCGCTCGGACACTTCATGCGCTTGAAGTCATCAAGCGGGATATTTTGCGATCTGATCTGCAGCCCAACCTTCAGGCGATGGAGGAGTTGCGGAGTGTGGCCAATCAGTGCGCTACAGAGCTCGGATTCAAGCCGAAAGAAATGGAGAAGTGGTGGCCCTAAGGAGAATCATCGGACGCGCCAGCGGAGCGTTTCATTTCCGAGACCATGTTCTTTGTGACCAATGGGCCATACTTTTTCCCCCTCGTCGGTGACGACCGGCTCCGTGACCTGCCAGTCTTTTTTTACGAGCGTAATTGTTTCTTCGCTTGGTGGGAGACCGTAGAAATTCGGTCCGTTTATTGAGAGAAAGTTCTCGAGCAAGTTGAGCACTCCAAGTTCGTCGAAAATCTGGGTGTAGAGTTCGATGGCAACGGGCGCGCTGAAAACGCCGAACGCGGGAGTGGCTGAAAATTTTTTCGATTCCGGATGCGGCGCGGAATCGGTTCCCGCGAAGACGAACGGTAGGCCTTTCTTTACGAGCAAGCGGACCTTTTCTCTTTCGGCCTTGCTTTTTATCAGAGGCTTGCAGCGAAGCAGTGGACGCGATTCCGCTTCTTCACGAGCGTAGAGGAGGTGATGCGGGGTGATGGTCGCAACGAGCCGCCCCTCCGCGCCGTGCTTCTCAATGAAATCTGCCGCGACCGCCGTCGATAGATGTTCGAGCGAAATTTTCAGTTTCGGATACGAATCCAATAGGCGCGGCAAAATATCTTCGATGAATAGTCTCTCGCCCTCGTAAGGGTCTACCTCTCCGCCGGATTCATTCATGTGAACCTCGCCATGGAGGAGAAGCGGCATGCCGACCTCCTCCATCTTCTTCAAAACTTCTTTTGCCTCTAGTATCGAGCGATAGCCCCACTGCGAGTTGGTCGTAGCGCCATAAGGATACGACTTCACGCCATAGATTTTACATACATTACTTTTTGCACCTTTCTCGATTTCCACGGCTGTGAGGTTTTTCGTGAGGTACACTGTCATAAGTGGCTCACAATGAGATCCTTGGGGCATCGCCCCGAGGATTTCTTTTTTATATTCAGCTGCTTGATCTACCGTCTCAATCGGTGGGTCGGTGTTGGGCATCACGACTGCGCGGCTGAATTTTGCCGCTGTGAGCGGTGTGACGGCGCGGAGCATTGCGCCTTGGCGAAAATGCACGTGAGAATCGAATGGTTTTTTGATGGTGACGGAGTCTGTCATTCTCAAAAGTATACAGCCCCTTACCACTTTGGCGACAAAGTGGTAAGGGGTATACTGGCCCCTGATGCACCATCTCGTCGAAACCCAGCAGTTTGATAGAGAATCGATCAATGAGCTTTTCGCGCTCGCGGATACGCTCGAGAAGAAAAGGGACAAGTCACTAGATGGAAAGATTCTTGCCGCGCTCTTTTATGAGCCTTCTACGCGTACACGTCTCTCTTTCGAGTCGGCGATGCTTAGGTTGGGAGGAGACGTGATAACGATGGAGAGTGGAGAGTCCTCTTCACAATCCAAGGGCGAGTCTTTGGAAGACGCAATTAAGGTTATCAGTCAGTACGCCGATGCTATCGTGATTCGCCACTTTGAGGTCGGCTCGGCTGCACGCGCAGCAGCAGTCTCTCCAGTCCCTGTCATAAACGCTGGTGATGGCAACATGGGGCAGCATCCGACGCAGGCGCTGCTCGATCTCTACACGATCCGGCGAGAGCTTGGCCGCGAGGACGAACTGCACATCGTATTTGTCGGCAATCTTAAGTACTATCGTTCTCCACGTTCGCTCGCCTACCTACTCGGGAAGTACAAGAACATACGAATAACATTCGTATCCGCACCCGAGCTGCAGATGGAGAATGACGTCAAAAACTACCTGGTGAGACAGGGAGTTGTGTTTGAGGAGACTGAAGACCTAGGATCCGTGCTCGAGGAAGCGGATGTGCTGTATCAAACGCGCATCGCGAAAGAATGGATAAAGGACAACGCGGAGTATGAGAAATTGAAAGGCCGCTACATCATTACTCGCGCTGTGGCGGATTCTATGAAAAAAGGCGCCATCATCATTCATCCCTTGCCGCGCGTCGGGGAGATTGCCGAAGATGTCGATGAATCAGCGCACGCGGTCTACTTCAAGCAGGTGGGCTATGGTTTGCTTGTGCGTATGGCGATACTGAAAACGATTCTCGGCGGTACGTAACGTATGGCGAGGAAAGATGTTGCTGCTCGCGCACTTGCGCTTCACAAAAAGCTCGGGGGGAAAATTCGCATCGTGCCGGCTGCACCAATCCGCAATCGCGCTGAACTCTCACTTGTCTATACTCCCGGCGTTGCCGCGGTGTCCAGCTATGTTGCGAAGAATCCGAAAATGGCCCGCGACTATACGATAAAAGGTCGCATGGTTGCGGTAATCTCCGACGGCTCGGCTGTGCTCGGCTTAGGAAATATCGGCCCCTTAGGGGCTCTCCCGGTCATGGAAGGGAAGTGCGCGATCTTCAAAACGTTCGCGGGAGTGGATGCAGTGCCTTTGGTTTTGGATACGCAAGACGCGGACGAAATCGTGCGGACCGTCGTTGCGGTTGCGCCCGCATTTGGCGGTATCAATCTAGAAGACATCGCAGCGCCGAAGTGCTTCGATATCGAACGCAGGGTCATCGAAGCGCTCGACATTCCCGTGATGCATGATGACCAACACGGGACCGCGATCGTCGTCTTGGCGGCGCTCATTAATGCCGCAAGAGTCGTGCGGAAAGATCTGAAGAAACTTCGCATCGTCATTCTTGGAGCCGGCGCCGCTGGAACGGCAGTAGCGCGGCTCCTCCACAAAGCGGGTGTCGCGCATGTGGTCGTTTTGGACAGCAAGGGCATTATCAGCAAGCATCGCAGCGACCTCTCGCACCATAAGAAGGGGCTTCTCCGTCACACGAATCCGCACCACCTGACCGGACAAGCGGAGCACGCGCTCTCTGGTGCCGATGCGGTCATCGGCGTTTCGGGACCGAATCTTTTGACGGCTTCCGATATCAGGCTCATGGCGAAAAAGGCGATTGTGCTCGCGATGGCGAATCCGATTCCCGAAATCATGCCCGACGAAGCGAAGCGAGGAGGGGCAATGGTCGTTGGCACCGGCCGCTCGGATTTTCCGAATCAGATAAACAACTCACTTGCATTTCCGGGGGTTTTCCGCGGTGCTCTCGACAATCGCGTGCGCAAAATCACGACAGAGATGAAACTCAAGGCCGCGCGCGCAATCGCGGCTTTGGTCCCCAAACCTACCGCCAACAAAATCGTCCCCGACATGTTCGACAAGCGCGTCGCGCCCGCAGTCGCCAAGGTGATTCGTTAGCACTATAATCGGTTCGATCCGCCTGTAGCTCAACGGTTAGAGCACAGAGCTTGTCCACATGATAGAAATTCCTGAACCTCGGGGTAGTGTTATTGTGGTATTATCTAAAGGTTCGGATTATGACTCGATTTCTTGATAGAGAGAAAGCTCGAACACTAAGGGCCCAAGGGAAGAGTTACTCAGAAATTAAAAGTACGTTAGGTGTGAGTAAAGGAACGCTCAGTGAATGGTTGAAAGACATGCCCCTTGCCCCCGAACAAATTCGTAGGTTGCGGGACCTGAATCCAAAACGTATTGAGCATTTTCGCGAGACGATGCGAAATAAGCGTGAGTCTCGACTGCATACGGCATATGAGCGAGCAAAAAGGGATGTGGGGAGGCTGTCCAGACGAGACGCATTTATTGCAGGGTTGTATTTATATTGGGGAGAGGGGACTAAGTCTGCTCGAGGTAAGACTGAGATCACAAACACCGACCCGTATGTGTTGGTCGCTTTTTTACAATGGCTAGAGATGCTGGGTGTATCGAGGAGAGGTATCTCCGTTCGCCTAACTTTGTACACGGACATGAATGTGCAGCAAGAGACTCGTTTCTGGTCGAGAATGTTGCAGGTGTCGTCAAAACAATTTCGGAAACCTCATATCAAGCGATCTGCACTAGTTGGTCTGAGTCGTAAATCTGGCTATGGACATGGTACCTGTAGCGTTATTTTTGATAATGTTCCGATGTGGGAGTACATTAGTATGGCACTCAAGCGTCTGCGAGAGATGCATTCGCGCCCATAGCTCAATGGTAGAGCATTCGTCTTATACACGAAGTACCTAGGTTCGATTCCTAGTGGGCGTACAGACTTCATCTGGTGTGGATTCCCGCATTGCGGGAGGTATAGGGCGTGAGACAATAAACGTATGTCTCTATCCCTGAGAGTTGCTCTCGGCGCGATTTTGCTGGTTGCACTTTCGATTCTCTTTGCACCTCACGCCGCCGCTGCGGCGCAGGCGAATATCGGGATGGGCCCCAGTTACTTTAGTCCGTCGCAGATCACAATCAATGTCGGCGACACTGTCGTCTGGACGAACACAGATACCATTCCGCATACGGTGACAGCGAATGACGGGGGCTTCGACGGCGGCACGATGCAGCCGGGCGCTGTTTACTCGCGTACATTCATCGCTCCCGGCACGTTTTCCTACAGGTGCCTCTTCCATCCGGGAATGGTGGGCACAATCTCTGTCGCTCCCGCCGCCGCTTCCGTGAGCTACGTGCCGGCTCCAGTTTCCGGTCCAGTTCCCGTTCCATCCCCAGCGGCAGATCAACTCCGCGCGCAGGCGCAAGCGCTCCTCGCAAAAGTTCAGGAGCTCCAAGCTCAGCTCGCGGCTCAGCAGGGCGCACCTTCTGGCGCAGGAGGCGTGACACTCGACTCGAGTTCGTGCCCCCTCATCGGAAGGAGCCTCAAGCGAGGCGCCTCCGGCGACGACGTGAAGCGGCTTCAACAGTTCCTCGCACGCGATTCCTCGATCTACCCTGAAGGACTCGCGACCGGCTACTACGGTGCGCTTACCGAGGCTGCGGTGAAGCGCTGGCAGGTTCGGTACAACATCGTTTCTTCCGGCACGCCCGAGAGCACGGGCTATGGCGTGGTGGGGCCGCGCACAGCTGCTGCTATCTCGCTTCTGTGCACGACAGGAAGCTACGGCGGCGTGCCCGGACCCGGTGCCCCCGTGGCGCCTGTCGGCGGATTTATTCAGGTGACGCCGGTTACGGGAAATGTTCCGCTCACCGTTGCGATTCAGACTACGGTGAATACTGTTAATTCGTGCGCGGGCACCGTCTACACGCTCGACTACGGCGATGGCACGCTGCCCACGCCAATCGCGGTTCCTGCAGGTAACTGCGCGCAGCTGACGGTAACCTTGAGTCACACCTATCCCTACGGCGGTGTCTTTCTCGTGACGCTCTCCGCGGGCGCGCACCGCACCTCGGCGACAGTGCAGGCGTACGGCGCAGGTCCGCCTCTCCCCGTACCTCCTCCGGCGCCCTCACCGGCTCCCGCGCCGACTCCAACTCCTCCGCCTCCTCCGAGCACCTCATGGGGCATCATTTCCGTGACGCCCGCAGTGAGTGGCAATCCGCTTACGATTTCCGTGGAGGTCGAGTATCCCGCAGGTGCTGCATACTCGATCGATTGGGGTGACAGCACGTCGCCGTCGAGTGTAGGAGGAGGAAGCGGAGGGAGCGGCACAGCAAGAGCGACTGCGAGCCACACGTACGGCGGTGGCGGCAGCTACATCGTCTCGCTCAAAGATGGGAGCGGCGCCGTCAAGGCGACGTCGGCAGTCGTCATCTCGAATTAGTCGTGGGAGTGTTGTTGTTCGAAGTTTAGTGCGTATGCGAGCGCGAGGCATAATCATCTCTCTCATCTTTCTTCTCCCACTTCTCCTCGGACTCTACCCATTCCTGTCTTCTGCTCAGACGGTCGCTGAAGTGAGTGCACAGATCGAGGGCATGCTTGCCCGCATCGCGGAGTTGAAAGCGGTACTCGAGAATCTCTCTGCAAGCAGTGCGGGGTCGGGGACAACACCTATCCCGAGTTCTCCGTGCGTTTCGCTCACGCGCACGCTCTCATTCGGCTCGCGCGGAGAAGATGTGAGAGAGCTTCAACGCTTCCTCATCGAAGCGAGTTTTCTTGGATCGGCATATGACACGGGATACTTCGGGTCTCTGACTGAGGCCGCCGTCAAAAAATGGCAGGCGGCAAACGGGATCGTGTCCTCAGGCGACGCCGCATCGACGGGCTTTGGCGTCGTGGGACCGAAGACGCGCGCATCGATCGTCGCACGTTGTTCTTCCGCGCAGTCTGCCGCCGTTACGTCACAGCAAAAGTGCCCGATGCCGCCTCCGATCCCGCAACCTTCTGAGTGCACGGGTATGTGGGAAGTGGGATTTGATGCAGGCGGCTGTCTTACCGGCTACCAGTGCATTCTTCCAGCGGAGCCTCCACAGAGCGCTGAGCCTCCTCCGGCGCTCACTACTCCGGAGCCGGTAATCCCCCCGCCGCCGAGCATCACAATTTCGGCACCTGTTTCTGGCACGACAGTTATGGGAGGGAGTGCGCTTTCTGTCGCATGGCGTAGCTCAGACGCGCCGCAGGGGGCGCGAGTGGCGCTTTCGCTCACGCGTGAGGGAGGAGGGACTCTCGGCGTGATTGCTGATAGTCTTGCCTCATCCGGCACGTACCGGTGGAGTGTGCCGAGCGAGCGCACCGACTGCAGGCCGGGGGAGAGTGCATTTGATTGCATTTCGAAGATCGCGCAGTGTGAGGGAAATACGAGCATTTGCAATCTCTCACGCGGCATCTACCGCATTGTTGCAACGCTCTCGAGTGGCGCGAGCGCGACGAGCCCGCCCTTTCAGGTGGGAGGCACTGCACTCTCAGGACTTCTCGAGGCTCTCACGAGTACTTCTTTGGCGCCACCTCCCACGTCACTTGATTTTTCACCCGCGCCCGCCGATACTTCGGCTACGTCAGAAGATATGTGCGTGCACGAGGGGCAGCAATTCACTTCCGGAGTAACGCTTTCCGTTCCTTGCCAAGGAGGCAGCTGCCCCTCCTCTTCGTCTGGAACAGGATTCATCACGGGCACTTGTACCCGTGGGCAGTGGTGCATTCCCTACACGACGAACTGCGCTTCTTCTCTCGTAGCGATCGATACGAGCTCGTATGCCGGTGGCGGTGCGGGAGGAATTTCGAGCGGCTACAGCGTCAACTGTCCGCAAGAGGGATGGACCGCGTATCTTTCGTGTCCGTATGGAGGCTGTCAGACAGGGTGGAATACGTGCCGGGGAGGGCATTGGGTGAGAGAGTCCTCGCAGCAGGTGGTGCAGGTGGGGCAACAGGGTCCATGCGGCAGCGGCCAAGTGTGGTGTGAAATAGGGACCGAGCACGGCTTCGGGTGTGTGCCGTCGTTTCAGTGCGTGAATGGCATGGCGACGCCGTGATGTTCACCCCGTTAGAGAATGCCCCGCGGCTTGCCGCGGGGCGCATTTCTCCCAACGGGCACGGGGTCTAATGCCCCGTGCGAGTTCTCTAACGGGGTTCACTCGGCGTGAAGTTGCTCCCGGCTTCCGGTCGCTCTTGCAAGAAGCGCGGGATAGGCGGAGAGTAACGGATCTTCTTTTACGAGCGCTTCAGCTTCTGTGCGCGCGGCGCGAATGAGCTTCACGTTCTTAAGAGCTTCCATGCCGATATCCGACATGCCCCACTGGCGACGGCCGAAAAGATCGCCCGCGCCGCGCGTCTCCAAATCCACCTCAGCGAGTTTGAAGCCGTCGTCCGAAGTTTCCAAGGCGCGTAGCCGCTTCATCGCGAGCTCGCCTGTCGTCTCAGGTAGAAGAAAGCAGCGCGGCGGGTGCGACGAGCGCTGGACTCTTCCGCGCAATTGGTGAAGTTGCGCCAAGCCGAATCGCTCAGCCCCTTCGATGAGAATCATGGTGGCGTTTGGAACGTTGATGCCGACCTCGACGACGGATGTCGCGACGAGGATGTTGATTGTACCGTCCGCAAATTCTTTCATAGTTGCGTCTTTTTCTTTCGGCTTCATTGCTCCGTGCAGAAGGCCCACGCGGAATTCTGGAAACACGTCTTTCGCGAGCCGCTTCGCTTCGGCTTTTGCAGACTTTGCCTGAAGCGCATTGAGTTTCGCAGGGTCGGGCTCTTCGATGCGCGGGCAAATCACATACGCTTGCCTTCCTTTCCGGATTTCCTCGCGAACGGCTTCGTAGGCGACTGCTCTTTCGTCTGGTTTGACGATCGAGGTCGTCACTCTCGCACGGCCGGGCGGGAGCTCATCGAGAACAGAAAGATCGAGGTCGCCGTAGATCGTCAAGGCAAGCGTGCGCGGGATCGGCGTTGCCGTCATGCTCAAGAAGTGAGGTGCCGCATCTCCCTTGTGTGCAAGTGCGCGCCGCTGGCGGGTCCCAAACCTGTGCTGTTCATCGACAATTGCATACGCAAGGTGCTGGAACTTTACCGATTTCTGAATAAGCGCATGTGTGCCGACAAGCATGGCGATCTCTCCCCCAGCGATCCATTTCAAAAGCTGCGCGCGCGATATATCGGTCGCGAGAGTGCGTGCCGTTTTCGACGGGAACTTTTTGCATGTCTTACCAGTGATGAGTGCGATGTTAATTGGAAGGTGCGAGAAGTATTCGATGAAGGATTGAAAGTGTTGGGCCGCGAGAATTTCCGTGGGCGCCATGTAGGCAACCTGGAGCGTGCCGCTCTCGCGCGCGGGCGGCCTTGTGTTCACTACGGCATATGCTGTTGCTGCGGCCACATAGGTTTTTCCGCTTCCCACGTCGCCCTCCAAAAGCCGCGCCATCGGATGTGCTCCGCTGGCTGGCGGATCAAAATCTCCGAGGATTTCTCCGATGGCGCGGCGCTGTGCTTTGGTGGGAGTGAGCGACACGGAGTCGAGAAACTTTTGCGCGAGCGCTTCGCCGTTTCGTATCGGGAACGACTTTTGTACATCGTTTTCCGCGCGGTCTCGCGCTCTCGCAATCTGTATGGCAAGAATTTCTTCGAATGCGAAGCGCTTTCGCGCAGCTTCTGCGTGCGATTCTTTTTGCGGCTTGTGCATCGCGACAAGCGCAGCGGCAAGGTCGGGAAGGTGATAGCGAGCGCGAACGTCTTTCGGGATAGGGTCATCGAGTTTCTTATGAACGTTCGCGTCAAAGATGCGCTCGAGCGCGTGGTAGAACCAACGGCTCGTGATGCCGCGGCTCTCCGGGTAGACGGGGAAGATCCCGCCGGAAATTGCAGCATCTGCTTCGTTGCGGAGCCTCTGCGTCGCACTCGCCGTATTGTCCAATACGTCTCGTGCGCCGCCTTCTCCGCGCCTCGCATCTGTCGCAATTTTCGGCGGGACAGTTTTCTCTTTAAATAAACCTTCGTGAATTACGCCGGGTGGAAGGTGCTCCACCTCGGGGTTCGCGATATACGGCCGCTCGGCCTTGCCGCCCACCGTTCCCGTCATTTTGACGGTGCTTCCCTCGGCAATATAGGAGGCGATGTAGGGCTGGTTGAACCACATGACCTTTACCTTTCCACTCGCGTCCTCGAACCATCCTTCGGTGATGTTGCGGCGGCTTTTCCAGAGCTTTTTAGGCTTCAAATTCTTGAGAACCCCGAAGAGTGTTACTTTGCTGCCCGGCACAAGCTCCTGTACTCGCACGGAAGCACCCGCGCTCTCATATCGGACTGGAAAATGCCGCAAGAGAGCCTCGATCGTGACAAGACCGAGCCTGATAAGGGCTCTCTTCTGTACGGGAGTAAGCCGAAAATGCTTGCTAATTTCGTCGCCCGGGAGCATAGCGGGATTATAACGTGATGGGGTTATGCACAGTTGTCCGTCTAGCGCCTTGCATGCCGATTTGGCATGGGTACTATGTCGGTGTTTGGGCAATAATTAATAGTTTGGGATTTGCTTAAACGTATGATTTACAAAGAGGATGATGTGCGCAGGTTTGGCGAGGAAGTGGATGGAGATCTTTTAGAAGGTGCGGTCGACGGAGCAGTGAGTGAGTCGGAAGACGAAGAGGAGACTCTTGCGGAGAAATCGGAGGAAGAGGAGTACGAGTGAGAAGGCGCTCACCCCGCCGAGGCGGGGCTCGCTTGATGTTTTTTAAATGGATTTGGAGCTAGAAGCTAAAAGCTATAAGCTGGAAGCTATTCCTATGCACACGATTCTCCATTATCTCGGTACGGTTGCGGCAGTGATGCTCACGGTCAACCTCGTACCGGGCATCACGGTTTCAGGCGGATGGACGACGATACTTCTGGTTGCACTCGTGTGGTCGGTGATAGTGATGGTCGTGAAGCCCGTCCTCACGATCCTCACGCTTCCCATCACAATCATTACGCTCGGACTCTTCTCATTTGTTTTGAATGCAGTTCTTTTCTATGCGATCACATGGGTCGTTCCCGGTTTCGAAGTTGCCGGACTTCTGCCTGCAGTTCTCGGCGCTCTCGTGCTCTCAATCGTAAGCTGGCTCATTCACAAAGTGCTCTAGCTTCTACTTTCGCCTCAGATTTCCTTTCCAGCAAGTTGGACACCCGCGCCCGCGATACTTGTGCCCGCGCCTGCAGGTTTTCCAGCCGTTATTCTTTTTCATCAATGGCGTATCCTACAAGTGGACCTCTCATTCCCGGTAGAGGCCTTTTTCCTTTAGTGCTTGCTTAAGTTTCTCCTCAAACTCCTTTCTGATCTCCAGCGTCTCGGTCAAAGTTTTGAGTCTGTCGAGTTCCCCCTTGGGGAGGCGTAATATTTCGTACTTCTTTATAGTGCCAAAAATTATGTTCGTGAAGCGCTCCCCGGAGACAACAAAAGCAATGTCGGGAGCGCCTTGCGGATTTGTAAAACTAAGGTTGGACGAAAGGCTACACCCAAGCTTTCGTTCTTCGGAGGGTGAGAGACGTTCCCGGAACTCTTTGACCCACCTATGAAGAGCGGCGACATCGACAATTGGCTCCAACATCTCTGCCTTTTTCTCTACCTTCTTCGGACGTTGAGCGGCCTCTACTCCCGAAGGCACCATAGCTCCCACCGTGGCAGCACTGACGATGGCGGCTCCCGCATTTCGTAGGAAGTCCCTACGGTGCATCTGTGGACCGCCTTCTGGATTCTTCATAGAAAACAGGATACCAACATCTGTTGGAATCTCAAGCGCGCTATCCGTATATCAAATCCGCCGGATTTTCTTGCCCGCGGGCGCACTGTTCTCTCTCGGACTATAATTTTTTCGTTTTCGCTTCGTTCTTTTTCATTCGCGCTCTGATTAACTTTTTGATGAGCGCGATGGGAAGCTTTTTGTCGAGAGGAAAGCGGACGGTTGCCGTTGAGGTTCCGTAGTCTTTAAGTTCTTTCTTGTGTTCTGCGATGACCGGAGGAGGCACATAGAGCCCGATATGCGCTTTTGCGTACGCAAAATACGCAAGCCGCCCCTTGTATCCGTAGTAGGGCATTCCATAGCTTATTTTCTCCAGCGCCTTAGGTGCGGTTTTCCGTATCGCCGCCCGAAGCTCTTTCAGCTTGCCGCGTACCTCTCGCGGGGCTCTTGCGATGTACGCCTCTATGCTTTTCGGACGCGACGTCGTCTTCATAGAATTGAGTATACTCCAATTGAAGCGAAGATTGTGGTAAGGTTTCTCCTGTTGGAGAGGTCGCATAGTGGTCTAGTGCGGCACGGTGCTAACGTGCTGACCGGGTCAAACTGGTCCGAGGGTTCGAATCCCTCCCTCTCCGCCCATATGGGCGAGAAGAAATACTACGGTGCGCAGACGGAAAAGGCAGTAAAGAATTTTCCGTTTGATTTCCGGCGGACGTACAAGGAGTTCATCTACACCATCGTCGAGATAAAGAAAGCCGCGGCGCGCTCCCACGCGGCGGCAGGGGAGCTTGATAGGAAGCGAGCGGCAGCGATTGTGCGCGCGTGCGATGAAGTTCTGAATGGCAAGCACGACAATCAGTTCGTCTTGCCATCTTTTCAAGGTGGCATGGGCACTTCGAATCACATGAATGTGAACGAGGTCGTCGCAAATCGCGCGACTGAGACTCTTGCGAAACAAAACAAAATACTCACTGTCCACGCGAACGACCATGTGAACATGTCGCACTCGACCAACGACGTGATGCCCTCGGCTTTGAAGATCGCGGCGATTCGGCTCGTCGACAAACTCGATGGTTCGCTCGATGTGCTGATCGCGGCATTTGAGAAGAAAGCAAAACAATTCGCGAAAATCCAGAAACTTGGCCGCACGCACATGCAGGATGCTGTGCCGATGACGCTCGGAGACGAATTTGCTTCGTATGCTGAGACGGTAAAACGGCGGCGGGAGGGAGTGCGCGAAGCGAAGCAGTATCTTTTTGAATTGAGTCTTGGCGGAAGCGCGGTGGGCAATTCCATCAATGTCTCTCCGAAGTACAAAAAGCTTTTGTACCGCGAATTGCGGAAGGTGACGAAGCTTCCGCTCAAGCCCGCAAAAAGCCTCATGTCGCAAACCGCGAGCGTCACTGATTTTCTCGTTGTCTCGCAGTCTCTCACGGCGCTCTGCGCCGACCTCTCGAAGATCGCGGGCGATTTTCGCATTCTTTCGAGCGGCCCCAAAGGGGGAATCGGCGAGCTTATCTTGCCGGAGCTTCAGGCAGGCTCGTCAATCATGCCGGGGAAAGTGAATCCCGTGTTGCCCGAAGCCCTCTCACAGCTCTACTACCTCGTCTCTGGCAACAACCTCACCATTGAGCACGCGGTCGAAGGCGGGCAATTGGAGCTCGGTGTCATGATGCCGGTCATTACCGATCGGCTCATCGAATCACTCAAGCTCTCGCAGGAAATGATTGAGCAGTTTGCGAAGAAGTGCGTTGCCATCGCTCTCGCAAACAAGCCGCGCATCAAAGAACACCTCGAAAAGTCCACTGCCTATGCCACACTCCTCAATCCCATCATCGGCTACGACGCCGCGGCCGCGTGCGTCAAAGAAGCAGTCGCAACCGGCAAGACCCTCCGCGAAGTCGTGCTCGCCCAAAAGCTTCTCACGCCAAAAGAATTTGATCGAGCGACAAAACGCTAACCCTCGACAACTTTGATTTTTGAGGCGGCGCGTTTGGCTTTCGCGAGGGCTTTTTCAAGCGTGTCAGCAATGGCGAGGATTGGCCATCTATATTTCCACAATCGTAAGACCAGTGACCTTTCGGAAGTCCTTCACGTTTCGCGTTACGAGTGGTGAGTGGGTATAAAGAGCGCTTGCAGCTATTGCTGCGTCAGGCAGCTCGATGTTTGAGATGCGTCGCAATCCTGCGGCGATCCGCGCAATCGCTCGCTCGAAGGGGATCGAGACGAAATGTTCCTCGAGAAATAGTTCTGTGTTCCTCTGTTCGGCCTGCGTCCATTTCTGGAATGAGAGTACCTCTGCTTCTACAACAGTCGGCAGAAAAAGAGGCACACCACGCTGTTTCCAGTTTGAGAACAATTCCACAATCGCTTCCTCTCCACCGAGGAAGGCGATGATAGCATTCGTATCGAGTGTCATGTACGCCGCGATCGGCTCCACTCTTGCCGGACGTTCTTCGCGTGCAGTTCGAGAGCGCGTTTATGGCGGCGCAACATGCCTGCAGCCTTTGTCCAGCTTTTTGGGAGCGAGTACGGTGCACGGGATGTTCCAGCCCGGACTACTTTTGCTTCGTCAGTTTTCATGCAAATCAATATACACGATATTTCAGCAGTATGCTACGTTCCGGATGCCGCGAGCTTAACCCTCGACAACCTTTATTTTTGAGGCGGCGCGTTTGGCTTTGGCGAGGGCTTTCTCGACGGTCTTGTCAATTGCAAGTACGACAGCCATGCGGCGGTGTTTGATTACTTCCGGTTTGCCGAATATGCGCACGTGCGTACCCGGTTCCTTGAGAGCGTTCTCGACGCCCGTATAGGTTGGATTTTTCATATTGCCATGCGCGAGGATGGCCACTGATGCGCCGGGGCGGCAGGGGATTGAGGGAATGGGGAGGCCGAGAATAGCGCGCACGTGCAACTCCATCTCGCTCATGCTCTGGCTAACCATCGTGACCATGCCGGTGTCGTGCGGGCGCGGGGAGAGCTCGGAGAACCACACCATGTCGCCCTTCACGAAAAGTTCGACGCCGAAAATACCGCGCCCTCCGCCAGCTGGCGGACTCCCGCACAATTCGTTCACGATTTTCTTCGCGATAGCCTGCGCTCTCGCGAGCGCCTTTTTGCTCATCGTCTGAGGCTGCCAGCTCCAGCGGTAGTCTCCCTCTATTTGCACGTGGCCCACGGGCGCGCAGAATGAAATGCCTTTGGCGTGGCGCACCGTGAGGAGAGTAATCTCATAGTCGAATTTTATCTGCCCCTCGACTATGACGCGCCCCGTCTTTCCTCTCCCTTCCTCTATCCCCAATTTCCACGCCTTAGCCAAATCTTTTTTTCGCATCACTTTGCTTTGCCCGTGGCCTGAAGAAGACATCGTGGGCTTCACGAAGCAGGGGAAGCCCACGTCGGCGGCGCCTTTTTCCAGTTCCTCGAGTGAGCCGGCAAAATGGTATGGCGAAGTGGGAAGTCTCAATTTCTCTGCGGCCAGTTTTCTGATGCCTTCGCGGTCCATGGTGAGGCGGGTGGCGCGCGCAGTGGGGATGACCGTCCAGCCTTCACGCTCGAGCTCGACGAGCGTAGGTGTCGCTATCGCTTCTATTTCTGGCACGATGAAATCCGGCTTTTCTTTCTCCACGACGCGGCGGATATGCTTCCCATCGAGCATCGGAAAAACGTAGGAGCGATGCGCAATCTGCTGCGCTGGCGCGTGTTCGTAACGGTCGCAGGCAACCACCTCGCATCCCAAGCGCATTGCTTCTATTGCGACTTCTTTGCCGAGCTCGCCGCTCCCGAGGAGAAGTATCTTTACTGCCGAAGGTTTATGCGGCGTCCCGAATTTCATGCGACCAAGATATCACAAAAAAGTGAGTCTGGCGCTGTATTGCAGTTTAATACGTGGCCGCGTAGTACAGTGAAATAGGACTGTGTGCGGCCGAACCCTGCTTTGCCAAAGACTACGCGCGGGCGAGTGCTAAGAGCGTGACCTTCGCACCTGCGCGGCGCAGGGGCATTGCAGCGTTTGTAAGCGTGGCACCGGTGGTTGTCACGTCGTCCACTAAGAGCACGTGCGCGTCACGGACGAGGGAGTTGTCAGGCATGGCGAATGCACCCGTGACGTTTGAGAGCCGTTCGGAGCGCGACAATCGCGTCTGCGGTTTGGTCGCTCTAGTGCGCGCGAGCGCGTGCGCAGCAAGCGTTGCGATCGTTCCGTCTCGATACTCGGCAGGAAGCGCTCTTAAGACCAGTTCGATCTGGTTCCAACCGCGCTCGCGCGCGCGACTTTTGTGCAGAGGCACGGGGACGAGGAGAATTTTGCGTGCGGAGAATATTCGCGACGACGCGATCTCTTCACGCAGGTAGTCGGCGAGCACAGACGCCGCAAGTTTGGCTGCGTGTCCGGAGCCGTCGTACTTGAGAGAGCGGATGAGGTCCTCGACCGCGGGGTTCTGGTATTCCATGAGAGTCGTAATCCGCACGCCGAGTAGGTCGTGCGGCGAGGGCGTGAGCGGAATATCTTCAAGCCCTCGCTCTCTGGTGCGCGAAGTACGAGCACGGAGCGGCAGGATTGCATCGAGAATTGATTCAAGAACAGCGAGAAAACCCATAATGCTATAATTCTCGCATGGATTTGGCAGAAAAACGCTGTGTTCCGTGTGAAGGAGGTACACCTCCGCTCACTGCGGAGGAAATCGCGAAGTACAAATCGGAAGTTCCAAGCTGGGGCATTGCTGGTGACAGGAAGTCGATATCACGTGAGTTTAAGTTTAAGAATTTCGTTCAAGCAATGGAGTTTGCAAATAAGATTACCCCGATCGCAGAGGCAGAAGGACACCACCCCGATCTCTCGATCGGGTGGGGAAGAGTCGGCATCGAGCTCTCGACGCACGCGATCGGCGGATTGTCCGAAAACGACTTCATTCTTGCCGCAAAAATTGACAAAATCGCGTGATATACTCTTGAGAATGGCGTTTTCTTTGGGGAGTATAACGCGAAGGCTTTCTTCTGCACTCGGAGGCAGTGGCGGCGAGGAGAGCGTCTTGGGAGTCGACATTGGATCTGCTTCGGCGAAAATCGTGCAGTTGCGCGCGTCGCGCGGCTCCGCGATTCTCGAAACCTATGGCGAGATTGCTCTCGGACCTTACGGCAAGCAGCCGATAGGAAAGGCGGTGAAGCTCTCTCCCGAAAAGACGGCCGAGGCGCTCATCGATTTGATGAAGGAGGCGAACGTGACCGCGCGCACCGGCGGCATTTCTATTCCGTTTTCGTCAAGTCTGATTTCTGTTCTGAGCTTTCCAAAAGTTGATCAAGATGCTCTCAAGAGGATGATACCGATCGAGGCTCGCAAGTACATCCCCGTGCCGGTTTCTGAGGTCACGCTCGACTGGTTCGTTATTCCGCAAGACGAGGGAGAAGAAAAGAGCGCTTTCGATCGGGTGCAGGGTCCTCCGCCTGCTCGTCAGTCGGGGCAAGAGGTACTTCTCGTTGCAATTCACAACGACACCGTAAATAGCTACCAGACGATCATGGAGACAGCTGGCATTCACGTGGAGTTTTATGAGATAGAGATTTTCAGCACGATACGCTCCTCGCTTTCTCACGGCATTGCGCCTATCTTGGTGGTTGATCTCGGTGCTGCGACGACCAAGATGTATATCGTTGAGCGAGGAATCGTCCGGCTTACGCACCTAGTGACTAGCGGCGGGCAGCACATGACCGAGCTTCTAGCACGCACTCTCAACTGGGAGTTTGAGAAAGCAGAGCGCGTGAAGCGCGAGCAGGGTCTGGAGGCTTCGGCTGCTTATTCCACGGATGAGAACGACCGGATCAAAACGGCTTTGTTATCAACACTTGGACGTCTCTTTTCCGAGATAAATCGGGTACTATTGAGCTACGGGCAGCGATACAACAAGAACGTATCGCATGTTGTTTTCACGGGTGGAGGTGCATCTTTGCCCGGCCTCCCGGAGCATGCAAAGTCGACCTTGAATGCAGAGGTGACGATTGCTGATCCTTTCGCCCGCACGGACGCTCCAGCGTTCCTTGGCGACGTGTTGCGGACCATTGGTCCAGGGTTTGCAGTTTCGGTCGGCTTGGTTCTCCGCAAGCTCAAGCAAGCATAAGGAATTCTAAACTCGCTGTGCTCGTTAAGAATCTCTAATATGCCTAACACCAGCGCACCACAGAGTTTCATACCACATGAGGTGCCGATTGCCGCGACAGCCGCGCGCCCGAAAGGCCGCGGCATTGGCGACCTTTTTGTACTCCTCGCGGTCGTGCTGTTTGTTGCGTCTGCGGCTCTTGCCGTGGGACTTCTTCTCTACGGAGAGTACCTTCAGTCTAGTGCTGCCTCAAAGGTGGATCAGCTTGAGCGCGCGAAAGCGGCGTTCGAACCTACACTTATTCAGGAACTAACACGACTTGGCGATCGCATGCGCTCTGCAAGTGAGATACTGGGAAGGCATATAGCTCCCAGCGCGCTCTTTTCGATGCTTGAGCAGACAACGATCGCGACTATTGCGTTCTCAACGCTAAGTTTCAATGCGGCAGAACCTCAGCATATTTCCTTAGAAATGGACGGAGTTGCCGGAAGTGTAAACGCGATCGCGCTTCAGGCCGATCTGTTCTCAAGAGGAGGAATGGTCACAAGTCCTATATTCTCGGATATTGACAGAGAGACGGACGGCGTGCACTTTAGCGTCTCTGCGTTCCTCAATCCGGAGGCGGTCAACTTTTCTCGTCTCGTGACCACGGCTGTCGCCGCAGGAGCCGCAGAGTCGGAAGCGAACACGACTCCTTTTGGAGGCGGAGTCCCTCTCGGGAATCCTGTCTCCCCGCAAGGAGCAGCGCCACCGCAGTAAATCGGCATATGGTAAAAGTGATACTCTCAACGCTAGGACTCGCAATCGCGGGCGGTATTTTTTTCCTCTACACACAGCCTCGCTATGACGCTGTTCGTACGCTTCAGGCCGAGATCGAGCAATACAATCAGGCGCTCGAGAAGGCTGCTGAGCTGCAGCGTCTCAAGCAGTCTCTCCTTTCGCGATACAATGCGTTCAGCCCCTCGGATGTGGATCGGCTCCACAAGCTGCTTCCTGACCATGTCGATAACGTCCGTTTGGTATTGGACTTGGACAGTCTTGCATCACGGCACGGGATGGCTATTCAGAACGTCGTGATTTCAAACCCGACGACCGAAAAAGCCCTGCCCGGCGCAATTTCAACGATTGGTGTGAATCGTCAGAAGTATGATTCTCTGATACTCAAGTTTAGGACGCTCGGGACGTATACAAATTTCACTGCGTTCTTGCGGGACCTCGAAACGAGTTTGCGAATTGTCGATCTTGTTTCTCTGAAGCTTCTGCAAGACTCTGGTCTTCCCACACAGCCTCGGGTTGAGCCCACGTACCGCTACGAAATTACGCTTAGGACATATTGGCTAAAGTAGATGTTATGACCCCGCACTTTCAATTCATACATCACCCGATATCATCGCAGCCGCAGAGAGTGCGGGGGAATTACATATACTTTACCCAGCACCTTTCGCGAAAGGTGCAGGGTGTAAGATTTTGTAAACTCGCTATGCTCGTAAACAAAATCTAACATGGGACGATTACTTTCCTCATACAAGATGTACGTGTTCATTGCACTCGGGATCATCGCCGCACTCGGTGCCCTGTGGTGGAGTCTCTCGGGGGAAACGCCTACCAACTCACTTCTCACGACTCAGAGCGCGAATGGAGGCGTTCCTGGTGACAAGGAGCTTGTGGATACTCTGCTGCAGCTTCGGGCAGTTTCACTCTCCGGCACTATCTTTTTGGATCCTTCGTTTATGATTCTACGGGATTTTGGAACGCAAATTGTGCCGGAGCCGGTCGGGCGGCCGAATCCGTTCTTGCCACTCACTTCTCGCCCGACGAGCACGAAGGCCGCCGGCACACTGCTTTTCACTCCACCGCGGCGTTAAAGAAGATGTTTATGAGCGGAGCGAATTACAGATTCTTAGCCCGCCTAAATTTTTCGCGCTGCGAAAAATTTTGCGCGGGTGTAAGATCTTCTAAGCTTACTCCGTTCGCTAAGAATCTCTAACATGCCCCCCACGCTCACAGGCACAAGCGTTGCCCAGAATACGCGCCCCGCGTTGTCAACGGATGCTCCCGTGCGCTCTCTAGGTGACGGCAAGATTCCGTACGACATCCTGAAATACATTCCGGAAGAATCGGCGGATCACTACAGGTTGGCACCTCTCGCTGTAGCTGACGGTGTTCTCGAGGTAGGCATGGTTGATCCTGACGACATTCGCGGCTTCGATGCTCTCAACTTTATCGCGCGCAACACCGGGATGCCATTCAAGGTGTATCGAATATCGGCTGAAGACTTGGGAAAAATCCTCGCGATGTACCGGGGTCTCGGCGGGGAGGTCGAGCGTGCGATCACCGACCTTCAAACGGAGTCTGCACAGCAGAAAATACGCGCCGAAGGCGACTCCGCGCCTCTCGATCTCGACGACCCTTCTATCGGCCGCAAGGCAGGCGAAGAGATCGCACGTAATCTTCAGGAAGACGCGCCGACAATCAAGATTGTCTCGACCATACTGCGCTACGCGATCGACGGCAAGGCCTCCGACATCCACATTGAGCCCCAGCCTGCGGGCGTGCGTGTCCGCTATCGCGTCGATGGAGATTTGCACACGAGTGTGGTTCTTCCCGCAAACACCCACCGGGCGCTCGTAGCGCGCGTGAAAGTCCTTGCTTCGGTAAGACTTGACGAACAGCGCAAGCCTCAAGACGGGCGTTTCTCCGCCTCGATCGACGGCCGGGCGATCGATTTCCGCGTCTCCACTTTTCCCGCTTATTACGGAGAGAAGGTCGTGATACGCATCCTCGATCGCGATCAAGGCTTTATTCCACTCGATAAAATTGGCCTCACGGAGAGGAATCGGGAGCTCGTGCGACAAGGTATCGCACGTCCCCATGGCTTGGTGCTCATATCCGGTCCTACGGGAAGCGGCAAGTCCACAACACTCTATTCGATGCTTGCTGAGCTCGATCGCGAGCACAAGAATGTTCTCTCGCTTGAGGACCCGATCGAGTACTTTGTCGACGGCGTGACGCAGTCGCAGGTAAAGCCTGAGATCGGTTACAGCTTTGCGACTGGCTTGCGGACGACGCTGCGTCAAGATCCGGACATCATCATGGTGGGTGAGATCCGCGACTCGGAGACGGCAAAGTTGGCTGTTCAGGCGGCGCTCACGGGGCATCTCGTGCTTTCCACGATTCACACGAATGACGCTGTAGGCACCATACCGCGTCTCATCGATATGGGAGTGGAGCCGTACTTGATCCCGCCGGTTCTCATTCTTTCGATCGCGCAGAGGCTCGTGCGCACACTTGCTGAAGGGAGCGGGCAGGAAGTGGATCTTTCGGCAAGCGACCGGAAAGCGATCGAAACCCAACTCTCATCGCTAGCCGCAAAGCACCGCTTCAAGATTCCGCAGAAGGTGTGGGAGCCCACGCGCACGCCAACCTCACCCACGGGCATGCGCGGTCGCTTGGCTGTGTTTGAGGTGCTGGAAATGACGTCGGATGTGGAGCGCATTATTCTCGAAGATCCTGTCGAATCGCGCCTCTGGGAAGCAGGTCGCAAGCAGGGCATGCTCACGATGCAGGAGGACGCAATGCTGAAAGCGTTCCAGAAACTCATTCCGTATTCAGAGGTGAACACTCTCTCGAGCCTTCTCCTCGCTGGCGATGATGAGAAAGAGAAGGTTGCTCCTTCGAAAAAGGCGGAAGAGGAGATTAAAGAAGAGGCAATATGATGATCGATACATCCAAAGGCAACGTGCTTTTTGTGGACGACGACAAGTTTCTTGCCGATATGTACGGCATGAAGTTCACGGGGGCGGGTTACACTGTGCAATTGTGTCTCTCGGCGGCAGACGCGCTCACGGCTCTACGCGGCGGATTTGCAGCTGACGCGATTGTGTTTGACCTTCTCATGCCAGAGCAGGACGGATTTGCGTTTCTCCAAGCGTTGGTGAGTGACCACCTTGCTCCGCGCGTGGCGCTTATCGCACTCACCAATCAAAGCAACGATGCAGAGAGAGTGAAAGCGGAGTCTATGGGCGTCGACCGCTACATCGTAAAGGCGAGCATGATACCCTCGGAGGTTGTCGGTGTTGTGGAAGAGGAGATAGCGAAGAAGAAAAAGACTTCTCCGGCGTAAAAACGCGCTACAATACAACATATGGACTATGCCGCTACACTCAAGAAGTACATAAACGTTCTCTCTCACGAGGGAGGAAGCGATTTGCATTTCTCGGTGGGAGCACACCCCACAATTCGCGTTGCGGGGTCTCTCGCGCCGATGCTCAAGGAGCCGCCGCTTACTTCAGAGGATACGCTCGGCTTCCTGAAGGCACTTCTTACTCCCGAGCAAGAGAAGCGCTTCGCGAGCGAGCAGGAAGTTGACTTTGCTTTCGAGGGCGAAGAGAAAATACGCTTCCGCGGGAATGCATTCTTTCAGCGCGGCTCGATAGCGATAGCGCTCAGACTCATTCCCAAGATTATCCGCAACCTTCAAGAGTTGAATCTTCCGGACATCCTGACCACGTTTGCCCGCAAATCCCAAGGGTTCTTTCTCGTCGTGGGGCCTGTTGGTCAGGGGAAGACGACAACTCTCGCCGCCTTGATCGAGCTTATCAATACCGAGAGGATGGAGCACATCGTCACGATCGAAGACCCCATCGAATACGTCTACGAACCGAAACAGTCGCTGATTCACCAGCGCGAGGTGCGCATAGACACGAAAGATTTTCCTGCAGCGCTTCAGTCCGCCTTCAGGCAGGACATTGATGTGCTTCTTGTCGGAGAGATGCGCGGGCCTGAGACAATGGCTGCCGCGGTAACCGCCGCAGAAACCGGCCACCTTGTGTTTTCTACGCTTCACACAAACAATGCTGCGCAGACTATCGACCGCATCATCGACACCTTCCCAGCCTCGCAACAGGATCAAATACGCCTCCAGCTTGCAGCTTCTTTGGCGGGAATTTTCAGCCAGCGACTGATACCGCGCATTTCAGGCGGTCTTATCCCCGCGTACGAACTTCTCATCAACAACAAAGCTGTTGCTAACCTCGTCCGAGAGAAACGCACGCACGAGATTCCGACTGTCATCGAAACTAGCTCGACCGAAGGGATGATCGACATGAATCACTCACTTGCGGAACTGGTCTCGCGCGGAGAAATCACGGTCGAGAGTGCGTATCAGTACTCTCTCAATCCGAATGTGTTGCAGAAATTACTTTAGAACGTAGATCGTAGTACGTAGTACGTAGTTTGTAGTTAATACAAATTCCATGCAAAACATCCCTTCGCCTTTCCCTACGTTCTACGTTCTACGTTCTACATACTCACCATGAGCCTCTTCACGTACCGCGCAGTTGACGCCGAAGGAGCCGAACGGGCAGGTACCATAGACGCGGTCAATATCGATGTTGCGATTACCGCTTTACAGCGACGGGGCCTCGTAATCTCGGCGATTGATCCAGTGGAGGCGAAAATCTCCCCATGGAGCCGCATCGCTTTCTTTGATCGTGTCACGAATGCCGACATCGTGATGATCTCCCGCCAGATTACGACACTCTTCGAAGCGCAGGTCTCTGCGCTGCGCGCGTTCCGTCTCCTTGCCGTGGAAGCGCGTACTCCAGCTCTCGCGGAGAAGCTCTCAGCAGTCGCGAATGATATTCAGAGTGGCGCAACGATCTCTTCTGCGCTCTCTCGACACCCCGATGTCTTCTCTACTTTTTACGTCAACATGGTGCGTGCCGGCGAAGAGTCCGGAAAGCTCGATGAAACATTCGCCTTCCTCGCCGATTATCTGGATCGCAACTATGAGATTACACAAAAGGCTCACAATGCCCTCATTTATCCGGCCTTCATCTTACTCACATTTGTCGTAGTCATGGGACTCATGATGACCTTGGTCATACCAAATCTCGCTGTCATGCTTGCGGAAGTTGGACAGGGTATACCGATTTACACAAGAGTCGTCATAGGAGTTAGCAACTTTCTCGTTCGCTACATTCTTCTTCTCGGAATACTTTTGGTTGTTGCCGGGGTAGTCCTCTATCGATTCTCTGCCACCCCTGGGGGACGCGAAATGTTCAGTCGTGCGCGCATGCAAATTCCCGCGATTGGCGGCATCTACAAGAAGCTCTTCCTCTCTCGCATTTCAGACAACCTTTCAACGATGCTCAAGAGTGGCGTGCAGATCTTGCGCGGTCTTGAGGTAACGAGCTCGGTCGTTGGAGATGCTGTCTATGAAAAAGTTCTGGGCGCTGCGGCATCCGATGTGAAAGGAGGCCTGCCTTTATCCGAGGCTTTTCGAAAGCATCCGGAAATTCCTGGCATCGTTGTAGCCATGCTCAAGATCGGGGAGGAAACCGGCAGCATGGGACACATTCTTGATACGATGGCGCGTTATTATCGCCGTGAAGTCAACAATGCAGTTGATACTCTCGTCGGCTTGATTGAGCCTTTCATGATAGTTGTCCTCGCCGTTGGCGTCGCGACACTCCTTGCTGCTGTGCTCCTCCCGATATACAACATCGCCTCGGGATTTTAGGAAAATAACGAGCAAAGCGAGCATATTTTGCTTACCCGCGCAAAATTTTGCCAAGCAAAATTTAGGCGGGTTAGGCTTTTCTAAACTCACTCCGCTCTCTAAGAAAAGCCTTATCCACACCCTCCTTCTTATCCTGCGACGCTGGGATATAATGATTCCTATGAAAAGCACCAGGGGTTTTACCCTCATCGAGTTACTAGTGGTCATTGCGATCATCGGCATTCTTTCGTCGGTCGTCTTGGCTTCACTTAATAGCGCGAGGAAGAAGGGGAGAGACGCACGCCGTGTGGCCGATCTTAAGCAGCTTCAGCTCGCGCTAGAGCTCTACTACGATGCGAATCCCACGACAGGCTATCCGGCGGCAGTTTCGTCTTTGGCACCTACGTACATCTCTGTTGTCCCCACAGACCCGAGCGGGGGCACGAATGCGTATGGATACATACAGACAGGAAGTGGTTCGGGGTATTACCTCGGCGCGATCCTAGAGATGACGGGCCAGACGGGCATCTTGATAAATGACAACGATGCGAATCAAGCGATAAATATCAACGGCAGCGCAACTAACTGCAATGCGAATGCCGGAGCTGCCAACGAAGCGGTATACTGCGTCTCCCAGTAAGCCGAGGGTATAATGCGTTGAATGCTTGTTCCGATCGCCTTCGGTCTCTTCGGGCTTATCGTCGGAAGCTTTCTCAATGTTCTAATTCTCCGCTGGGGAAAGAGAGCCCTTACCGGGCGGAGCACGTGTGAATCGTGCGAAAGGACGATCCCGTGGTACGATCTTGTCCCCGTTTTGTCGTGGGTTGCTCTGCGCGGCCGCTGTCGCTTCTGCGGAGCCTGGATATCGATACAGTATATTTTGGTGGAGACTGTGGTTGCGCTTGTCTTTGCACTTATAGGGATTGCACCCGTATCACTCTACCTTCGGGTTCTGGCGCTCCCCGTTGCCGCTCTCCTCATTGCAATTGCCGTGTACGATCTTCGACACACTCTCATCCCCGACCTCTGGGTGTACGTTGCCGGAGGACTTGCACTCGTTATTTCACTCGTTTCGGCTGCGGCTGGAGGATTTGGCGAGAGCGTCCTCTTGGTGCTCTCTGCCGGTCCCGCTACGGCTCTCCCGCTCTTTGCCATGTGGTTTGTTTCTCGCGGCGTGTGGATGGGATTAGGAGACGTAAAGCTCGCGCTCACAATGGGATGGCTCTTGGGTCTTGAGGGAGGACTTGCGGCGCTCTTTCTCGCGTTCATTCTCGGGGCGATCGTGAGCGCCCCGCTTTTGTTTTTTTCGTCATCTCTTTGGAAACGGATATCAGCCCGCTATCACTTTTTGCACACCGTCTTCAATGTAAAAGCAGGTAAGGGGTATACAATGAAGAGCGAGATTCCATTCGGGCAGTTTCTCATATTGGCGACGTTCATCATATGGTTCACAAACATGTACGGAATTACACCCCTTACCACTTTTTTTTGAAAAGTGGCAAGGGGTTTACCTTGATGGAGCTCCTAGTAGTAACGGCCATCCTTGTTCTTGTTACAGGGCTCATGCTCGCGAACAACCGTCACTTCGGCGGTAGGATTCTCCTTGAAAACCTTGCGTACGATATCGCACTCTCGGTGAGACAGGCTCAGGTGTACGGTATATCGGTGCGCCAATTTGAGACAGGCACGTTTGAGATAGCATACGGGGCATATTTTAATTCCTTAAGTACTCGAACTTACGATCTTTTTGGGGACGTCGATGCGAATGGCTTGTGGGACGCTGGCGAAGACGTTCCTCCTTCGCCGTACGATATCGAGCGTGGGCACTACATCGCTCAATTGTGCGCGCCGGCAGGTGGGGATTCGGCTACGTGTACTCAGGTATCGCGGC
>MFLZ01000029.1:0-7036 GCA_001781685.1 Candidatus Kaiserbacteria bacterium RIFCSPLOWO2_01_FULL_54_13
ACGCAAAAGTGGTAAGGGGACTATCTCGGATTACCCCGTCTTTCGACGAGCTATACGAGACTTCGGGGTACGTTCCTACGTGTTACTACCTCGTCTGCCATGCCACACCTCCTAACTTTCGTTGATTGACGACTTAATCCGCCGTCGCAACTGTAGAGAAGCGTTGGAACGAAGCTTTAGACTTCGTTCTCGCTTTTGTGCGTCGTCCTTTGAAGCATACGCTTCGTAGTAGACTAGCACATACGGACGATTATTCTTTGTGTACGATGACTTACCGCTATTGTGGTCTGAGACTCGTTGTCTCAAATCGTCGGTGTATCCCGTATACAATCGTCCGTTCTTCTTGCTCTTGAGCAGATATACATAATGCATTGCTACATTATGCACAAAAGCTAAGAGGTGTGGCATTCGACTTGCATGCCTTATCCATACCGCCAGCGTTCACCCTGAGCTAGGATCAAACTCTAAGTAAAAGAGAAATTACGCTCTCCCGCGACCGTTTGGACGAATCCTCACGAGTTGCGAAAAAGTTAAATTCTTTTACGAATCTGATTTTACTCTTTTTTTAGGATGGACGGAACAAAAGAATGTATATCCTTTTCTTCCACTTACTGTGTTTTTACTTCTACCTTATGGCCTACGCGCAGCGAGAGAAATGAAAATGTATTTTCATTTCCAAGCCAGCGACGGCCATATCGATTTAACGAATGTTAAATCGATACCTATTTGGTTGTGCATTTAATTTTGCCACTATTCGATTTTCAATGAACAACCCCGCTCACGGCGGGGCTCTTTTCGAGAAGAGTATTTCCACCGTCAGGAGGTCATAGAAGCAAGTATAGGAGGAGTGCTCACGCGTGTCAACCTCTTTCACGTGACAACCCTCTCAATCCACGCAGGAATGAGTTGCGAGGCCTCGGGAGATTCGCGGACAATTGAGGCAGCATCCGCGATACCCTCGGGCATATAGCCACACGTATCGCGGTTTAGCTTGCGAATTGCGCGCTCGGCCGAAAGCTCGGGATGAAATTGGGTTGTGTATGTCGCCTTACCGTAGCGCAAGGCGCCAAAGCGGCACATTGGCCCTGTAGCGAGCAAAACAGCGCCTTGCGGGAGAGCCATCACGCTATCTTTATGCGCATACTGAACGAGGAAGGCGTCGGGCAAACCTTTAAAGAGCAAGTCGCGCTTCCCTTCTTCGGTGCGACAGACTTCAAAGGTGCCGGTCTTTGTCTGCGTCTCGTCGCGCGTCACGTTGCCGCCGTGCATCTGTGCAATGAGCTGATGGCCAAAGCACACGCCAAACACCGGGAGCTCTTCAGCAAAGGCGTACTTCACAAACATGCGCAGACGCGAAAGGATTATCATTGCCATGAGACGCGCCGGATCTTTCTCGAAGCGGCCGCCATGCAAATCGAAATCCCCCGAGCCGCCTATGATGATGCCTCCGTATTCCTTGAGAACCTCATCTGGATCGGTCCATGCCAATTTCTCATCGAGCGCAGAAAGAAAATCCACGCGCGCGAGAGGCTCGACTACCCGGCAGTATTCTTCTTGCTCAGCTTCGACCGTTTCTTTCCGCTCTCTCGACTGAATGACAAGAATCCTTTTCATACCCCCGTACGCTTAATAATAACGAAGTACTTCAGCTTTTATTGCAGTTCTGTGGAAAAGAGAAGCCGCCGCGGTTACGCACCGCGGCGGCCCAGTCGTCATTTGGCGTCCAGTCTGCCACAGGACTTCGACTACTCGGGTCATACTTCCCACGATTCGACCCGAATTGTGCCCTCCGGCCCTGCGCAGAACGACAATTTGGCCCTGTTGTACACGCGCCAGAAGCCTCCTGCTTCCTGATCATCGCAGGCACGACAAACCTTGAAGCACTCGGGGCCTTCGCCTTCCGCGATTCGTTCGAGCAGTACAGGTTGCTCCTTCCTGTCGAGACCAGCATACAGGGTCTTGTCGCCCTGTACCGGTCTTAGGATGCGCTCGGCCTGCTCGGCAGATAACTCGCCGGTGTGCTTTACGCCTACGCGTGCAGCGCGGTCCGGCTCTTCCGGATCGCCGATCATGTCTACCATGGTTCCCTCCAGATGCTGCTCCTCAGAGCAGCGCGATGAGTGAAGTGACCTCCGTTCTACTCATGTACGTCGGAAGGCCACGGCTGAGGTAGAAGTCCGTCTTGGGTCGCATTGGGTAATCGTCCGAGACAAGCCGATAAATTGCAAACGGCTTACCCTTCGGAGCGAAATCCGACGCAACGACGCGAATGTACTCATTGGCATGGGTGATTTCGAGAATCGAACCGTCGGGCGCAGAAATACAAAAGTGTCTGCGCTCGGGCCAATCTTCTCCCCAATGCGCCAACTCGATTTTTTCGCTGAAGCCTCGCGACTTCAGGATACTTCCCACAGTTTGATGTCCGGGTTCATGACCCTTTCCTTTCTCAAAGATCTGTGCAAACGAAAAGAGCCCCGGGCGGGGCCCCTTTTTCTTTGCTTTTGGTTGTCAACCTACAGCATCGAAAGCCCCGCCGGTTCCCCGACGACGACTACGACACTAATAAGGCTGCGCCTTTCGGTTCCTCCGCTCGGAAATGCAAAAGCAAAGCTTCCGCATTTCGCTCGCGTTACGTCACCGATAAGCTGTGAAGCCTGAAGCTTCATACCGAAACCCTAGCAAGCTCACCTTTGTTCGTCAATGCCTCTGCCGGTAAGCAGGTTGAAAAAACGATCCCCGGGGATTCGTCGGTCTAATCACAGAACCGACAAGTACTCCCGGGGTCATTACTTTACTTTCGAGGAATCACTTTCCAGTGAGGCCCCGCGCCGCGTCAAAGGCTGCGAGGACAGCATCGGGACTTATCCCCTCTGCTTTCACAACACCGTTCTCGGCGACGACCTTCACACTTCGAAACATGGCGATGTCTGCACTCGACGCGTGGGTCGGTTCGTTCAAATGCGGTTTGCTGCCCCCGCAGTGATGTGCACACATAGCCGCCGTGAGCTTACGCACGCGACGGCCGGCAAACCGTGACTTTCCTCTCGACATGGGATACCCCCTCTCGGATTGCATGTCCCGTAATTGGGACGGCGCGACTCGTAACAATCAAAGAACAAATCGCTTAAGAACTAAAAAGGCCTCCTTGGTGGAGGCCTTCCTGATGTCTACATTTGGAGTTATCTAGACACAAGCAAAACCTCCACCATTGGTGGCAAGGAGGAGGCCAAGAAGATTACCCATACTAATTTGCTTGCTCGACATGTAAACGATATTAAACGACCGCTTTGAACCTGTCAAACACGTTGTTGACAATGAATTTCGGGGTGCTAATGTGCCGCACATGAGCATCTGCTCACTCGGCAACATCATTATTAGCATCTCGATCACTCGAGGGGCTGTTGCCTAGTTGTTTCTACATAAAATCCAACCGGCCCCTCACCAAGAGGGGCCGGTTTCGTTCTGGGAGTTGCATCGAAGGTTTCGGCGCAGTTCCCAGACCGACGGTCGGTCTGGGGCAGGTTTCGTGAGGGAGCCCTCACGGCGATGAGCCTGCTGGCTCTTTGACGTAACCTGCACATACCTCCACCGAGGGAGAGATCCATGATGAAGATTCTCGTTCCGTATCGCGGAATGCGGACGATCCAAGAGTTGCTCGCTGGTTACGACTGGTACAATCCGGGAGTAACCGATGAGAATTTTCCCTTTGAGCGCCATGACGATGTCGAGGTTCCTGTCGAGTTCATCCCATTCGGGAAAGCGATCGACGAAGGAACGGGGACCAAGGAAATCATCGCAACGCTCACCGAGAAGGGTCTCCGTGGGCTGAATGCCGCCGAAAGTCTTGCGCTCGGAAAAATCAAGCGTGAGCAACCAATCAACGGCTTCGGCCAGACTTCCAAGGAAGGCTACATCGTCTGCGCAGTGAACGGTCGTGCGATTATGACGACTTTCACCGGGCGCTGGTCGTCCGGAATTGAAATCCCGGCGACACCGATCTGATGTCCGAGTGCCTGAGCGCCTTGGACATCAGCACCGATTCTCAAATCGAAAGGAGGTGGTGAATCGGAAGGCCGTGGCATCCCGCCGCGGCCTTCTACTTTTTTCAACCTTGACACACTCCACGGCAGGGGTAGATTGGAGATAGTGAAAGCCTTTGATCCGGTTCCGCGTCAGACGCGGGTTTCGGGCCGGGTCCCCAGCCCCAGTTTTGGGATAGTATAGCTGGATGCATGCGGTATATGTAGTCCGGAACAATGTATCGAGAGAGATTTACATCGGCTATACGACAGATCTTAAAGCACGCTTAATGCGACACAACGCTCGCGGACAGAAATTCACTACGCGCAAACTCGGTACATGGGAATACGCGTACGTTGAACTGTATCGCAGTGAAAAAGATGCTCGTATCCGCGAGCGAAAGTTGAAAAGCCACGGAAGCAGCAAACACGAGTTGCTCAAACGATTGAAGAACAGCGTGCTTTGAGCCCAAAACTGGAGCTGGGAAGGCGGCTTCTGCATAAGTGGAAGCCCGGCATTCTCCGTAATCAGGACAATCCAGCCCCAGTTTTGGGGAGTAGGAAATTCAATTTCTCAAAACTGGAGCTGGATAAGTAACAAATCGAGGTGGCACCGAGGATTTTACCCTTCAAGTAAATTCAGGGTGAAGAAATCCGCCCTCAGAGCACAAGCGTATTTGTGCTGTGAGGGCGGATTTTTGCATTCGCGCAAATCCGCCTCACCGCGGGCGAAAAAGCCAAGGGGCTCGCGGAGCTCTTTATAAGAGTCCCCGAGGACTCTTTGGTCTTTTCGCTCCACAATATCATCACAAACTGGAAAGGAGACGGGTGCCATGTATGCACCGTTGATCACTCATCGCGTCCTGCTCTTGAGCTCCATCTCGCAAGCGGCGATCACCAAGTTCGAGTTGGCAGGTCAAAACGGGACAAATTGCCGTTTCGAGGTCGGCAAGAACATCAAGGAATTCGACACGGTCATTCTTCGCTCAACTCCCTTCAACGTCGACGAGTACCCGAAGGTCAAGCTCGTCATTCGTGCGGGCACCGAGGCCAACAAGGTCACCGGAAAACGCGTGGAGAATGGCGAGGTCTGCGTTCAGCTCACGCTCGGCGCGAATTCTTCGTCGGTCGCGGAAGAAGTGCTTTTCGCGACCATCGGCCTCACTAGGAAGTTCCACACGGGTGATGCATTCGTTCGCACGGAACTCGACTATTCCCTGTCGCCGAAAGAGTTCGCGAATGGCGAGAAGGGATATGAAACCGCAAAAGCGAGGTTCCTTGGACGGGAGCTTTCGTCGCAGACCATCGGAGTCATCGGGGCTGGTCAGATCGGCATCCGCGTGATCCAGACCATGCTCCTCCTCGGAATGCGCGTCATCGTGTACGAGAAAGACCGGCTATCGCCGCTCTACAAGCTCCTGCCTCCGGCTGTCATTAAGGCCGAAAGCATTGAGTACGTGCTGGCGAACGCTGACATCGTTACGGTCCACATTCCGGGTGAGAACAACAAGAACCTCATCGACAAGGACCGCATCGAGTTGATGCGGCCCGGCTCGTACCTCATCAACTGCGCCCGCGCTGAGATCTGCGACGGTGCATCCATCCTCCCAGCGCTCAACGAAGGAAGGCTCGGGGGATATTTCACCGATATTCCCGAGCCATCTCTGCCTCCGCATCCGCTCATCATGTGCCAACCGCACATGGGCGGGAATACGGTGGAGGCACAGGAGCGGTGTGGAGAAATGGCTGCCGAGCAAACCATCGACTTCTGGCGGCGCGGAAACATGTGGCCGTCGAAGAACATGCCGACCAACGTGCTCGAACCGGCAGAAACCGCGGTGATGCGGCTCGCAGTGCCGCATCACAACGTCTTTGGCGTCCTGGAGAAGATCCAGCACGTCATCAAAACGGCCAAGATCAGCATCAGCACGAGCCACAACAACACGAAAGATGCACTCGGTTATTACCTCGTGGATCTCGACCAGCACCTACCGGAAGCGCAGATCGAGAAAATCCGGCGAATGCCCGAGGTCATCGACGTGATGTCGTTCCAGTTCTGATCCTGACAATCAAAGCAAGCAAAAAACAGAAGCCGCGGCGGGTTATACCCCGTCCGCGGCTTTATATTTCCTTGACAGAAATTCCCGTTCGGTTACTCTAATTGTTAGGTAAATTCATTGAGCCGGTTCTCCAGCCCCAGTTTTGGGCGATTGAAACTCTGTCACTCAAAACTGGAGCTGGGGGTTGGGGCTGGTTTACCCTGAGCGAAGTCGAAGGGTGTGGAGGTGTTTGCAAAAGTGAACATCCGGGCTCTCCCGTTATAGAGATAACCAGTGTCGTATCATACGGAGCTGGTGAAAGTCCCGCCCTTTCTTCAGAAAGAGCGGGAAAAGTAAGGTGGCACCGCGGAAATCCGCCCTTATTGCGCAACATTTGTTTGCGCCATGAGGGCGGATTTTTTGTTTTGGTAACTTGCGTTAACCGGAACAGGAAGCGCCGCCAATGGTTCTTTCTGTTCTTTCACACACACGAACCACGGGGGATCGCGTCCATGACGAAAAAACGTTCAACTGGTTTCGGCTCTGATCCATCGCCCCGCCCGCCTGGCGAGGGTGTCAGTCGGGGCGGCAAAACAGGTGCTGCTGCACAATCAATCGTGCAGCGCGCGGAAGAGTTCCTCACCGCCAACGGCCTAACCGGAGGAATCCAGAAGGATCTCTTCACGAACCCGTCCAAGGACGCCCGCGGGTTCATGGCGCGTTTATCAGGCACCGAAAAGAACGAGCTCATCAAGCACATCTCCCAAAAGGGACGAGGGCAATGACCGAAGAAGAACTTCTCCGCAATCATGGTCCGCGTCTCGAAGCGGTGCTGGGAAAGAACTTCAAACAGCATCCTGGGTACGCGCAGATCGTGCGAGACGTTGTCCATGGTTCACGAACCATCAGCAACGCCCTCGCAGACTTCGAGGTCCGTGGCAATCCTTCACTGAAGCGAGGATGGTGAACGAAATCAGT
>MFLZ01000029.1:7058-9744 GCA_001781685.1 Candidatus Kaiserbacteria bacterium RIFCSPLOWO2_01_FULL_54_13
GCGCTTTGTGTCGCAGGTAGTGGTCCATGATGACGAGGGCCTTTCCGTCAGGAACTATTCTCTAATTCGTGCGAATTAGAGAATAGGGCCTGCATACACGACCTTACGATTCTCCGACCCATGACTCACGCGAAGAATGGTAAATGTGAAGTATTTCAACCTGCTTTTTCGCGATTCGATAAAAGACTTTGTACGGGTAGCGAACCACAGGAGCGACTCGTACATCTGGTCGTTCAGCTACCGCTTGAGCACTCTCCGGCCATTCTCCGATGCGTCCAATGACAGTGTGTATGTGTTCCTCGACGACCGACACGAGAGTCGGATAGTTTGCAACCACATAGTCACGAATTTGGTCGAGGTCTTCGAGCGCAGGCTCGGTATACGCGACCTTCATGTACGCCTAAATTTTGCAAATGCTGCTTCAACTGCCTTCTTTGTCGCAAAACGACCCTCGCGAGCAGCGTTGAGTCCACGGTCGATGCCCTTCAACTCTTCCGGAGTAGCGTGGTACACGCCGCTCACCTTCGCATCGATTTCAGAAACGATCTCCGCAAGCTCTTCTTGCTTCTCTTTGGGCCAGTTCTCCGCACGCTTTATGATATCCGCCAGTACCTTTTTCATACAAAACCATTGTAGCACATCAGCTATTTTGAGCTCTGTGGCGTAGGTAGTGGTCCATGATGACGAGTGCCCCCATTGCGTCGACGATCGGGACGGCGCGCGGGAGAACGCACGGGTCGTGGCGACCTGCCGCACTTAATGTTATTTCCTCCTTTTTTCTGTTCACTGTTTTCTGTTCTCTTTTTATTGTCGAAACCGGCTTGAACGCCACGCGAAAGTGAATCGTTTCCCCGCTCGTGATGCCGCCGTAGGTGCCTCCGGCGTTGTTCGTTTTCGTTCGAATACGCCCGCCTTTGATATGAAATGGGTCGTTGTGCTCGCTCCCGCGCAGTGCCACGCCGCGAAATCCAGTGCCTATTTCGAAACCCTTTACCGCGTTGATACTCATCATGGCTTTCGCAAGGTCGGCAGGAATTTTGTCGAAGACCGGCTCTCCCAATCCCGCGGGAACATTTCTGATGACACCCTGAATCACGCCGCCTACTGAATCACCTTCCGCCTTAACTTTCTCGATTAGTTCTATCATCTTCTTAGCGGCTTTCTGATCCGGGCAGCGGATGATATTGGATTCGACGTCGTTGGCCGTCACAGCGTTGTAATCGATGTCCGCCTGAATATTCCCGACCTGATCGACGTAACTTATAAACTCAATGTGAAGTTTCTCCTTGAGATACTTCTTTGCAATCGCACCCGCAGCGACGCGCGCCAAAGTCTCCCGCGCGGAGGCGCGACCGCTTCCTCGCCAGTCGCGAAAGCCGTACTTCGCTTCATACGTGAAGTCGGCGTGCGAGGGCCTGTATGCCTCCTTGAGCTCAAGGTAGTCGTCGGACTCGAACTCCTTGTTGTACGCGATCATCAAAATCGGCGTGCCCGTCGTCTTTCCCTCGAAATATCCAGAAAGGATTTTTATTCTATCGGCTTCCTTGCGAGGTGTTGTTATCTTACTTTGCCCGGGCTTCCGTCTGTCGAGCTCCTTCTGAATTTCTTCTTCGGTAATCTCGAGTCCCGGCGGGCAACCGTCCAAGACGGCCCCCACGGCACCCCCGTGCGACTCTCCGAAGGTCGTTATCCTGAACAATTGCCCGAAAGAGTTTCCCGCCATATTCGCTCAATATGTCATACAATGTGATGTTTTTCTAATCTCTTGAGCACCTCGGCTACCTTTTCTTCGAGCGTCATGCCTGTGTCGTCTATCACTTCATCGGCAACCGTCTCGTAGAGTTTCTTGCGCTCTGCCAAGACCGCCTCCACTTCCTCGAGCGTTGTCGCCGCCTCGGTGAGACGCGGACGTTTGCCTTCCTCGCTCTCAATCCTGCGCGCGAGAGTCTCGGCCGGAGAACTCAAAAAAATGAGAATTCCACGCTTCTTCAAAGCCGCGATGTTTTCGGGCCGATTGATGACACCGCCGCCTGTTGAGACGACGGTGTCCTTGGCTCTCGCCACTCTCCGGACAATTTCCGATTCCCGATCGCGAAAGTATCCCCAGTCATATTTTTCAACGATCTCCGGAATCTCCATTCCCTCTTGCTTCTCGACCATCCCGTCAAGATCCGCCAGTTTTTTGCCGAGTCTTTCGGAAAGAAACCGCGCAACGCTCGATTTGCCGCCGCCGCGCATGCCAATCAAAACGATATTCGGGTGTTCATACACTATCTCGACACCCACACCAATCGAGCTCAATGCACCCCAAAAGCGCGGGAACGTCTTTGAGACGACATCCGGATCGTTGATCTCAACTCCTGAAAGTTTGGTACCGGCAACGGCAAACGCCATCACCATGCGATGGTCGTCGTAGCTATCTATGCGCGCCGGCTTCGGATTACCGCCGTGCACTGTTATGGTGTCGGGTGTCGACTCCGCCTTGATGCCCATCTTCGCGAGCTCGTTCTCCACGGCAACGACACGTTCAGTTTCCTTGATCCTGAGCGATTGTACTCCCTCGATTGTCGTCGTGCCGGGAGCAAATGCGGCAAGAACGGCGAGCGTCTGCGCCTGATCGGGGCAATCCTGCATGTTGACAGAGATTGGCTTAACGCCGTCCCCCCTGATGGTCGCCGCGTTTTTC
>MFLZ01000029.1:9754-11028 GCA_001781685.1 Candidatus Kaiserbacteria bacterium RIFCSPLOWO2_01_FULL_54_13
CCCATCTTCTCGAGAATCTTCAAAAAGTGCATGTCTGCCTGCAACGACTGCGGATGTATGTTTTCGAGAGTCAGAGTCGAGCCTGTAAGCGCCGCGATCGCCGCGAAATATGAGGCACTCGACACGTCCCCTTCCACCGCATACTCAGTCCCTCGATACATCTGCCCCGCCGGCACGCGGTAGTGCGCGTATCCATTCTTCGAGACGGAAACGCCAAACGCACGCATCGCCTCGATCGTCATGTCTACGTAGGGCCGAGAGACTTGTTTGCCCTCCACTTCTATCGTGAGGTCGCCGATGAGAGGCGCTACCATGAGGAGCGCGGAGAGAAACTGGCTCGAGACAGTTCCCTTCATTTTCACTGTCCCCGAATTGAGCTTCGAGGAAAGGACGCGAACTGGCGGATAGCCCTGCTTGTCCACGTACTCTATCGAGGCACCGAGCCCACGGAGTGCCTCGACGAGGTGCGCGATAGGCCGCTCATTGAGGCGCCCGCGCCCTTGCACCGTTTTCACCCCGGGAACGATCGCTGCAAGTGCGAGAACGAAGCGTATCGTCGTCCCGGAAAGATTGGCGTTCAGGTTGTAGGTACGATCCTCAACTTTCGTGACGTCACCACTTACCTCGAGTGCATCTCCCGCGAACGCGCAACGAAACCCAAGCTCGCGCAGGCATGAGATCATCGCATGCGTGTCGTCGGAAACGAGTGGATTCTTGATGCTCACTGTGCCGCCTGCTTGCGCACCGCGCGCAGGCAAGCCCGTGAGAGCAGCCAAGAGGAGCGCTCTGTTGGTGTAACTTTTGGAGCCGGGTATGGTTATTGATGCTTTGACAGGCTTCTTAAGCGGAGTAATGCGAGCGTATTTCATAGTACGTATAAACCACAGAATGAATGCAGGTGTCAATTATCGCATACCTGCCTGTCGCCTGCCTGCGGGCAGGCGGCGGCAAGTTTGTCAAGAATCACGGCGCCGCGTACTATCTACCATATGGTTGACAACGAACACGAGGAGCTCGACGAATTGCGCGCCGAGATCGATAAGGTAGACCTTAGATTATTGGACGATCTTTCAGAATTCATTAGGGACCGCATGAGGATCGTGGAGAAAATTGGTGCATACAAACGCAAGGCTGGCCTCAAAATCCCTGACTCAAAGCGGGAGGAGAATGTCTTGCGGGACAGAGCAGATAGAGGGAGAAGCAGGGGGCTTTTGGGAGAAATGGTTAGGAAAATTTGGGAGGCTATCATTCGTTTCTCGAAAGAGCGCGAGTGA
>MFLZ01000030.1:0-316 GCA_001781685.1 Candidatus Kaiserbacteria bacterium RIFCSPLOWO2_01_FULL_54_13
ATCACAGTATCTGCAGAAAATCGCGTTGTCGTCGAACGAAATCTTGATGCCATACAAAAACAAACCAACACCGACATTGTCATTTCCCCGGAGCTAGAAGCTAGAAGCTAGAAGCTATCCCATCATGTACCAGAAATATCACACTGATGCGTTAGTTCTCGGAAGCCGCGAGCGGGGAGAGAACGACCGTGTCTTTGCGCTCTACACCAAAGACTTTGGGCTTGTTCACGCTCGTGCATCAGCCGTGCGGAAGGAAACGTCACGCATGCGCTACGCGCTTCAGAATTATTCGCAAGCGCATGCGGCGCTAGTGAGA
>MFLZ01000030.1:363-1078 GCA_001781685.1 Candidatus Kaiserbacteria bacterium RIFCSPLOWO2_01_FULL_54_13
GCAAGCGGGGCTGGAGAGTCGGTGGCGCCATAGCTGTTCGGAGCGCGAAAGGAGAAGGGGCCATGACATTTGCGCGCATCGCGCGCCTCGTCCTTCGCCTCGTTGCGGGAGAAGGCGAAAATCAGTATGTGTTCGCGTCGCTTTCAGATGCACATGAGGCTCTCGTGCGGGGCGGAGGCGAGGCGCGGGCGACCATTGAGCTCGTGTGCGTCGCGCGCATACTCTATGGTCTCGGATATCTTTCTCATGAAGCACTGGAAACGACGCTCTTCGCGCACACGGCGTATGGGCCCGAGCATGTGCGTGAAGCAGAAGAGCTCCGGGCGAAACTGATCTCGTCTGTGAACCGCGCGATCTCAGAGACACATCTTTAGGTGATATTATTGGGACGTGGAATCCCGTTAGAGGCTACGGGAGACGACAATTCTTTATGTTTATGCAATATTCATACGGAACATTGAGTAGGTCGATTATGAGCAGTAAGTCACGTGCGGGAAGCCTCGCTTCCTGCCTCTAACGGGATGGAACCGCCAGAATCCGAGCACGAACAAGAGAAAATTGATCGACTGCAGCGCGCGATGTACTCGCGCGTGCTCTCGGAAAAGCTTAAAGAGAAGCCGCGGAGGCAGATGGACGAAATCCGTCCAATCGTTGGCGAGGAATGGCACCATGAAGAGCAGGAGCTTGCCGCAACCATCGTCGCGCCGCGCACGCT
>MFLZ01000030.1:1099-25482 GCA_001781685.1 Candidatus Kaiserbacteria bacterium RIFCSPLOWO2_01_FULL_54_13
TGCTTTTCTTTGCGTACTACTTTACGCTGGGAGGCGGTTCTTCGCCGGCATCCGCGGCAAACATCGGCATTGACTTATCGGGTCCTCCTCAAATTACGGGCGGCGAGCCAACACAGCTCCAAGTCGTCGTTACAAACCGCAATCAAGTACCTCTCCAGCTTGCTGAACTCGTAATTTCGTATCCCTCCGGCACGCGCTCGCCAGCCGATCTTTCGACCGAACTCTCGAGCCAGCGCATTTCTCTGGGAACAGTCGAGCCGGGTGGGAGGCGTCAGGGAACCGTCTCCGCAGTTTTCGCCGGAGTGGGCGGGGAAATAGACATCACTGCGGATCTCGAATACCGGCTTGCCGGTTCGAGCGCGATATTCGTCGCTACCGCCAATTACCAGACCATGCTCAGCACCTCGCCCATCACCCTTTCCGTACAGGGCAACTCTGAGACGATCTCGGGGCAACCGGTCGAGTTCACCGTGACGGTCGCCTCGAATGCAAATGCGCCGGTCAAGGACGTACTTCTTGACGCAAGTTTCCCGTTTGGTTTCAAGTTTGCTGCTCCCGGGGTCAACCAATATGTCGATCCGAGGCCGACGGTGCGCGCCGGTGGCGCGCTTTGGGAGCTAGGCGACGTTAGTCCGGGACAGAAGCGGGAGGTTACGTTTCGTGGAACTCTGGTCGGTGACAGCGGGGACGAGCGCGTTTTCCGGTTCAGCGCGGGGACGCGCAAAAATTCAGAGGACAAAGCGATAACAACGCTGCTCGCCGAGAACCCATTCGGTATGAGAATCTCCGGCGCATTTTTGGGTCTTGGAATTTCCATCAATAGAGCGCCTGTCGGTGCGAGTGCCGTGGTTGCACCCGGCGCTCTCGTGAATGTCGCTGTCAACTGGCAGAACAACCTTTCGACCGCGATCACCGATACTGTAATCGTCGCGCGCCTCACGGGCATCACGATCGACGGCGCGACGTTTGTTTCCCCCGACGGATTTTATCGCTCGAGCGACGGCGTTGTTCTGTGGGACAAAACGACCACAAGGGGATTGTTCTCAAGTCTTCCTGCGGGTGCCCGCGGGTCGGTTTCGTTTGCGTTCCAAATGCCCTCGAGCGACACGCTCAAAAGTGTTCGCAATCCCACTCTCACTATGACAGTAAACGCCGCAGGAAAACGCGTCTCGGAAGAAGGTGTCCCCGAAAATCTCCAGGCCACTGCCTCTCAGAAGATCGCAATCGCGAGCGATCTGAAGATAACCGCGCAGGGTCTCTACTACGCAAATCCGTTCGGCTCGAAGGGACCAATTCCTCCCAAGGCGGACACTGAGACGACCTACGCGATCGTCTTTACGGTCACAAATACTACCAATAGAATCGAGGGAGCGAAACTCAAGGCGACACTCCCTCCATATGTTCGATGGGTCGGTATCTATAGTCCTGCGTCAGAGTCTCTTTCTTTCAATCCGAATGCGAGCACGGTAACGTGGGACATTGGTACAATCGAGCCCGGCGTTGGCATGGACGGCAAGGAGCCCCGGCAGGCGGCGATAGCGATCGGCCTCACGCCCTCGACCTCGCAGATCGGGCAGGATCCTCCGCTCCTCCAGAACATCAGTTTCTCGGGGGTCGATTCCTCCACTGGCGCGGAAATCTCACGCGCTGTTCAGAATGTGACCACGAACATTACCGGAGATCCCGGATTTTCCTCCGCGAATTCGGCAGTCGTGCGATAAAGAAATTGTTATGAGCGAAGCGAATTACAAGTTCTTTACCCGCCTAAATTTTTCGCCTTGCGAAAAATTTTGCGCGGGTGCAAGATCTTCCCCGCCTGCGCCGAGGCTTCGGCGGGCAGGTAAGCTCATTCTATTCGCTAAGGATCTCTAGCATGACTGATGTAACGATGGAAAAGATCGTGTCGCTGTGCAAACGGCGCGGATTTATCTACCCGGGGAGCGAAATCTACGGTGGACTCTCCGGCACGTGGGACTATGGGCCGCTTGGGGTTGAGCTCAAGAACAATATCAAGAGTCTCTGGTGGAAGATGTTCGTGCAGGAGCGCGAGGACATGTATGGCATGGACGCGGCGATACTCATGCATCCGAAAGTCTGGGAGGCAAGCGGGCACGTCGTAGGCTTTTCCGATCCTTTAGTCGAGTGCACGAAGTGCAAGCGCCGGTATCGCATGGATCAGGTAGTGAGTCCGCCAGCTGGCGGATGCCCCGAGTGCGGAGGCTCGTTTGGCGAGGTGAGGCAGTTCAACATGATGTTCAAGACGCATATCGGAGCTGCCGAAGACGAAGCGTCAATCTCGTATCTTCGTCCCGAAACTGCAGGAGGCATTTTTGTTAATTTCAAGAATGTTGTCGATTCTTTTCACCCAAAGCTTCCGTTCGGGATCGCGCAGATCGGGAAAGCGTTCAGAAACGAAATTGCGCCGCGTGATTTCCTCTTTCGCGTGCGTGAGATGGAGCAGATGGAAATTGAATACTTCGTGCGATCCGAGGAGTGGGAGAAAAGCTTTGAGGACTGGAGAGCAGAGTGCACGCGATTCATTGAGATGGTCGGAATACCGCGTGCCTCGGTGCACGAACTTGAAGTGCCTGATGGAGAGCGCGCGCACTACAGCAGGCGCACGATAGATTTTGAGTTCGATTTTCCGTTCGGACGGAAGGAGCTTCTCGGGCTCGCGTACCGCACCGACTTTGATCTCTCTGCGCACGCGAAAGCTTCTGGCGTCGACATCTCCTATCTTGAAGAGGGTGGAGAGCGCATTGTGCCGCACGTGATCGAGCCTTCGTTTGGTGTTGACCGAACGATTCTTGCGCTCCTTGTTTCCGCGTACACCGAAGACGAGCTCGGCGGCGAGCCGCGCACATACTTGAAGTTCAATCCGGCGGTTGCGCCCGTCAAAGCGGCCGTGTTTCCTCTTCTCAAAAATAAACCCGAATTAGTGAAGAAGGCCCGCGAAGTCTACGAACTACTGAAACTCGAAACTCGAAACTCGAATCTAGGAGCTATTGCATGGGACGACAATGGCAACATCGGCAAACGCTACCGCCGCCAAGACGAGATAGGAACACCCTCGTGTATAACTATCGATTTCCAAACACTTGAAGATAACACCGTCACCGTCCGCGACCGCGATACAGGAGAACAGGAGCGTTTTCTGGTAAAGGAGATCTTGTCAGCAATCCATGGACAATAGACTCGGAAATCAGAAAAGCATAGCTCAGTCAGCGATTGAGAGGGAGACCCTAGAACACATAGAAACTCTCGTGAGGTCCAATATAAAACCTCTTGAGGTTGTACCAACAAGCGAAGAAGATCTCGAGATAGTAAGAGAGGCAACTCTAAAAATAAACGAGAATCTTCGGTACCATCGACTTCCTGAGACCCTGCTATCGACTTCCCCAAAGATCGTGATGGCTCGCGATGGACGCATAGTTGTTAATTCAATGACTCAAAAAACGCGGCAGGTGGAGGGTATGACCCTGTGGTTCTCCGATGAGATTTTACTTGGCGATCAATTGAGAAAGGATCCCAGTTTTTATAAACACGTTGTCGTGCATGAGGGATGGCATAAAATTTCCGACCAATCACCCAGGGTTGTTCATGCGACCGGGGATTTTTTTGCGTATCTTCAGACAGGTCTTCATCGACAGCGTGTTAATCAGTCCGCTCAACGCATATCGCAACATTTTTGGGGCCTCAATGAGGCGATCACTGAGAAACTTACGATTGAGACGTTGCGAGAGGGCATCAAGGGCCTCGAATATGCAGGGTATACCCACGAGCGCATGGTTCTTGACAATATTCTGGATAAACTTTCCAGCAACAATTTGGGGGAGAGAGAAGCGCTATGGCATGTCTTTGTTCACGGGTATATTAACGGCGATTACTCGTTTCTCACCGATTTGGACAGGTTCTTTGGTCAGGGCGCCTTACGTGTTCTTGCGAAGTTACCTCCAATTCAGCGGGACGGGACCGGTCTCGCCTTCAGAGTGGGAGAATATTTTTCAACGCAGACAACCGATTCGGAAAGACTTAAAATCCGAGATGAAATTTTTCAGGAACCGTCCGGACCAATAACGATTATTGGCGGAAAGATACACCGTTGAGACAAGTTTTTATGTCGTGTTGCTCTATGCTACGATTCGGGGCATGCATGGAGGAGGTCCCGCGACGATTTCCATAACGACCGGGACGGTTGTAATGGCCGTCGTTGTCTTGGCGGGAGCGTGGCTTCTGTGGGAGTTGCGCGATCTCATTCTCGTTCTCATGACAGCTGTTGTGATTTCCTCCGCGATCGAGCCGGCTGTCGCGCGCTTGCGCGCGTGGGGACTGCCGCGCGTTTTTTCCGTTCTTCTTGTGTACGTTCTTCTTTTCGCGGTGTTTTTCGGAATATTTTATTTCTTTATCCCGACTCTCTTTGCCGATCTCGCTACCTTTCTCTCGACACTTCCCATCTATCTCGAGACCTTGAATCGTCTTAGCGCATTTGATGAATTCGCTCAGATTTTTGGGACGGCGCCGCCCGATCTTTCACAGATAGATCTAATGGCGAGCGTGCGAGGCGCAGCTGAAGCGGCGGGTGTCTTTGGGAACGCCCTGACGGCGATTGCAAGCATTTTCGGAGGCGTGCTCTCCTTCGTCCTAATAATTGTGTTTTCTTTCTACTTTGCCGTTATCGAAACGGGCGTTGACGATTTTCTCGAAATCGTATCGCCTCGCAAGTACCAAGCGTACGTCTTGGATCTCTGGCACCGCTCGCGCCACAAGATTGGCCTCTGGATGCAAGGGCAGCTCTTGCTCGCTGTAATCATGGGAGTTCTCGTCTACCTCGGGCTCACAATCCTCGGCGTTCCGCACGCGCTCCTTCTTGCTGTCATTGCGGCGCTATTTGAGATCATTCCAGTTTTTGGGCCAATTCTTGCGGCGGTGCCGGCAGTCGGCATCGCCTTCGTCGACGGTGGTGTCACACTCGGGCTTCTCACAGTTGCGCTCTATGTTATAGCTCAGCAGTTCGAGAATCATCTCATCTATCCCTTGGTCGTGACGCGCGTCGTGGGCGTGCCGCCCCTCTTGGTCATACTCGCGCTCATCGTCGGAGCGCAGCTCGCAGGCTTTTTGGGGATTCTTCTTTCCGTGCCGGTTGCGGCGACCGTGCAGGAGTTTGTGAAGGATATCCGCGAGCGCAGGGTATTTGGCGATGGGTAAATATTTTTATCTCACTACGACGTTGCCGTACGTAAACGCGGAGCCGCACATCGGCTTCGCGCTCGAGATTGTGCACGCAGACATTCTTGCTCGGTACCACGTACTTCTCGGTGATGAAGTCTTTTTTAATACCGGTACTGACGAACATGGCATAAAGATATATCGAAAGGCGCAGGAGGAGGGGAAAGACCCGCAAGCATACACTGATAAATACGCGGGAAAATTTCGCAGTCTTAAAGAGAAGCTAAATTTGTATCCCGACTTGCACTTCATTCGTACGACCGATCCGCACCATAAGTCCGCTGCGCAGGAATTTTGGCGGCGCTGCAAGGCGAGTGGTGATATCGAAAGGAAGCTGTATAAGACGAAGTACTGCATTGGGTGCGAACTCGAAAAGACCGACTCTGAGCTCGTCGACGGAAAATGCCCCATCCATCCGAACCTTGAGGTAGAAGTCCGCGAGGAGGAAAATTACTTCTTCAGATTCTCGAAGTATCAGAAACCACTCCTCGACATGTATATGAGGCGACCGGATTTCGTCGTACCCGATTTTCGGTTCAACGAGATCAAGAAATTTGTCGAAGCTGGATTGGAAGATTTTTCTATCTCGCGACTCAAATCAAAGATGCCATGGGGAGTGCCGGTGCCGGATGATCCTGAGCACGTGATGTACGTGTGGTTTGATGCGCTCATCAACTACACCTCGACACTCGGCTGGCCCTCCTCCGCTAAAGCTTCGGAGGGCAAGCCCGACGACTTGTTCACCAAGTTTTGGGGGACAAAAGAGCACCCGAATGCAATACAAATGGCCGGGAAAGACCAGATTCGTCAGCAGGCTGCCATGTGGCAGGCGATGCTCATGTCGGCAGAACTTCCGCCCACGAAGCAAATCGTTATACACGGCTTCATCACGGTTGGCGGAGAGAAAATGTCGAAGTCGCTCGGGAATGTCATTGATCCGATTGCGATTGTCGACGAGTACGGTGCAGATGCGCTGCGCTACTATCTCGCGCGGCATGTGCATCCCTTTGAGGATTCAGATTTTACAATGGGGAAATTCAAGGAGGCATACAACGCGGACCTTGCAAATGGTGTGGGTAATGTAGTAGCTCGCGTCATGCAACTATCTGAAGCTAATGGTGTTGTTACGGTCATTACCGACCGGCGTTTGCCAGCTTCATTTACAGATTTCTTGAATCGTTATGACATGGGTGAGGCATGCGGATTCGTTCAGGATTCTGTCCGTCGCCTCGACCAAAAAATCAATGAAGAAGAATCGTTCAAGGTAATAAAGAAAGATGTAGACATTGGAAAGGTCATGATACAGTTTTATGTTCAAGAAATACGTAGAATCGCCCAGATGCTTGCCCCGATTATGCCAGCCGCGAGCAAATCGATTCTTAATGCCGTAAAACAGAACAAAAAGCCCGAGAATCTTTTCCCGCGCAAAGAATAACCATGGATCAGGCGACTCTCTTATGGACGCTGGCGTCGACGTTCTTCGCGGGCCTTGCGCTTTTCTTGCAAAAGATAGTGGCCGAGGAAGGTCGGAACGCGGCACTGTTTGCGATGATCTCGTATGGATTGGCAGGAATCCTTGCCGTCATTGTCTTGCTCACGCTGAGCGACGTGCCGCCCGAGTGGAAATTGATATCAGCATTCGGAATCGCGGCAGGCACCATTCATGGTCTATCCAATTTTACTCGGATTGAATCCCTGAAATACATCGATAGCGTGCTATATTTTCCCATCCATAAAGTGCTGGGGCCGCTTCTTGTCGTCATTGGAGGCGTTGTTTTTTTCGTCGAGCCACTCACGATTTTACAATATATAGGTATCGCCCTTTCCCTCAGCGTGCCGTTGCTCCTCATCACGTCTGTCGAACGTCATCGGCAGAAGAACTTGTCGCTCGGTCTCAAGCTCCTCATCGTATCTGCCGTGCTCTCGGCAGCATCACTCTTGCTGAGCAAGCAAGGAGTAATGTATAGCTCGGCCGTTATATTATTTCTCGTAACGTCACAGATCGCCGGGTCGGCTGCATCGGCCGGTATTTTGATTAAACAGCGGGGCTTCAGATATTCCAGCTTCTTGCATGCAGATCAACGGGACATTTACTTGAGCGCCTTATCAGGCATATTCTCGTTTCTCTCGTCGCTCTCGCTCTTTATGGCACTCAGCACCGGATTTGTGAGCATCGTGTATGTGATCCAAGCACACTATATTTTGATCCCCATCGTTCTTTCCGTGTGGTGGTACAAGGATCACATCAATCTACGTAAGCTTTCAGCGGTCGTAGTATCATTCTTGGCCATAACATTGCTCGCTCTATGAGGTATTTCGATGCACATACGCATGTGAATTTTGCTGCATTCGATAACGATCGCGAAGAAGCAATTGCACGCGCGAAGGATGCGGGTGTTGTGATGAACGTTGTCGGAACGCAGAAAGAGACTTCGGCTTCTGCTGTTGCGCTTGCCGAAAAATACGAAAATGTGTACGCGACCATCGGCTTGCACCCCATCCACACCTCAAAGTCATATCACGACGTGCAGGAATTGGGAGAGGCAGGAAGTCCGCCAGCTGGCGGATTCACCTCGCGTGGCGAACAGTTTGATATATCAAACTACCAGAAATTGGGACAGAGCCAGAAAGTGATTGCAATTGGTGAGTGTGGACTGGATTACTATCGATGCGATGAGAGCACCAAGGAGATACAGAAAAAGGTTTTCATCGAACAAATTGAGCTTGCGAACAAACTTGGAAAACCATTAATGTTGCACATCCGCAACGCCTACAACGACGCACTCGAAATTCTTAAGGCGCACGCGAAAGTGAAAGGCGATACACATTTTTTTGCGGGGGACTGGGCGACGGCCGAGAAATTCCTGGATTTCGGATTTACGCTCTCGTTCACCGGCGTCATTACCTTCACCCACGACTACGACGAAGTCGTCAAAAATGCTCCACTCGATATGATTCTTTCAGAAACAGACGCGCCCTACGTTGCTCCAGTGCCGCACCGGGGAAAGCGCAACGAACCCTCGTATGTAGTCGAAGTCGTCCGTGCAATTGCCCGCATCCGCGGCGAAGAATTTGAAAAGGTTTCTTATCAGCTGTTCGAGAATGCCCGCCGAGTTCTTCATTTCTGATTCCTATCCGGGGTTGCCTCTCCCGCGCCGATTTGATACAGTGCGCCGACATATGGCAGATACTGTGACTGTCGAAACAAGACAGGAAGCCGACGAGATCGTTTCCCGCATCTACGAGATCGGCTACCACGTGGTGCCGACGGTGAAAGAAGAAGATCTCGAGAAAATCGTCGGGACGATTCGCGCAGAAATCGAACGAGCAGGCGGGACATTTATCGCGGAAGGCGCGCCTTCACTCACACGGCTTGCCTATCCAATATTGGCCGAAGAGAGTGGGAAGCGTATGGAGCACGATCGCGGCTATTTTGGATGGATCAAATTTGAGGCGAATGTGAGTGCGGCGCATGCTCTTAACGAGGCGCTCAGGGGAAATGCCAGTATTATACGATTTATCGTATTTCGTACGGTGCGAGAGGACACGCGTGCGAAGTACAAGGCGCCGACGTTGCGCGAGGTGAAACGTACCGACACCATTAAATCAACACCACGTCGCTCAGTCGATGAAGGTAAAGGGCCGGTCTCTGAAGAAGAGCTTGAAAAAGCGATCAGTGAGATAACACAAGAGTGACGAGAGGTTGTCGATCCAACCCTCCCAAATTTTCCACTCAGATCTCATCACGAACAAGAAAGATTGCCGAGAGACCCGTCTAGACTTTGCTTTGCAATATGATACAAAGTTGTATGAGTGGAAAATTTAGGAGGGTGTAAGATGTTGCTAAACTCGTAAGCTCTTTAAGCAAATCTAACATGTACATCAACAAGGCCATACTATTCGGCAACCTGACGCGCGATCCTGAGTTGCGTGCGCTTCCCTCCGGCATGAATGTGTGCAGTTTTTCGATTGCTACCAATCGCGTCTACCGCGACCGCGAAGGCAAAAAGCAGGAACAGACGGATTTCCACAACGTCGTGGTTTTTGGCCGGCAGGCCGATACCGTAGCGCAATACCTGAAAAAGGGCAGATCGGTCTTTGTGGAAGGGCGGATTCAAACGCGAAGCTGGGATGACAAGACAACAGGCGAGAAAAAGTATCGCACCGAGGTCGTGGCGGACCGCGTGCAGTTCGGGCCGGGAGGTCCCGGGAGGGGCGGGGAGAAGCGCGCCGAGCCGGAAGAAGCCGCAGCAAACGGCGGCTCCGGAATTGAGTATCCCAAGGATGACATTAACCCCGACGACATTCCATTTTAGAAAAATAATGAGTGCCTATAGCGCGACTATATTTTTCTTACCCGCTTACAGTTTGCGGAGCAGCAGCGAAGCAAAGTGTGGCGGGTTGGGAGGTCAGACATTACCCGCTCCAAATTTTTGAACGATGCATAGCGTTTACGTACTCTTCAGTAAGAAAGATAAAGGTTTGTATATCGGTTACTCGCGTGATATAAAGGGTCGGCTCGCAGAACATAACTCTGGTCGAGTTGTCGCAACAAGAGATCGACATCCGTTTGCTCTGATCTATTGCGAAATGTTTGCGAGCCAGAAAGACGCCATGCATCGGTAGATCTATCTGAAAACTGGATGGGGAAGGAATTATCTCAGACGGACAATACCAGATACTCTCAAAGTAAATCGCTCAAAAATTTAGGCGGGCCAAGTTATTTCTAACTCGCCTCGCTCATAAGAAAAACTATGGCAAACATACTGACACAGAATGATATTCGACATATCGACTACAAAGATGTCGACCTTTTAAAGCAATTCATCAATCCGCACGGCCGCGTGATGGGGCGCAAAAAGACCAACCTCACGGCCAAGCAGCAGCGCGCCGTCGAGGCCGCCATCAAGCGCGCCCGCTTCATGGGACTCTTGCCCTACGTACAAAAATAGTTTCGAGGCTTGACTTTCATAACCGCTGTAGACACAGTGTCGAGGGCCTGATCTATCCAGGCTGGCGCTGTTCAAAAGGAGACGAAACATGCGCAAGGCTCTGATCGTAGCGGCTTTGGCCGCTCTGCTGTCATCTGCTCCCGCAGCCGCGGGACAAGTGACTGTCGAAGTTGGTTACGTGAGTGCGATTCCCATCGAAAACGAATCGGTGTGGAGTGCGCCCTACCAGATCGGCTGCGCACTGTCGTATTTCGAATACGCTTCCCGCGGTAAGACGGCGAAGTTTCTCATCACCTGCCAAGGCCGTAGGCAGGTGTACACGTTCCAGAGCGGGGATCGAGTTATCGCGGCTTTCGTGCAGGAGTGCCGAGGTGGCAATTGCCAGTCGCTCATGATTAGCCTTCGTCTCGACGAGCTGAAGGACGACGGCAGCGCCGCGATCGACGTGGATGCCAAGGTCTTCGACTCGCCGAAGCCAGCTCCCAGATCCTGACCAGCTTGCACAAGCCGTTACCCACAAACGCGACTGCTGCCGGGCAATTCCCGGCAGCGTTCTTTTACACGCGCTCTACGTACTCTCCCGTTTCGGTGTTGACGCGGACGACGTTGCCCTGTTTGACTCGCATTTAAATAAAATATAGTCTTCGGGCAGCGCCTGAATTCACAGGCGAGGAGGAAACCAATGCACATTGATGGGCTGGTCCTTGAGCGGCCGGGTGTCGTGAGTGTTGCATTCCGGCTACAGTTTGCCGCAATAACGGCAGAATTTGCGGAGAGAATTCCGTGGTTCCAGAAGGTCGGGAATTTGGCTTTCGCCACAAATCCGGTCTATTTTCTCCACAGGCTCCTCGGAGAACTGGATTGTCACGTGACTCCGTACCAGATTATCACCGTCAATCCTGCGGAGGAATTTGTCGGTGGCGTACTCCATCTTTCACGATCTCCGGAAGAGTTCAAAGATTCGCGAAACACGGAGATCGCAAAACGTCTCGAAACGGGCGGGCGCGGGTACCTGACCTGTCTCCAGGTTCGGCCTCCTTTTCGGGGTGTCGGAAGCTTACGAGTGATGCGCGCTGCTCTTAAATCAGTTCTCAAGGAGAAGGGGCCGGCGTGGGGCGTTATATCCGACCGAAATCTCCTGCGGTGGCAGATGCGCCACTTCGGAGCGACCCTTTGTAGCCCACTTGTCAATGACGACGGTCTGTGGATCGTGTCGTTCGGCGGAGGGGTGGCTAATGATGTCTGCTGACCAACGTCCGCGCGGGAACCGTCTCTCGCCCGGACGGTTCCTTTTTAAACTCTTTCGACGTATTCTCCCGTTTCGGTGTTGACACGAATTACGTCGCCTTCGTTCACGAACATCGGGACATCCAGCGTGGCGCCGGTTTCGAGTGTCACAACCTTTGAGCCGCCTTGGGCGGTGTTGCCGCGAGTGTTCGGCGGTGCCTCTTTCACTTTGAGTTCCACCTTAATCGGAAGGCGAACGCGGAAGAGTTTCTCATCGAACCACAACGTATCCACCTCGGTGTTGCCTTTAAGGAACTGACCGGATTCTCCGACAAGCTCTTTGGAAATGGAAAAACGCTTCGACTTGTCTTTAATATCGTGAAAGAACCACTCGTCGTTCCTCTCGTAGATAAATATTGCCGGCCTAGTCTCTATCTCTGCTTCCTGTAGTTTGTCCGACTGCTGGAAGGAGTGCTCAATGGTGTTGCCGCGGATGAGATGTTTGAGCTTCGTCTGATTCACCGGCCGACGCTGCTGTTTCTGCATGATGTTGTTCCATGTGCAGACATACGGCTCACCCTCGACCAAGACAGCAACTCCAGGTTTTATTTCATTGTAGTTCAGCATATCGCCTGCCTGTGCGCCCGCCTGCGCGCAACGCGCGGGCAGGTGAATGCACGCAGACAGGCGGCATTGTATGCAAAAAAGATTTCTTGTCCATACCTATTGGATGAGGAACAAATGTGTGTATACTTCGAAAATGATGGCGCGTGCAAGAAAAAAAAGAATGAGAAGTCATAAAAGTGGCGCGAAAAGGAATTTCCAGATTAATTTCTCCGGACGCATCCTTATAGTTGGATTCGGCTCTATCGGGCAGGGAGTCTTGCCCTTAATCCTGCGCCACATCAAGTTACCGCGAGAAAAGATAAGCATCATCACTGCCGACAAGCGCGGACGTTACATCGCCCGTAAGGAGGGCATCCGCTTCGAGATAAAGCCCATTACAAAGGACAATTACGAGAAGGTACTTAAGAATCGCGTTAGAGCTGGAGATTTTCTCGTGAACTTGTCGGTCGATGTTTCTTCTCTCGATCTCATAAAATTCTGCCAGGATCGTGATGTGCTCTACATCGATACGTGCATCGAGCCATGGAAGGGCGTGTACGATAACCCGTCACTCACGATTTCGGAGCGTTCTAATTATGGCTTGCGAGAGAACGCGCTTGCCTTAAAAGGGGCCACGATGGGCAAGGCGACTGCTGTCATCGCTCACGGCGCAAACCCTGGCATTGTTTCCCACTTCGTAAAACAAGCACTTCTCAACATTGCCCGAAAGGTCGGTGTGCGGACAAAAAAGCCGAGGGACAAGAAAGAGTGGGCTGCTCTCATGCGCAAGCTCGGCATCCGCACCATACATATCGCCGAGTACGACTCACAGGTCGCGAGCACTCCGAAAAAGCTAGGACGTTTCGAGAACACGTGGTCGGTGTTCGGTTTCTACGCAGAAGGTATCAATCAGGCCTGTGAACTCGGTTGGGGCACGCATGAAAAGCACTGGCCCGAGGGCGCGTCGCGTCACGACTTCGGATGTGGTGCGGGCATTTACCTCGATCGTCCGGGCGCCAAAGTGCTTGTGCGCACCTGGACGCCGAAGCACGGGACGTTCCTCGGCCGCGTGGTGACCCACAACGAGTCCATTTCCATCGCGGATTATTTCACGGTGAGGGAGCGTGGGAAGGCGGTGTATCGCCCGACAGTGCACTATGCCTACCGTTCGTGCGATGCCTCGATCCTTTCGATCGAAGAATGTCTCGGCCAGAACAGCGTTCTGCAGGAAAACCAACACATTCTGTTGGATGAGATAGTAAGCGGCATGGATGAGCTCGGAGTGCTCCTCATGGGCCACAAGAAAGGCGCGTACTGGTACGGCTCACAACTCACCATTGAGGAAACGCGCAAGCTTGCGCCCTATCAGAATGCGACGGGTCTGCAGGTGACGGCCGCCGTTTTGGGCGGCATGGTGTGGGCCATGGAGCATCCACGCGAGGGGATCGTGGAGGCGGACGAGATAGACCATGAGCGTATCATGGAAATCGTCAATCCGTACATGGGCAAGATGACAGGGGCCTTTACAGATTGGACGCCCTTGAAGCGTGATGGCGCACTTTTTGCAGACGAGTCGGACGCCGGTGATCCCTGGCAGTTCAAGAACTTCCTCTTTACCTAAATCGCCCCTCTTTTGAGGGGCGATTTTTGGCTTACTCTTTCGGTTATTTTCGGCACGTATAGTGCAGGTCGTAATCCTTCCCTTTGAAGAATTTCTTTGCGAATTCAGCTGCTACGTACGGGTTGTAGTACTTGCAGGAGAAGATGTCCAGGTAAACAGTGTTTGTCTGATTCGCGAAGTGGCCTGAAATGAGGGAGGTTTCGATGAGCTGTGTCATCGAAAAGCCGCTCACCCGCGGGTCTTCGCCGAAATCAACGACCGTGCACTCGCCGAAGCGCTTCATGCCGATAAGTTCACACAGTTCGTGCACGAACTGTTTTATTTTATCCGCGTTGCGGATAATTGCTGGATCGCATCTGTGGATGTCGATCCCGGAGTGTAAACCCCATGCGTCGACGAGCGCGTACTTTTCTCGTACTGCCGCGTCGGCCCGTGATGTTTTCATCTCTGATGTTACGTTTGGTTAATTCTGACAAAAAAGAACTACGATATTCTTATAATACACACTCACGATGAAATGTGTAATGTTTTGACGCAAAGTGTGGATAAGTCCTTACACCACTTTTCGAGGAGGAGCGAAAAATTCTCTGACCCCGACGAAGATGCATATCGTCCGCGACCAGAAAATTTAATCTGCATCGTTTTCACTTTTCTGCGTGCTGCCATTGCTCATAATACATAGATGAGTGCAGTGCACAAGCCTTTTAGGCTTGTTTTTGTGAGAAAATCTATTTTACTCCTTCTCGCTCTCGCTTGAACTTTTTGCGACGCCACCTGCAGATAGCGCTTTGCGGATGTCTTTCAAGAGTTGATTGAGAATAGGTTTATTTTCGCGCAGAAACGTGCGCGCCGCGTCGTACCCGCGGCCGAGCTTCGTCTCGCCGATCGAGTATGCGCCGCCTGAGGATTTTTCCACGATACCGTATTTCTCGCCGAGAGCGAGCACCTCTCCTTCTTTTGAGATACCTTCGCCATAGAGCATGTCGAATTCGGTTTGGCGGAAGGGCGCGGCGACCTTGTTCTTGACGATCTTCACGCGGTGCCGCCCGCCCATCACCTCGTCCCCCTTCTTTATCTGTGCGATGCGGCGGATGTCCATTCTCACACTGGTATAAAACTTCAATGCCTTGCCTCCAGGGGTTGTCTCTGGTGAGTTCGAAACCAGACATCCATCTATGAAATAGTTGTGATTGTCGGCAACGCTGATATCAAAGCGCTGTTTACTTATGCGTTGCCCGTCACGGTATGGTATGCGTTGCCGGACTTCTTTTATGCGCATAGGCCGTAGCAGTTGACTTTGTTTTGATTGCTGCGGTTCCGACTGATGATAGCGCCCGCGGTATTCCACGGGAAGCTTGTACTCCATCGGTACCGGGACAAAAGGCGCAACGAGCTCAAAAAATTTTCTGGCCTCTGCAACGCTAAAGTGCAGGACTTGATACTCACCGCACCGCCGCCACGTCGGCGCGATATTGAAGCGCGCAAAAATGCGCTCGATGCGATCGCGGCTTTCGGTATCGTTGCCAAACGCATTCGTATAGAGGCCCGCGCGAGGCCGACGCGCGTATATCTTTCCTTTCCAGTCACTCGTTCCTGTCTCGAGCGTTCCATCTCCGCAGTACCATAGCGCGACCATACGTGGCGTAATCTGCTCGACGAGAAATTCCGGCACGATTTTCTTTTGTTCTGGGTAGAAGAGTTCATGCAGATCGCCGAGTCGCAAGAGATGCTTGGTTTCTACTAGTGCGGTGCCGCGCCTAGTTTCAGTCACGACATTACTCGTGATATCACCAAGTTCGGATGCGAGCCATGATACGTACGCAGCTTGTTTCGGTCCGTGTTCTTCTCGGAAGTATGCTGTTTGCTCGTTGAACTTCTTGATGTTGCCGTCTCCAAGTAGCGAACCGATGATGACTTCTTCTTGTTGGGGGGTAAGAGATGTATCTGTGATGTGCACTGATACCTCATCGCCCTGACGCAAGTCTCTAGCCATTTTCCAGCCCGATGGCGTATAGATTTTATGGTCGAGCGTGCATGAAAAGCCTCGCCGTCCGTTGCCGGTATGATTCTGAATGGAGAATTGTAGGAATGTCTCAGTCTCGCCGTTTGTGTGCCAATCGGTAATTAATTTTGCCTCCACACTCTTCTTTTCAAAGTTGTACGAGAGTACCTTCACTCGCTTTGTTTGATTAACGAGTTTTCCAATACTTTCTTTCGTCCCATCCGCAAGGAGCACTTTGCTGTCATACGAGAAGCAGCCGAACATCACGCCGATTTGCATGCGGATCTGATTGATGAAAATGACGACAGTCTTCGTCTTCGCGACGATTGCCGTGAGTTTCCTCAAGGCCTGAGACATGAGGCGCGCTTGTTTTCCCACGTGTTGAGCGCCCATGTCGCCCTCGATCTCGTCTTTGGGCGTCAGTGCCGCAACGGAGTCGATGACTATGACGTCGATTTTTCCACTCCGCACGAGGGACTCCACGATCTCAAGTGCCTGCTCGCCGGTATCGGGTTGAGAAACAAGAAGGTCCTCTATTCTCACGCCGAGTTTCTTTGCGTATTCCGGGTCGAGCGCGTGCTCCGCGTCAATGTATGCGCATACGCCGCCTTTCTTCTGCGCCTCAGCGACGACATGCAAGGCTAGCGTCGTCTTGCCGGATGATTCGGGCCCGAATACCTCGATGATACGGCCGCGAGGAAGCCCTCCGATTCCTAAGGCCCAATCGACGCCGATTGAACCCGTCGGGATTGCGTTGACGTCTACCTTGGGTTGTGCGCCGAGCATCATGATTGCCTCGTCGCCAAACTTTGTTTTTATTTCTGAAAGTGCGCGCTCAATGTCCTTGTCGCTCCCTTTGCCTGTTTCCTTCGGAGGAGCCTTCGCTTTTTTTGTGCCGAGCGCCATATTCCGGTTAAGTATCCCCGAAGAGCAACAAGTTGTCTACCTGCCTGCCGGCAGGCAGGCGGGGCAGGCAAGTATCAAGTGACAAGTATCAAGTCCAGAGAGCGAACTACATTGTCGCGTCTCTACCGCTCGCAGGAGGTGTGAAAATGATTTCAATAGATCGCTCAGCGGTCTTGCCGTAGCGGTCGCGTGCAGAGAGCACGATGCGGTTGTATCCCGGTGCGAGCACGTACGGTTCGGAGAACGCTCCGTCTTCGGTCACGGGTATCAGTTTGCCGTTCATGGAGAGTGTGGCGATCCGCCGTGTACTTCCTACTATCGTAACGAAGGGATCCGAAACCTCCATGACGCGATTTTCGATCTCGATTACGGGACCGAAGAGAAGCCCGCGTCCTTCGTAGTACGCGTACGCTGCGACCACGACGAAGAAAGCGACAAGAAGGATACGGATAAGCCGACTGTCTCGGTAGGGAAGCATGTTAGATTTTCTTAACGAGTGCCACCGAGTTTACCTGCCCGCCGAAGCCTTGGCGCAGGCGGGGAAACATCTTACACCCGCCTAAATTTTCCACTCCCGCAGCGATCGGCCATTCACGGAACTTTTTTGTAGAGACGGGTCTCTGACCAACTACCGAATTCGACACCGAGGACCGGAGTGAAAAATTTGGGCGGGTTAAGAACTTGTAATTCGCTCCACTCATAACAATTTCTAAACACGTTCTTCCTCTTCTTCCCCTTCGGGTTCTCGCGCGAGCTCATTCGCATTGCCGGCACCTATGATGTCGCGCGGCTTTGCGCCGTCGGCAGGTCCGACGACACCGCGATCTTCGAGAAGGTCCATGAGGCGCGCGGCGCGCGCATAGCCTAGCCCGAGTTTGCGCTGGAGGTAGGAGGTGGAGGCTTTGCCCGCCTCGATCACGGTGCGCTTTGCCTCCGGATACAACTCGTCCCCCTCTTCTTCATCTGATGATATGGCAGAGAAAAGGTCCGGCTCTTCTCCACCCTTAGGTTCACTTTGGCCGGGCAGGTTGAAATCGAAGTCGCTCGGCACCTCACCCTTTCCTTGCCGTGCGACATGTGCAACGACTTTCTTTACCTCGCTTTCGGAGATCATCGGCGCCTGGATGCGGCGCGGCTTCGTCATTTCTCCCGAGAGGAAGAGCATATCGCCGCTCCCTAAGAGTTTTTCCGCTCCTCCCATATCGAGAATCGTGCGAGAGTCTATCTGCGAGGCGACCTGGAATGCGACGCGCGCAGGAATGTTTGCCTTGATGAGACCCGTGATGACTTTCACGCTCGGTCGCTGCGTAGAGAGAATGAGATGGATCCCCACCGCGCGGCTCATCTGCGCCAAGCGCACGATTCCCGCCTCGAGCTCGCGCGGGTATGTTGCCATGATGTCCGCGAGCTCGTCTATTATGACTATGATGTAGGGCATTGCATCGGGCATTTCTTCTTCAGGCGAAACTCTTCGACCGGAGGCGGATTCACCTGTGGCGGCTGCTACGGCTGGAGCGACCACGTTTTCGTGGTAGGAAGCGATGTCGCGGACCGATTCTGCTTCGAGAATGTTGTAGCGTCGCTCCATTTCCTTTGAGAGCCACTTCATGGCACGTATTGCCTTTTTCGCGTCTGTGATTACAGGCGCGAAAAGGTGCGGGATCGAGTTGTATGCCGTCAGTTCCACTCGTTTCGGATCGATCATGATAAACCGCAGTCGCTCGGGTCCGCAGCGATAGAGAAGCGAGACGATAAAATCGTGAATCATTATGGATTTTCCAGCACCCGTAGTGCCGGCTACGAGGAGGTGCGGCATGCGCGCGAGATCCACGTAGTGCGGGGTTCCCGTGATAGAGCGTCCGAGGGAGAGGAGGAGTGGTTTGGTGCTTCCGGCGAACGCATCATCTCCAATGAGAGGGGCGAGGCCAAGTGTTGTGCGCGCGATGTTGGGCACTTCGATACCGACCAGGGATTTTCCCGGGATGGGTGCTTCGATCCTGACGGGCGAGGCAGCGAGCGCAAGCTCGAGGTTGCTCTGAAGCGCAATAATCTTCGAGAGTCGCACTCCTTCGGCGGGCTTCATCGCATAGCGCGTAACGGTAGGGCCGATCGAGGCCTCGTCCATCTCAACTACAATGCCGAAATTTTGCAGCGTTCGCTTGATGATATTCATGTTGGCTTTCACGTCGCCCACTTCGGGCTTTCCCCTATTCTTCGCGAGGATGGAAATCGGCGGAGGAGTGTATTCAGAACCTGTCGCCGCAATGATCGGGAAGCCCTCGTTTGCTTCACTTGACTCTGCAGGCGGGCTCTTTTGCTGGAAGAAAGTGGTGATACTTGCCCTCCCTTCCTCTTTTCCTTCGTTTTGCTTGAGGGTTTCTTCGGTATCTTGGTCTTGCTCAAGAACGGGCTCTTGTTCTTCTTCCTGAAGTCCGACGACACGAGCATCGGCTGCAGTCTCGCCCGTCTCCAGAGTCCTGCGGAGGCGCTCACGTACGAACGATATTACTGCTCCCAGATGAATGTTGAATGCGACTATGAGTGCTGCGAAAGCAAAGGTTACGAGAAATATGGCAGCAGAGAGGGTATCAACGGCGGCGACAACAGGTTTCGCGACGGCTTCGCCCAGAATTCCGCTGCGCCCGGGGAGAGCAATATTCACCAAGCCGAGCGCAGCGAGGAGGAATACGGACATGCTCCCGAGCTGTATCAAGCCGAAGTACCGCTCGAAGGAGCGCAAGATTGCAATCGCTAGGAGAATAAGAGAAAGAGGAAGCAGCATGTAGCCAACGCCGAGAAGGTAGGACAGCCATTCGTAGAGTGCTCCTCCAACTACGCCACCCCTTCCTGTACTTGCTAAGACCAGAAAGCCTCCGATAGCGATAAAGAAGACTGCCGATACACCTCGCACAGCCTCACTACTCACTCGTCTTACCGGTTTCTCTTCCTCGTCGTCAGGTTTCCGCTTGTTCCTGCCATTCCGGCGCTTTTCTTTCATCCCGAAATAGTATCACCTTAGTCGCATTCTCTTTACTTTTGAATCGGGAGCACTGACTTTAGAGAGACACGGCGACGCAAACGCCTTGTTGCATCCTTTGGTGTCCTTTATATAATCCGGATGTACTTCGTGTACGGAGCATATAGGGGCTAAAAAGACACGGCGTAGCCACAATGGACGAAATCAGGGACGTAACAAGGAAAGATCAGATTTCGCGCTTTCTTGACAATAGGACATTGCGTGTTCAGCCGTTTGGGCAAAATGTCTCTGCCGATCGCGCGTACCGACGCGCCGAGCGGATTGTCGCGGCCATTTACCTCGTTACGAACCATATTTCTCCCGATGAGCCAGCACGGGCGACCGTGAGGGGAGCAAGTCTGCATCTTCTCTCATTCATTCTTATGCTGAGGAATGAGATGCGAAGCCCAGAATCCTCAGGTTTCCAGAAAGCACAGGCCGTCATACGGAAACTCATCTCTCTTGTTCGCGTTCTTTCCGTTTCCGGGCACGTATCCTTGCAGAATTCCGGGACGCTTGTTGACGCTCTCGATGAACTCGGGAATTTTCTCACTGTCTCGCAGAGGTCCACTCTCTCTGAGAGTATACCTCTTAGAAAAGACGGACTATTGGACACGGAATCACTTCCTGCTTCGAGCGACCGTCTTTCAGCTGCTGCCCCTCTTAGAGAGCGGAAGGCGCGTCTCACGGACAAGATAGCACAAGAGAGCATGGTGTCCGATAGAGGAGGCAGGAAGCAACAGCGAACTCAGCGGATAGTAGGAATTCTCACATCTCAGGGACAGTTGGGAATAAAGGACATATCAACAAATTTGCCGGAGTACAGTGAAAAGATGATACAGCGGGAGCTCAAGAGTCTCGTTACGCATGGACGAGTCAAGAAGATGGGCTCAAAGCGCTGGAGTATGTATGCTCTTGCCTAGATCGCCTTTTTGTTTTCTTATTCTGGGCTCCGCCGAATGTGGCGCTGGGTAATGGGCAGGAGGAGAAAGATTTCCCCGAGACTCTCGTCAATACCGTTGACTCCCGTTTCCAGGGAGGGTATTGTGGCTTTGTAACTGGTGAGCTGAGGAAAGCCTGGCGGTTGGCCTTTTGGGGCCCTTTTTTGGCCACAAGTTATCCACAAAAGAGGCTGTAGCGCTCGGTAGTACCGCAGACTCGCTGGATTATAATTGTTCCGATGCGCCCTTTCCAAAGGTCGCATTGAAAAAGCGAGAGCGGCACACGCTCCCTCTCTAGTTCTCTGACATTCTTGTCCGTCCGAAGTCTGCCAGCTGGCAGACGAAGGCGGATGGCATAGTGGTTAAAAAAGTAGGCGGTGACCCCGCCTTATGGTTACTTCTCAGAAACTCTGATCTGTCCTGAAATATCTGCACGGATGAATGGCAGTCCAACTCTCTTGCTGCTAACCCAGCCCCAGTTTTGTTTTGTAGAAAATTCTATGAACCAAAACTGGAGCTGGACTAGCAAAATTATTAAGTTGTCTTCAGTTATTAGTAGGTTAGAAGACATACGACGCACAAATTTCTTCGTCGAAAGGAAATATGTGCGGTCCTACACACGAAACGAATAAGTTCGTGTGGATGGATGAAAGGTCATAACAAACTTATGAGTAAATCATTAGCAACAAAAAATGTCGCGGCAGTTGTCCTTGGTCTCGGCTTGATACTCGCACTCTCGTTTGCATTCGCCACACCGGCGAAGGCGCAGACGATCGCAGAGCTTCAAGCTAGTATCCAAGCATTGCTCGCGCAAATCGCAGCGCTTCAGGGCGGCCCCACGACGGGCAGCACCGGAGCTGGCTGCTACACCTTCACCCGAAATCACCAGCAAGGTGACAGCGGAGGTGAAGTGATGTGGATTCAGAAATTCCTCAACGCCCACGGTTCCCAAGTTTCCGCATCAGGCGCCGGCTCTCCGGGCAATGAGACATCGAGCTTTGGTCCACGCACCAAGGCGGCGGTCTCTGCGTTCCAGGCGGCAAACGGCATCACGCCGACCGCCGGATACTGGGGTCCGATTACGCGCGGAAAGGCCAACAGCCTCTGCGCTGGGGTTCCTGCTCCCGGCCCTGTAACTCCTGGTGCTCCGCCTCCGGTTCCGGTAGGCGCGGGTCTCAGAGTCATGCTCGCTTCCGACAGTCCGGGCGCGGGCACGATTGTCAAGAGTCAGGGTATCGCGCTCCTTGCGAAGTTCACCCTCACGAACGGCTCTGGTGCTCCTGTCACGGTCACGAACCTTGCGTTCAAGCGCATTGGTGTTTCGACCGACTCAGACTTGAGCAACATCTACCTCTACGATGGTGGCCGGCGTATCACCGATCCGGCCGGTATCTCGAGCGGTAACTTCAACTTCAACGACTCGGGCGGGCTCATCACGGTGCCTGCGTACGGTTCAGTTACCGTTTCCGTCCGCGCCGACATCGGCTCGACGAACGGCAACCAGGTTGGGACGCAACTCACGGGTGTCACGGCCTCTGCGCCGCTTGATGCCTCTGTTGTGCTCCCGATCTCAGGAGCGACGCATCTCATCTCGAACGCAACGATTGCGACAGCAACGTGGGGTGCAGCAACGCCCTCCGGTGGAACATTCGCCCCGGCGAATGAGCTAACGCTCTTCCAGGCGGTTCTTACGGTGAACAACCGTGCCTCGTGGCTCCACTCGATTCAGTTCGAGAACCGCGGCTCCACCAAAGATTCGGACTTCCAGAACCTGAAGCTCTATATCAAGGGTACCCAGGTTGGTTCGACCGTCATGTCGACTACAGGCGACAAGGTCGTCTTCGACCTCACGGCGAATCCGCTCCGACTCGAAACGGGCGCGAACGAAATCCGTCTCGTCGGTGACGTTCTCGGTACCTCAGGGAAGACCTTCGACTACCAGATTCGCCGCGGGACAGACATTCTCCTCGTGGACTCGGACTTGGGTCAGCCTCTGAAGCCCTCCGCTCCGAGTACGGTTACTGCCAACACGGTTGAGAGCGTTGCGCTCTCTGTCGTGAAGGCGAACACCTCGCCTACGGAAAACGTGGCAGTTGCCTCGACAGGAGTGCTCTGGTCACGCTTTGAGTTCCGCGGGGTGGGTGACATGCTCAAGATTGAGCAAGTTACTGTCGATGTGGACACAAGTTCCTCTGACAGCACGATGGACAACGTGCGCATCATGCTGGACGGGGTGCAGGTAGGTTCTACGGCTGACGTTACTGCGGCCGCAGGTACAGCCTTCACACTTGGTTCCTCGATGGTCCTCGGGCTCGGCAAGACGCACACTGTAGAGGTCTACGGTGATGCGAAACAGTCCGACGGCACGAACTACACGGCGACCGAGACGGTCGACGTCGGCGTCTCCGTCGCCGTTGCCGACACAGAAGGCAAGTCTTCGGGTGACCGAATCAGCGCTGCAATCAGTGAAGTGGAGGGTAACTCCCGCACCGTCAGCTCTTCGTCCCTCACGGGTACGAAGGCCTCTGGCTACGGCAACCAGACAATCGTCTCGGGTGCCAACAACGCGAAGCTCGGAAGCTTCACGGTTGGGACCGGCTCAACTGAGGGTGTGAATGTCAACACAATCGTCATTAATCTCTCGACTGCCGAAGCGGCATCAATTACCGACCTCCGCCTCGTTGACAACGCAACGGGTGCACAGATCGGCTCGACGAAGTCTTCGGCTTCGACAGGGAACACCTTCTCGATCAATCTCGCGATGGGAGCTTCGCAAACGAAGACCATCAACGTCGTGGGTAACGTCAAATCGGGCGCGAACGCAGGTCCATGGATCGCGGCGCTTGACACCACCTCGGGCGGCACCGGTGCAGTCACTGGTCAGTCGGTCACGGTAGGCACGACTGTGAACCTCCAGACGATTACGATCGGCTCGGGCACACTCACGGTCACTCGTGACGCGGGTACGCCAGTCAACAGCAACGTGATAGCGGGTAGCTCCATGGTGCAAATCGGCAAATTCGACTTCCATGGTGCAAACTCCAGCTTCACGGTGCAAGAGCTTAAGATCAAAATCCCGAACGACGCAGCGACGTCCGTTGCAAGCGTGACCTTGAAGTACAAGAACTCGGCAGGAGCCGAGCAGACTGCTTCACAGGCTCTCACGACCGGTAACGAAGCGTACTCGACCTCGACCTTCACAGGCTTGACGATGTACGTGCCGATGAACGACTCGGCTGACATCGACGTCTATGTCGACCTTCCGACCATCACCTCAGGTGCTCACTCGGGCGCTGCGATCTCAGTCTTGATCGACGCGACCGAAGGCTTCAAGGCGATTGACTCGGCAGGCACGACAGATACCTCTTCGGCTGATGCCGATGTCAACTCCGCTGCCTCTACGGGCTACGGCACGAAGTACGTCAGGAAGTCGATTCCGACCTTGGCGCGTCTCTCTACCGGCTACACCACGAACACGGTTGCTGCCGGCATCGGACTCTTCCGCTTCAGCGTTACGGCTGACGCGGCGGGTGCCGTCGACTGGCGCGAGATCTCGTTCACGGTTACGACCAGCGGTGTCGACGTGCAAACGGGCTGGACGCTCTACGACGTGACGGGTACGGCTGTTACGGTCAACACGACCGCAACGAGCACGTATGCTGCCTCGGGTGCTGCTACCCTCGAGATCTGCCCCGGTGCAAGTTGCCGCCATGGCGATGCACAGGAAGTTGGCGCGGGTTCGTCGAAGGTCTATGAGCTTCGCACGGACACGGTCACTGGGTGGGGTGCCGCAGGCGACAGCCTCGTCATCAACTTCACGGAGGACACCTCTGCGCTCAACGGCAACAGCAACACGGCGCTCAGCCTCCACTCTGGTCAGAACATG
>MFLZ01000031.1:0-3784 GCA_001781685.1 Candidatus Kaiserbacteria bacterium RIFCSPLOWO2_01_FULL_54_13
CGAAAGTCTATGAGCTTCGCACGGACACCGTCACTGGGTGGAGTGCTGCGGGTGACAGCCTCGTGATCAACTTCACGGAGGACACCACTGCGCTCAACGGCAACAGCAACACAGCGCTGAGCCTCCACTCTGGTCAGAACATGGTCTGGTCTGATCGTGCGGCAACGACGCACTCGACGACCTCGACTGACTGGACGAACGGCTACCTCGTGAAGGATACGGATAACGACACGCGCTCCTGCCAGTTCGGCACGGCGACGACGTGTACTCCGTAAGCCTCAAGTAGCTACAGTTCTCATTTCGAGAACTCCGGCTGGGATTCGGCCCAGCAAAACCAAAACCGCCCTGAGAGCAATCGAAGGGCGGTTTTGCGTTTGTCGTCTCTGCATCTCTAAAACCTAGAACCTAAAACCTACATGAGGTATACTCTGCCAATGCAAAATACAAATAAGAATATTATTCTCGGGGTTGTTGTAGTCGCGCTCCTTGCCGGAGGCGCGTGGTGGTTCACCCAAAACTCCTCTCATCCGCTCCCTCTCGTCGAGGACGATGCTGTGAGCTCATGGGATTTTCAAGGTACGCACGAGGACGGGGGAGAGCTAGAGAAGAAGGCGAAAGATGAGATCGTCCGGCTCGGCAGTCTTTATGGGAACCCAGAAGGAGAGCCGACGGACTACATTTTGAACGTGAGTATCGCAAATCAGTATGAACTCTTGGGCGACGGCGAGTCGGCCTACAAGTACCTCGGCCGTGCTCTTAAGATCGACTCGACCAAGACTGGTCTTGCGTGGCGCAATCTCGGTTCGCTCCTTGAGCGTCTTGGAGCACTTCAAACCGCTCGAATCGCCTACGCCCGCGCTGTCGAGGCGCAGCCCTTTATCGAATACCATGTCGCGCGCCTCCGATTTCTGATCACCCATTTCGCCGACGACACTGCGGCGATCGAGGCCGCATTTGAAGAGGCTGAGAAACAGTACAGCGATTCTCCGGAGATTCTTCAATTGCGAGCACGGTGGCACGAAAAGATGGGCCGTCCTGAAGAGGCGATAGAAGCGTGGCAAAAAATCAAGTCTCTTATGGGCGGCGATCTCACGATTGATCGCGAGATCGCGCGCTTGCGGTCTCTATGACCCGGTAGTGAAATGTGCCTTGGGCTCAAACAACACATGAACACAAATGGCGAATGTATCCAAAGCACAAAATACGAGAGTTGGTCACTAACGCCGCGCCAGAGCGTCTCCGCTGGCGCAAAGGCACATTCTACTAACCGGGTATGATGAAGGCTCTCGAGCGGGCATACCCCTACCTCCTCTTTGCTCCCGTAGTTTCGGCAGCGCTCTTTTTTGACGGACTTCTCTACCCCTACCTCGCGCCAAAGACACTCCTCATCCGGGGAGTGTTCATTCTTTCGCTTGCCGCGCTCGTAGCACTCGTTCTCTCGGGGAGAGCATTCTACTTCGATCGTTTGCGCAATCCGCTCTCGTGGATTCCGGGTTTACTCCTCCTCTGGGCGTACATCTGTTCGCTCTTCGGCATCGATTTCTATCACAGCTTCTGGTCGATTTTCGACAGAGGCGACGGCCTTCTCACGCTCACGGCGGTCGTTGGCTTCTTCTACTTTACGCTCATCTCGGCGGACGAGGCGTTCGTGCGACGTCTTCTCGGTGTGATTGCGTGGATCGCGTCGCTCGTCGCGCTTTTCAGCGTGCTTCAGTGGGTGAGTTGGGCAATCGGGATTGACATTCCGCTCCTTCCTGCCGGAGGAGAAAGAGTAGGCGGAACACTCGGGAATCCAACATTCCTTGCGAGTTTTATGGGGATGTCGTTTTTTGTAACGTTGCTCGTCGTGCAGTGGCATTCGGGGAAATGGCGGAAGATTCTGTATAGTGGCGCGGCTCTGCAGGTAGTTGCGGTTCTCGCAAGCGCGACGCGCGGCACATTGCTCGCGATGATCGTTGCGGGATTTGCGGCTCTCCTCTACCAAGCATGGCGCGGAAGGGGGACATATCGGTCCTATGCGCGCGGCGGCCTCGTATCGCTCCTCGTTGTGGCGGGGCTCTTCGTGGTGTTTCGTGCACAGCTTGCGCACGTGCCGTTTGAACCGATTTCGCGTCTTGCTTCGATCTCCCTCCGCGACACGACGGTCGAGAGCCGTCTCTTTATCTGGCAGAACGTTGTCGGCGAGGCTCTGAATAGTCCCGTTTTCGGCGTTGGCGCCGAGCACATTCAAGTCGTATTCAACCGCTTTTACGATCCCACACAGATCATCGAAGAGTGGTTCGACCGCACGCACAACGCTTTCCTCGATTATCTCGTCCAGTACGGCGTGCCGGGCCTTCTCCTCTATCTCGCGCTCATTGGAGTGTTCGTTCGCGAGGCGCTTCGACTCATTTTCGCGGTCAATGCGGAGGACGCGTACCGTGGGGAGCTGTTTTTTCTCGTCGCGATCGTGTATGCCGTGCAGAACTTCTTCGTCTTTGATACCGCGATAACGCTCTGGCTCTTTCTCATCCTCTTTGCGAGCTTGCTCATATGGCGGAGTGCGACGGCTCCCAGCATCCTTCCTATCCGCAAACTTCCGCAGTGGCTTGCGCTCGGCGCGGCAGCACTCTTGGCACTTCTCGTTATCCCAGTATCGCTCATGCCTTTGCGCGCGAATATGCTTCTCGCGGAAGCCTATCTCTACCAATTGTATGATGCCCGCCGCTCCGTCGAGCGAATAGAGAGAGGATGGAAGCTCGGCACGTACGCTGACATCGAGTACGGCTACCAGCTCTACGAGTGGTACACGGAGCGGCAGGCAGTTCAACTTGAAGGCGAGGCGCGCGTCTTGGCGTACCGCGCGGCGCGCGACATTCTCAAGGCAAACTACGAAAAGTATCCGTACGATGCGCGCACAGCCGTGTACTTTGCGCACGTGCTCGATATGGGACCTGCGGGCGAGGCTTTGGAGGAGGAGTATCTTCGCGATGTCATCGGCCGCGCGATAGAGCTCTCGCCTAAGCGCATTCAGCCGCGCTACCTCCTTTCAAACCTCTCCATACGGAAAGGCGACTCGGAGCCGCGCGGAAGTGCAAGAAGAATTGTGTACTACGATCAGGCGATTCGCGAACTCGAGGAGTACTCACTGCTTGTCCCCAAATTTGCCGAACCACGCTACGTCATCGCAACGCTTTATCAAGTACTCGGAGAGCGTACCCTCGCGGCGAGGTGGGCAGCGGAGGGACTCGAGGTCTACAAGCCCGACCTCAATACTGCGAAGCGCGCGTCGCGCTACTACGTGACAATCGAGGATTGGGAGAACGCGCGGCACTTCCTAAAGGACTACGTCGCGGGCGAGCCCGAGAATTATCCTGTCCTTTATGATCTCGCGAAGGCGGAGTATCTTGCCGGTAATCCCGAGCGTGCGCGAGAGATAGTCGCGACCTTAGGGCAAAAAGCGCCGGGCCTCGCCGAAACCGATCCCGACTTCCTGCGCGCACTAGAGGAGTAGCCCTTTTCATCTCGCTCGAGTTATGCACATCTCCCGTCTTTACAGGCAGGGAGCGGCCTGATTGCGCGTATAATTCCTCATGTGTGGCCGCTTATGAGCGGCATATTAAAAATCACTAAGGTCGCAATTTAGTAGTTGTTTAATAATTCTTTAATAGCCTACGTTTTCATATGAATATCTCACAGCTCAAGAGTCAGACGATGCCTGTCCTCGTGGCGGTCGTCATCGGTTTGCTTTTTGTCGTCACGTCGGTTCATGCGGCGACGACCATCAGCACAAACGTTGTAACAG
>MFLZ01000031.1:3846-6460 GCA_001781685.1 Candidatus Kaiserbacteria bacterium RIFCSPLOWO2_01_FULL_54_13
ATCTTGGTTTCGGGAGCGGCGACTCTAAGTAGCACACTCTCTGTGACAGGACAGACGACACTCGTCCAGGCCTCCTCGACGCGCTTCTCAGTGCACGACACCGCCTACTTCGGCGGCTCCGCGACGACGACTATCAACTCTGCAGGCAATGTCTCCGTGGCAGGAACTCTAGCAGTGACCGGCCTATCCACGTTCGGACAGGCCTCCTCGACGCGCTTCTCAGTGCACGACACCGCCTACTTCGGCGGCTCGGCGACGACGACCATCAACTCGGCAGGCAATGTCTCTGTCGCTGGCACACTTGCCGTTACAGGCAACACGAGTCTTGCACAGGCGTCATCCAGTAATCAAACGCTCTCTGGCAATCTCTGGGTCAATGGTAAGGCGACGACGACTGGCTCAAGCGGCAATATTGCGACAGAGGGTACTGTGACAGCGGAAAGCGGCATCACGAACTCGTCTGCAGCGACTAGCACTCTTACCCTTAGCTCTTCATCGGCTACGCAGGGAGCATGCATCCAGATAAATGCCACGAGCTCAGATACGACGCTCAAATTTGTTGCAACAACGACATCGAATGCGACTACTGCTGGAGGCTACCTTCTTGTCGGATGGTTCGGTACGTGTCCATAGTCATCGCTAGCGGCAGGTTTATCAGCCTTCTAGCGAACATGCATGAATCCCGTTAGAAATTGCGGACAAGCGCAATCAAAGGGTTCAACCAAAATGTAGAATTATGGACAAACAAACAAATGGGTTAATTGATAGTCCGCGTCCTATTTCTAACGGGATGAAGAAACTCCTCGTCTCAGCAGCAACACTCTCCTTCCTCCTGCCGGCACTTGCGTTTGCCGTTGCCTACGACGACGTTTCACTCACGTCTGACGTTGTCCTCACAGTAGGGAGTGTCACCGTGAACGTCACTGGCTCCGGCGCGACACTCGCTTCGATAACGGTAAGTGACACTACGTTCGAAATAATTCTCGGTAAAGGCTCTTCGATCTCCATGAGCGCGCCGACCCTAGACAGCACTTCTCTTTCTACTGGCGCAGCGTACATCACGGCGAGTACCTGTAGCGGCAGCGGCGTGAACTCAATGACGCTCGCGGTGCCCACGGACGCGGCAACGACGACGATAACAGTTACGCCTTCGGGAACGGCCTGCAGCAGTGGGAGCAGCGGGAGCAGCAGCGGAGGTAGCGCCGGCAGTGGCGGCGGCGGAGGCGGATCGCCGACTCCGGCACCTGCTCCAGCGCCTGCTCCGGCTCCGGCGCCACTGCCTGCTTCCGGCACGCAGGCGCAGATCCTCGCACTCGTCGCGCAGCTGAAGAGCCTCATTGCGCTCTTCGAATCGCTCGGCGGCACGGTCGCTCCCGAAACGAAAGCGATTCTCGCGTCATTCCCATCACCGAGCGCAAGCTTCACGCGCAACCTCGAAGTCGGCATGACAGGCGACGACGTGAAGGCACTCCAAGTTTTCCTCAACACGCACGGCTTTCAGGTGGCCGCGAGCGGCGCCGGCTCGCCGGGCAGTGAGACGATGCGTTTCGGCCCCGCAACGCGCGCGGCACTCGCGAAGTTCCAGCAGGCGAACGGCATCACACCGGCCGCCGGCTATTTCGGCCCCAAGACCCGCGCGATCGTGAACGGGATGTAGAGCTTAGTTCTCGAAAGAAGCGCAAAAGCCCCTTTCCTTAAGGAGGGGCTTTTCCGTTACAAGTAAAGGAGCTTTGGTCAGGTCTCTCTGAATCTGGGTGATTTGGCGGGGTATAATTGTGTGCGTGAGAGAGATGAAGCAAATTCTAATCGACACGGTCGCATGGGGATTTGCGCTGTGGGTTTTGGGGTTTGCCCTTGGGATGATGCTCTTTCCCTTCGTGCCGGTCGTCTACCTCGGGCTTCTCATCACGCCAATCTATCTTGCAGCGGCCATTTGGGTGTGCATTCAGAAATTTAAGGGGAGGGGTAACAGCATCGCGTACTTGCTCGGAGTCGGCTTTGCGTGGTTTCTCGTCGCATTTGTCTTCGACTACATCTTTCTCGTGCAGGCGTTTGCCGTCGAGAACTATTACGACTACGACGTCTTGTTTTATTATCTGATTACGCTCGCACTGCCGCTCATCGTCGGTCGGTGGCATGAGCGGAGAGATCCACAACTACCATGGTAGATACGCGGCTGCAGGGCCGACAGATATTTGGAATCGTAGGTATACTCGCGGCGATTCCGGCCGTCGCTGTTTACACGATATTTTTTCTCTCACGTTTTTTCTCAAGCGAGCTCTTTTCCGGCGGGGGAATGCTCATTCCCGATTCGGGAACTATGCAGAAAGTTCTTTTGCTTGGCCTGCCGCTCCTTGGGCTTCTTGCCAGCATGTACGCGTTTGGCGCGGCGCGGGACTCCGTGAGCAAGACAGGGCTCGTATTAAACACACTCGTTCTTCTCGTCACGTTATCTTCTTTGTTTCTCAACTAATTAGTGTTAATCGTGCCGGCGGCGCACGCGCCGCGCGAGCGCGTAGAGCGAGCCGAGTACGAGAAGTGCAAGTAGGGGATAGAAGAGCACGGCGTTTTTCATTGTGAATAGAGCGGCGGCCGCGGCTGACTGCGCGATGTT
>MFLZ01000032.1:0-3223 GCA_001781685.1 Candidatus Kaiserbacteria bacterium RIFCSPLOWO2_01_FULL_54_13
ATTGTGAATGGACAAGTGTTTCCAAGCTATTGAACCATTACGCTAACCTTGACTTATAGCTAGTAGTGTGATTTTATCTTGCCGGACACAAACGGTGCGTTCCGAGGGATGGTCCCGAAGGAGTGTGTCGTCAGGAGGGTCCGATGAATAATAGATACGCAAGAGAGTTCAGCTTCATCGCCGAAGCGGTCAAGACCGGCGTCGCTGCCGGTGCAGGACATGCATTCTGGGAAGCAATGGGCCATGAGCCCTTCGGTTGGGAACTTTACAGGCACTTGCTCACCCCGTCACCCGACAGGCTCGCTCGTTTCCGGACAGCCGTGAAAGATTTCGCGGTAACGGAAATGTTTGGCCGTGAGCCAGCATCCTTCGTTACGAGCATGGAAGTCGGGCTCGAAACGCTCGCAAAGGCGCTTCGTACATCGGCTACTTGCCAGTTCGATAAGAGGATGTGGGGTGAACTGGCGCAATCTGCTGATTTGTTCGCCGACGCGCTGGCGTTCTCTCACATCAACTATCCGTACTTCGTGAACATGCCGGTGCCCTACGACGGCGCTCCCCCGACGGTGCCGTATTCGGGTTGTGAGCGGCTCCTTGAGCAGCTGAAACTCGAGACGCCGCGTCGAAAGATCGGGGGTGTTTCGGCATCTCTGTTCGAGCTCCGAAAGGACAATGTGTCCGTCGAAGAGATCGAGGATGAAATGGGGCACCTTGGCTATCGGCTTGGCGGGGCGCATGAGCTCGCGGCTTTCGGTAGATTTACGTCAGTACTGTCAAGGCCGTGGCCGATTTTGCGGCGCGAAGTAATCGCTCCAGCAACAACGGTAATCGAGGCAGACCACGTGATGTTCTTCACCATCGACCCCAGCAATGGTTCAATGGCCCTTTCGTCTAATCTGCACTTTCTTCACGGACGAGGTGCTCGCTCTAGGCGATTCGGAAAAGGTGAAATCCTGCTAGGCGTGCGTGACATCAGCTAGGATCAACCAAAACAAAGTTGGCGAGGGCGGCGGAAGCGTCGCCCTCTCTATTTGGTATATTCTGATTACTATATGACATCTAGAGTTTTTGTCGGTCTCTCCCTGATACCACAATGCTCCCCGCCTGCGCCAAAGCTTCGGCGGGCGGGCGCGTTGGCTACGGGGCAGGCCGGCGGCGTTGAGAGAAAAAAGGTGTTCGTGGGATTATCTGGAGGTGTAGACAGCGCAGTTTCCGCGGCGCTTTTGAAACAACAAGGGCACAGTGTCGTTGGGTGCTTCATTAAAATCTGGCAGCCGGAGTTTATCGAGTGTACGTGGCGCGAAGACAGGCTCGACGCGATGCGCGTGGCGGCCGCGCTCGGGATTCCGTTCCGCGAAGTGGATTTTTCAGATGAATATAAAAGGGAAGTCGTCGACAGCATGGTTGCGGATTACGCGCGCGGCATCACGCCGAACCCTGACGTCCTCTGCAATCGCGCTATCAAGTTCGGCCACTTCTTCAAGTGGGCGTGGGCAGAGGGAGCCGATTCTATTGCAACCGGTCACTACGCCCGCGCACTCTATGAACGACTTCGTAAGTCGTTCATCTTGAAGCGAGGCAAGGATAGCAATAAAGATCAGTCGTATTTTCTCTGGCAGCTCGGAGAGCAGGAGCTTTCACGTACATTATTTCCCATCGGCGACCTCAAGAAGCGAGAGGTTCGCGTGCTTGCGAGAAAGTTAGGACTACCAAACGCCGGGAAGCCCGACAGTCAGGGGCTCTGCTTTGTGGGTGACGTCTCGATGGATGAATTCCTCGCCCGATTCATTTCTGTTACTCCGGGAGATGTGCTCGACATGGCCGGCCGCACAATAGGCACGCATAAGGGTGCGGCACTCTACACAGTGGGGCAGCGCCATGGATTCACCACAAAGACATCAAGTGGCGAAGGAGCACACTATGTAGTTTCGGTGGATATTCCGACGAATGCCATTACGGTTTCTCCTGACCGCTCCGATGCCGCGCAAAAAGAGGTTTCGATGAGAGAAGTTAATTGGATAGGCGACGAGCCCTCATTTCCTCTCGAGGCCATGGTGCAAGCGCGATACCGCGAGACTCCTGTGAGCGCGAATCTCCATTACGACGGCAAGACAATGCGAGTTATCTTTACTGATCCCCACATTGTCTCTCCGGGCCAATCGCTTGTCGTTTACCTCGGCGAGCGATGTTTGGGGGGTGGCGTAATTCAAATCGTGAATAGTTAACAGTGGATAGTAAACAGATGGAGAAATATTGCTGCTAGAATGCACTCATGAGTACCGTTGGGGAGACCGACACGCGGGCTCTACATGTGCCGGTGAACATTTTGATCACCAAGGCGGACGGCGAGCAGGAGCCGTTTGATCCCGCGAAACTCGACCACTCTCTTGAGAATTCGGGTGCGTCGCCCGCTATGCGCTCTCGCGTTGTCTCTCATATCACGCGAGAGTTGCGCCCCGGCATGACGACGGAGGACATCTATAGGCACGCCTTTGAGATACTCGAGCGCGAAGAAGAACAGCCGGTTGCCGCGAGATACTCCATCAAGCGCGCCGTATTTGCACTCGGGCCTTCTGGATTTCCCTTCGAGCAATTCCTTGCCGAGGTTTTGCGCGCGCACGGCTGGAGCGTGCGCACGGGAATTACGCTCACCGGCCGCTGCGCGTCACACGAAGTTGATGTCCTCGCCGAAAAGGACGGCAAGCGCGTTGGGATAGAGGCCAAGTTCCACAACGAGCCGGGAGGAAAGACTGATATCAAGGACGCCTTGTACGTGAAAGCGCGCTACGAGGATTTGCGAAATGCGCCAGACGCTTCCACGCGCGTTGATGAAGGTTGGCTCATGACGAACACGAACTTTACTCAGAACGCCGTTCGCTATGCACAGTGCTCAAACCTCACGCTCATAAGCTGGGATTATCCGCGCAAGGGGAATCTCGTGGATTTGATCGAGGAAGCACGTGTGCATCCGCTTACGTGTCTCACCACGCTCTCCGAAGGCGAGAAGCACCGACTTTTGGACAACAAGATCGTGCTGTGCAAACACGTCTCCTCTCCCCATCTCCTCGAAGAGTACGGTGTAAAGCCCGGACGAATTCCACAGGTCTTGGACGAAGCACGCCGGCTCTGCGGCATTTGAAAACTGTATCTCGTATATCGTATCTGTTATTTTGTATGAATTCACACCATACCAGATACTAGATACCAAATACTATATACTGAG
>MFLZ01000032.1:3232-5305 GCA_001781685.1 Candidatus Kaiserbacteria bacterium RIFCSPLOWO2_01_FULL_54_13
CCGGTGCAGAACAGTTCGTCGATCCCACGCTCATCATGTTTGCGAAACTCGTCCTCGCAATCCTTCTCGGAGGTTTGGTCGGAACAGAACGCGCTGTTTTGGCGAAGCAAGCAGCAGGCACGCGTACCTTCGGCTTGGTTTCCCTAGGGGCATGCCTCTTTGTTGTGATGGGTAACTACGTCGACGTTTCGTATCTCGGAGTTCTCACCTTCGATCCCTTGCGCGTCGCGGCTGCCGTCATCATGGGCATCGGCTTTCTTGGCGGCGGTCTCATAATTTTCCGCGGCGACACGATACACGGCACGACGACTGCCGCGGGACTCTGGATCGTCGCCGGGATCGGCATGGCCGTGGGGTTCGGCATGTATACCGTTGCCGTCTTTGCCACGATTCTCACACTTCTCATGCTCGGGGGAATGTGGTACGTCGAGGACCGTTTCAAACACTGGTTTGGAGATCACGATAGGAGCGATTTACTGGGGCTCTCGACTGGTTCAAAAGAATAGCTCGGCCAATCTCAGCTGGTATACTCTCGGGATGCCGAGAGGATACGTGCGAAGAACCAAAGGACTCTATGATCCGAAGGGCGTGGAACTGTTCCGAGTGAGCCGAAGTAAAATCGATCTCTTTTTGGAATGTCCGCGCTGTTTCTGGCTCGACCAGCGACTTGGCGTGAAGCGCCCGGAATGGCCGGCATTTTCACTCAATAACGCGGTAGACGAGCTCCTGAAACGCGAGTTCGACACGCACCGCGCAAAGGGCGAGCCACATCCTCTCATGAAGGCATACAAAGTGGACGCCGTGCCCCTAAGGGATTCGCGCTTGGAAGAGTGGCGCGACGCCATGCGGCGCGGAGTGCAATTTCATCACAAGAAAACAAACCTTATCGTGCGCGGCGGCATAGACGACGTGTGGGTCACGCCAAAAAAAGAACTCCACGTCGTGGACTACAAAGCGACCTCCAAGAAGGAGGAAGTATCGCTCGAAGGGTACTGGCAGCAGGCGTACAAGCGGCAGGTGGAAGTGTACCAGTGGCTCCTGCGCGGCATTGGGGAGAAAGTTTCCGATACCGCCTACTTCGTCTACGTGAATGGCGACAGCGATGCTCCTTCCTTCGACGGGCGGCTCGAATTTGACGTGAAGGTCATCTCGCACAAGGGTGACGATTCTTGGGTGGAGCCGACCGTTGTAAAGCTCGCCGAGAGTCTCCGAAGCGACCAGATTCCGCAAAGGTCTGACCTTTGCGAATATTGCGGCTATCGCGAAGAAGCAGGGAAGGAGCTTCAAACCCGGGCATCCGCCAAAGGCGGATCCGCTTCCGGCGGACGCGGCAAATTCGCCCAGAAGTCTCTCGGCCTATGACTGCCATGACTGCCATGACTGCTACGAGTGCCGTGACTACTTGCTTACTTGCGCAAGTTAGAGAATAAGGTATGCGGCGTCCATTTCGAGAGAGAGTTCTAAACGTCGTCCGGAAGATTCCGAAGGGTGGCTCAATGACCTATAAGCAGGTGGCGGGAAAGGCAGGCAACTCGAATGCTGCGCGTGCGGTAGGCGGCATCATGCGCACCAATCGCGATCCCGATATCCCGTGCCATCGCGTTATCCGCTCCGACGGAACTTTAGGAGGGTACAACCGTGGCGGCGCTATGCGCAAACGGCAGCTTCTCAGCCGAGAAGGTGCACTATGAGTGAGAAATACGAGAAGATGAAACAGATACGAGACGAGGTTGTGGCCCTGAGCGGAGGCTTGGCGGATTATCGGCGGGAGAACAATTACCGCGCTGTGCTGGGCGAGGGGAGTCATGATGCGACAATCGTCTTTGTGGGTGAGGCGCCGGGGAAAAACGAGGCAGAGCAGGGGCGACCCTTTTGCGGCGCGGCGGGGAAACTTTTGGACCAGCTTCTCGCAGGCATCGGCATTCCGCGCGAGAGTGTCTACATCACCAACATCGTGAAAGACAGGCCGCCGGGCAATCGCGACCCATTGCCGAGCGAAATAGAACTCTATGCGCCGTTCCTCGACAGACAGATAGAAATAATTCAGCCTAAGTGCATCGCAACACTCGGGCG
>MFLZ01000032.1:5319-9689 GCA_001781685.1 Candidatus Kaiserbacteria bacterium RIFCSPLOWO2_01_FULL_54_13
ATATCATGCGAAAGTTCGGCCGCTCGTTCGAGCTTGAGCCCATCAGCAAGGCGCATGGGAAATTGTACGAAGCCGAAGCCCCGTGGGGCGGGACGCTCAAGATCGCCCCCCAATACCACCCCGCCGCCGCGATTTACAACCAATCTCTCCTCGACACCCTGAAGAAGGATTTCCAAGTCCTCAAGAGTATTTAGAACACCATGTTCTAATTCGCGCGCTATGCCCGTCCGTAGCTTTAGCGTAGGAGGGAATAAGCATATAGATACCAAACCCCTCCGCAAGGATTTTTAGGTGTTAAGAGAGACTGCCTCACGAGTTGGTATACTTTTGCCATGGGCATAGAAGAGAAAAGACTCTCGAATCGCGCTCTCAGAACTCCTGGTCAGGAAGATCGCTCGCCGTGGCCGCCCGTCGGGCAACTCGAGTTCGATAAGATTACCGCAATGGACGAAGAGGCTCTCGACTATGCATTTAAAGAACGTCATGGACTTAAGGAGGTACTCAAACCTCAAAAAGCTAACTATCAACAGCATTACTCTGCGGAAAACGTTGATGCACGGCGGCTCGAATTGAAACGCATCGCGCTGGCACGCCTTGAGGGAATAGGGCTTGGGCCAACGTCGCAGATATGGGATTGGTATGATTCCATGAAAAAAGATGCTGAGGATCCTGTGTCTTCGTTGCGTGTAATTCTAAAGAATTTTTTGACCGATGAGTGTAAGAGTCGGATTTCAGATGTAAGAGAAAAGGTCGCAAGAGAAGCAGCGGTACTCGCTCCTTACTCTCGTCTGCAAAAATTAGAGAGAGAAATCCAGGCCAAGCTCCGGAGAATGGGTCAGCAGCCACTCTCTATAAATGAGATTTTTAAAGCTGAACGCCTTCCTTCACATGCAGGGGAAGGGCTGCAAAGTACTCGGCTGAACCTAGAAACGGGCCTGAAACTCTATCTTCTTAAACTTGAAGGTTTGTCCAATGCTGAATGTGCACAAAGACTCAAAACTACTAAGGGCACTGCTGAAAGTTTTTGGATGATTTACTTCACGGAACATGCAAGAGAAATATGCAGAGCCGCTCGTGGCATAAAACCCCGATACGAAAGAGGGACTGAATAAAACTGATCCCTCTCAAAACCCTTCCACAAGGATTTTCAGGTGCAGTTCTTATTGCAGTCTTTTGCAAAACACTAGAAAGAATAAGGATTTGAGGGTGTTGAAGGATTTCGGCTAGGTTGCCAATGCTACAATTGCGCGAATGAAGAAAGATTATCGACTCTGGCACGACACAAAGACCAAACTCAACGATGCCGATGGTAGGGCACTTTTCCACGAACGTGAGATCTGGTGGTGTGCATTGGGTTCGAATGTTGGTTTCGAACAAGATGGAAGTGGGGAGCTCTTTACGCGGCCGGTCGTCATTCTGACCAAATTCAACTTGGACGTGTGCCTCGTTGTCCCGCTCACCGCAAAGATCAAGGAAGGAAAGTATTACCATCCCGTGGGCGATGCCAGCGGACGAGACTCTGTTGCCATTCTCTCTCAAATACGGCTAGTCGACAGGAAACGCCTTGCCGCGAAAATAGCTACCCTTGAACAAAAGAGGTATCAGCAACTGCTTCGCGCCGTCGTTAAAGCTTGTTTCCCTGCTCTCCAAAAATAGTTTTCCCCGCCTTGTGGGCGGGGCAGGCCGAAGCCGTTTGTACGCGCACTATAGCAAGCGCCTCGTGAAAAGCAAGGTGAAGAGCGGGGGATAAGCCCAAGCCCCTCCGCCCTGGCCGGGCAGGCAAGGATTTTCAGGTGCTGAAAGGAATCTAAAAAGAAAAGACCTCTGCCGGAACAAGTCCGGCAGGGTCGTCCTGAGATCTCGCCTACGGATCGTAGCAGAGCGTACTGCCCTCGATGAGGGTGAGCTTCTGTGACTGCCAGTAGTCGTGCCACCGCTGCCGATCTTGTGGGCTTAGGGTTGCCCACTTCGTCGGCTCCGGGCAGTAGACGTTCTTGTAGCGTTTCGTGATGGACTCGATCAGAGCCTTGTGTCCTGTCCGTTCGGCATGGACCGCGCGAGCCGAAGCAATTGCTTCAGGACTCCTGATGAGTTGGCTCACGGGCCCGTAGCCTGGCGTGACATCCGATTCGAGAATTGCGATGCCGAACGCGAACACGACGGCAAAGAATAGACCGACGATCGTACGGCCATCGAGCAGGAAGCCTCGTAGGACGTCGCCAAGTGGACGTCCTGGTGAGACGGTGAGCATGTGCACCTCTTTCTCGGCCTTACAAGACCGTTAATGACGAGCATCACACTGAATGTGCAATACCCAAAACAAGTCTACCAATATTGGCAACTATGTAAATCAACCCTCCGCAAGGATTTGAGGATGTACTTGTTCTAGCGCACGGCGCGTCGAACGCTTTCTATAAACCGTGCCCATCGTTCACGCAACGAAGGAGATAGCGACAATAAGGAATAATCTCGCGTCAGTTTTTTGAGATATTTAGCATCCTTGGCGCGCATAAGCATTTTTGTAAATTCTTTACCGACAGTCTCATCCAAAAGTCCCGCGGGCAGTGCTTCGCCGCGGTAGTAGGCGCGTATGAATGCACCTTGGACGATTTCTTGCGAGACCTCGCACTCCTTCGAGATGTGCGCAGAAAGGCGGTTGAAAAACTCGACGGCGGCGCCATAGTCATCCTTGTCCCTGTCCACTATCTTCAGAAATTCATCAAACTCCAAGAGCTTGAGTGTGCCTCCGCTTGGAGTATCAAGCGGGAGGCGCCGTAAATACTCTCTGGATACGAGTGTGGCAATGTGTTCTGTCGCACCTTCGTTGAAGAGCTCGAACATCGTGTAGTAGTCAGTGCCACGGTCTTCTGTGTGATTGTAGAGCGTCTGGTTTAAACCCATGCGTACAGCACTGATGCGCTCACCCTGATCGAGTTCAATTTCTCCGTGTGCGACGTACCCGGTGGCATGCGCGTATTCGTGTGCAATCTGTTGCAATATCAAACTTACGGCCAGTTTCTCACCGTTCGACTCGATCATTCGTACTCTCGCCACCAGATCTCCGTCAAGAGAAATCGCATTGCTAATGGGATCGTAATCGGCATCAGCGGCATCGCCAAGTTCATCAGTTCCTCGCGGATATATGTGATGAGGGAGAACGAAATTTATATCTCTGACACCCGCTCGTCGCGCGACCTCTCGATAAATGTTGTGGAGTTCTTGAAAATCAATTTTCTTGAGGACGTCTCGTATCCACACAACGTTTTCGGGACTCCTGAACTCGTATTCGTTCGCGCGACTCTGTACGAGCTTGAGCGCCTCTGCCTCCGTCTCCTTTATAAATCCGCTCCTTCCGCCTACGTGCTCCCGTTCTTGCGGCCGTTCAGGATCTGCCATAGGTAAAATCGTATCACGCACCAATAACCCCTCCGCAAGCCTGCCTGCAGGCAGGGATTTGAGGGTGTTGAAATGCATTATAATTAGCTTGCATGATTGATGAATCGGGTCCAAATAGCCCACAGGACGGAGGAACACTGATGAGACGAGAGGAGGTCAAGGACAAGATGAAAGGTGACCAGCTTGTCGTTACAGTCTCTCTGGTAGAATATCTCAACGAAAAAGGGGAGATACTGCGCACTGAACCACCCAATGAGACTCTTGCAAAAGAATTAGATTATCGGATATTGATAGCTTGCCGAGGAATCTCACCTGCTTTACTAGATTCGTATGCTCTCGCCTTTGTTGTCCATCCACATATTAGGGCAGGGGAGTCCGAGGTCTTGCACGATGTAAAACTGGGAGTTCGACTTACAAGTGCACCCGACGAAGTGATCGCTTCAGGTGAAGAGAACAACCTAAGGCTTGACGAGGACTTCAGCTCGAAGGTAAGCGAGATGGTTGTTAGGCTCTGTGTTCCTTTTTTCAAACCACCACAGAATACCACTCCTCATTGAGCCTACGGTCATATTACAAGACCAACCAACATTTTACTTTCTTTGGGATGTGGACCAATGATGGCGAGGTTGAGTTTGCTGGTCTGCAGGAGGTCGCGAGCAACGCGCGAGACACTGTCTGGCTTTCCGAAGAAAAAGCTCATACGTCAAAAGGCAAGCCGTTCGCGAAGCGTTGCAGGAACACGCGCGGCGAGACGATAAAGATGCCTTGAAATCGCCCGAGTTTCAACAGATGCTTGTCGCCAGAGATAATACACACCGCGCCGGACTCAAGAGCCGCTTCGAGTATGCGGTTGTCGGCAGGGTCTCCTCGCACGGCAGCGACTCGCTGACTCGGGTACACCACGACAGAGGCCGCTATCAGTTTGTCGACGAGCGATTCCAATGGTACCGCAAGTTTTCCTGCCACATTGCGGA
>MFLZ01000032.1:9709-13689 GCA_001781685.1 Candidatus Kaiserbacteria bacterium RIFCSPLOWO2_01_FULL_54_13
GGGATACTCAACGACGCGAAGAAGTTCGTCTATCGTTGCGGGCGAGAATACGAGCTGTATTCTTCTCTCGTTGACCAGCCGAGCGAGCGGCTCCAACGACCGGCCCCACAGAAGCATCGAAACAACGACGTTGGTGTCGGCTACAACGAGCATGCGCTACCCTCGCGCTGCCCGCAGTGCTTTAGCGAGTGTTTGCTTGGAGACATTCGCTCCCAGCATACGTAGCGCGCGTATGTCTCCGTCGGTAAATATGGTTTTTGACTTCGGCACTTTGGTTATGGTAGCGGTATTACCCGTCACGCGCACGAGAACTCGAGATCCCCTCCATCCTTTAGGCAAAGGCACCGAGTCGTTCTTTATCTTCGTTATCACGGCCGTGGTCATGTGAAAATACTATCACGCCGGACATGCAGAAACAACTTTCATCCCCCTCCGCCTGTCTGCGTGCGGACACGCACAGGCAGGCAAGGATTTTCAGGTGTTGACGGGAATTTGAGTTAGGTTCCTGCTGCTACAATTGCGCGAATGAAGAAGGAGTTCGACAGATGGAACGAGATTAAGAAGCACACCAATGCAGAAGAGCCTCGGTTATACACAGTGCGCGAGATTTGGTGGTGTCGTCTCGGCGTAAATGTCGGAACCGAACAAGACGGACGAGGCGAGAGCTTCCTTCGTCCTGTAGTCATACTGCGTGGATTTGGCCCTGACGCTTGTCTTGTCGCTCCGCTTACTACTTCCGAACGCGAGCACCCGCTTCGCGTTTCTGTCGGCGTTGTTGGTGATCAGCCAGCACGAGCAAATTTGTCTCAGTTGCGAGTGGTTGATACGCGCCGTCTCGTGGAGAAAATCGGCTTTTTGGATAAGAAGGTTTTCTCTACCTTGAGAAAAACCGCCAGAGGGTTACTCTGACGGCTTTTCAAAGTTCTCCCCCTTGCGGGGGTGAGGCCGAAGCCAACTGTGCGGTAATAATACATTTGGCCGCATGAAAAGCAAGTGAAGGCAGAGGATAACCCCTCCGCAAGCCTGCCTGCCGGTAGGCAAGGATTTGAGGGTGTTGAAGATATCAAGCAATCAGCTTGTTTATCTCGTGTATCGCCTTGCGTGAGTGTTCCAGCCATCTCCTAACAGTGGAATACTCGATTTTTCTGAGCTTGCCTACCAATTTTTTACCGCTAATCACCACATCAGCCTGATGGGCTATAAAGTGTCGTTTTTTGAACATTCGCTCCATTTGAGTTTTTGCGTCAATCTTTTTCCCCAATTTTGATTTGAATGGGCGACCTGGCCCCTTCTTCCTTTTCGGTTTCTTTAATTTGGTCGAGGCGTCAAATTTTCCCCAAATTTCAGGTGGATTTTTGTCCATAATCTTAAAGGCGTCGCTAATTTTATCTATTCCCTGGAACGACTCTTGTTCCAGAGCGTCTTCCAGATGAGAAATGAGCTTAGAGTTGCTTGAAGCGACGAAAACATCGACCATATCCTTATCGGTCTTAGTAATGTCTCGATACTCTTTTCTGAAACTTTTCTTTGAGAGGATTTCTCGCACAAGTTTTTGTGCAGCGGGGGACATCTTAAATGTGGAATCTCGCTTTTCGCGTTGTTCCTTCAGATACTTAATAATTTTTACACGGAAAAAAGTGTCGACTGCAGCGACGGCGAATACAACAGCAGCTCTGAGGTTATCTTTACTTTTTGGACCTGACTTACCGACTTCTAGGAACGCTAAGGCGCGTTTATGAGCTGAATCAAAAATGTCTATTGGAGAATCTGACATATTTACGTTTTCAGAAGCAAAAGAAATTGCTCCTTGCGCACATGCGGGCCGATGATGGCGAGGTTGAGTTTTTCCGTCTTTAGGAGGTCGCGGGCGACGCGCTGGATGTCGGAAGCGATGACAGTGTCGATGCCTTTTAAGATTTCCTCAAGCGGACGGACGCGGCCGATGTTTATCATTGTACTTGCGGCGTGGCCAGCTATCTCATCGCTCGTTTCGAGGGAGAGAGTCATAGTGCCTCTGATGTACGCCTTCGCCTTTGCGAGCTCCGCCGCGGAAACCTTCTCGCGCTTTATCCTTTTGAACTCCGCGAGAATAGTGCGAACCGTTTTTTCAAGCTTGCCATGCTCGACACCTGCCTGCACGCCGAAGTGACCTGTGTCCGGATACCGTTCGACGAAGGTGTGCACCGAATAGGCGAGGCCTCGCTTCTCGCGCACTTCGAGAAAGAGACGGCTAGACATGCCCGCGCCGAGGATGGTGGAGAGGACCGCGAGCGCGAATTCGTCTTTGTGTAGGTAAGGATACGCCGGCACGCCGAGGATAAAATGCGTCTGATCGGTCTTCTTCTCCTTTATCGCGATACGTGCGCGCTCTTGCGTAGATACATACGGAATGTAGGTGGGTGGGGTAGCGCGTTTGACGCGCCCGAACTCCTTCTTGAGCTTGGTGAGCACCTTCTTCTCAGAGAACTCCCCGGCGATGCAGACAACCGTGTTCAAAGGCGTGTAGTTGCGCTTGAGGTAGGCAGCGAAGTCCTTGCGCGTGAACGCGCGGATGTTTTCCTTGGGCCCCAGAATCGTGCGCCCGAGCGGATGTTTATCGCCGAAAATCAAAGCGTCAAAAACATTGTCCACGGTACGCATCGGCATATCCTCGTACATGTCTATCTCTTGAATGATGGCGCCACGTTCCTTGGTTATCTCTTTTGCGGGAAGCATTGAATTGAGAAAAATATCACTTATCACGTCGAGTGCGGTATCAAGGTAGCGACTCGAGACCTTGGCGTAATACGCCGTGCGTTCTTTGGCGGTGAAAGCGTTGTAGACACTCCCCACACCGTCGAGCTCCTCGCTGATGGCCTTCGCACTCGGGCGACTCGATGTCCCCTTGAAGAACATGTGCTCTAGAAAATGCGCAAGCCCGTTCTCGTGTTTGTTCTCATAGCGCGAGCCCGTGCCGCTCATCACGATGACCGTCGCAGTCTTGTTCTCCGGCATCGGAGCCAGCACGATCCTGAGGCCATTTGCGAGTGTGTGGACGTGGTATTGCATTGCCGGTTTACTTGAGGTTGTCGTAGAATTCCTTGACCTTTTCTTCGATTTTTAAAGCAAGGTCAGGACTGATGAACGTCTTAATTTCCACCCTTACAATGTTTGCCGCACGATAAGCGTCGTCTTCTCCCTCAAGCGCTTGTTGAAGAAGTACTCTGATCTTGCTGACGACAATCCCCGACTTTGCCCGCGGAAATCTGCGCTCAATACTGTAGGGAACATCTCCGGTTGACAACCAGCCCTTTTCTACGAGTTCGTTCTCCCTGGCGCGCCTTTCTGCACGTTCGCGCAATACTTGTTTCATGTCTTCGGACATCGGGCTCATCCTAGTCCTCTTTCCTTTTTATGTAAATACGCTACGCTCTCTTCAATGACCATCAACGAAATCCGGACGAAGTATCTAGAGTTCTTCGAGAAGCGCGAGCATTTCGTGATTCCCTCGGCTCCGCTCGTGCCGCACAACGACCCGACGACTCTTTTTACCGGAAGCGGCATGCAGCCACTGATACAGAATCTTCTCGGCAAGGAGCATCCGGCGGGCACGCGGCTTGCCGATTCGCAAAAATGTTTTCGTGCCGAGGACATTGAGGAAGTGGGCGACAATAGGCATACGACCTTTTTCGAAATGCTCGGCAATTGGTCTTTGGGCGACTACTTCAAGAAGGAACAACTCCCGTGGTTCTTCGAATTTTTGACCGAGGAGATTGGCCTCGACCCAAAGAATCTCTATGTGACCGTTTTTATAGGCGACGAAAAAAATAAGATTCCGCGCGATACGGAATCTGCGGAGATATGGAAGGAATTATTTGCGCAGAAGGGAATAGAGGCGAAGGAAGTCCTCATCGGCTCGCAGGAAGACGGCGCACGAAAGGGAATGCAGAATGGCCGGATTTTTTACTACGACGCGAAGAAGAACTGGTGGAGCCGCGCGG
>MFLZ01000033.1:0-6131 GCA_001781685.1 Candidatus Kaiserbacteria bacterium RIFCSPLOWO2_01_FULL_54_13
CAAGATAAAAGATTTCGGCTTCCGCTACGCGACCTATGCCGGCATCACGTGGTCTCTCTCGGATGTCGTCGTCCCGAAGTTCAAAGAAGAGGCCGTGCGGGAGGGGCGCGAAAAGGCTGCGAAGGAGCAGGAGAACTTTCTCTCGGGCCTCCTCACCGAGGAAGAACGCCGCCGCATGACAATCGAGATTTGGGGGAAAGTTTCCACGGATCTTCGTAAGCACGTTCTCGGGTCGCTCGATAAGAACGGTCCTGTTCACGACATGATCCAATCCGGCGCGCGCGGAAGCGCCGTTCAGCTTCACCAGATGGCCGGCATGAAAGGCCTCATCACGAACCCTCGCGGCGAAATCATCGAATTTCCTATCATCTCTTCATACAAGGAGGGGCTTTCTCCCGTCGAGTATTTCATTTCGACGCACGGCGCGCGCAAAGGTCTCGCCGACACCGCGCTCAACACCGCGCGCGCGGGCTATCTCACGAGGCGGCTCTTTGACGTTGCGCACGACGTTGTTGTGCTTGAGGACGATTGCGGCACCAAAGACGGTATCGTGATTAACCGCCCGGGCAAGGAGGATATCGGCGGGTCGTTCGCAGAAAGGATCGTCGGACGGGTGCTTCTCGAGGAGACACTGACTATGAAGCGCGGGGCCCTCTTGAGCTCCGACGACGCGAAAATGATAGATGCTAGTGCAATAGCTGAGGTGACGGTCCGCTCGCCCATGACGTGCAGGGTAGCGCGCGGCGTATGCCAGAAGTGCTATGGCACCGATCTCACTACGACTGAGCTTATCGACGTTGGCGAGAGTGTCGGCGTTGTGGCCGCGCAGGCGATCGGCGAGCCGGGGACGCAGCTTACGATGCGCACTTTCCACACGGGAGGGGTGGCGACAGCTGCCGGCGACATCACGATGGGTCTTCCGCGCGTAGAGGAGGTCTTTGAGTGCCGCATGCCGAAGTTGCCTGCGGGAATCGCGCGCGTCTCCGGTGTCGTTTCTGGCGTTGTGAAAGACGGTCAGGAAACTGTCATCACGATTATTCCGGAGGGAGGAGGCAAGGCCGGCACAAAGTCGGGAAAAGCCGCGAAGCGCGACACCGAGTATCGCATGCATCCTCTGCGCCAGATTTTTGTCAAAGAGGGTGCCACAGTCGCGAAGGGTGATTTTCTATCGGATGGCTCAGCCGATCTTGAGGAGCTCTTTGCGCTTGCAGGACGTGAGCGCGCAAGGGAGTACATCATCAACGAAATCACGCGCATCTATGAACTGCAGGGAGTCTCCACGGCGCGCAAGCACCTCGAGATCATCGTGAAGCAGATGTTCAGCCGCGTGTCTGTAACGCACGCGGGCGACACGGGAATTTCCGCGGGCGACATCGTAGCGGATTTTGAATTCGAGCGTTTGAATAAGGATGCTAAGGATAAAGGCAAAGAGCCTGCGCGAGGCAAGCAGCTTCTTCTCGGCATCACCGAAGTGTCGCTCACGCGCGCGTCGTTCCTCTCGGCGATTTCATTCCAGAACACGCCGAGGAAGCTCGCCGAAGCAGCCGTCGGGGGCGCAGTGGATCGCCTTGTCGGCCTCAAAGAAAACGTCATCATCGGTCGTCTTATCCCCGCCGGTACTGGATTCAAAGGTAGCAAGAAGTACGAGATGGTTCAGGAAATGGAGGCAGAACTCGCCTCTCGCGAGCCGGTTGATATGTCCGAAGTGCCTGTCCGTGGAAGTCGCGAAAGAGTTGAGCGGTAGAAGAGAGAAAGACCTAGCGTCTTCTCCTTTTAGGTTTTCATATAAAAGTGCAATGGGCGCCGATTGAGCGCATAATAGGTACTCATGTCAGATACGGTTCAGCAGATTAAAGATCGGCTTTCGATTGTTGATGTGGTTTCGCAGTACGTGAAGCTCGAGAGGAGCGGGCAGAATTTGCGCGCGCGCTGTCCATTTCACGCGGAGCGCACGCCTTCCTTTTTCGTCTCGCCAGAGCGCGGCACGTACCACTGCTTTGGCTGCAATGTGGGAGGCGATATTTTTTCGTTCGTTCAGCAGGTTGAAGGACTGGATTTCAAGGGAGCACTCAAAGTGCTTGCAGAAAAAGCTGGCGTTGAGATTGTCTACGCGCGGGAGGAGAAGCAAGACAAAGATGAGAGGGATAGATTGTTCGAACTTTTGGAAGCCGCGACGATTTTCTATTCGTCGCGATTGAGTGATCAGGCGAGAAAGTATTTGCACGAACGCGGCTTGAACGATGCGACCATTCAAACATTCCGGCTCGGACTCGCAGGCGGGGAATGGTCCGAAGTCTCGGACTCTCTTAAGATCAAGAAATTCACCGATAGGGAAATACTCGAAGCAGGTGTCGCAAAGAAAAACGAGCGGGGAGGTCTTACCGACAAATTCCGCAATCGCATCATATTTCCGATTGCCGACCCGGCGGGGCGCGTCGTGGGATTTTCCGGAAGAATTTTCGGGGAGAACGCTTCGCCTGAAGCTCCGAAATATCTCAACAGTCCCGAAACCCCGCTCTTCCACAAATCCCGCATCCTCTATGGGTTTGACAAAGCAAAGCTATCGATGCGCAAGCACAACTGCGCAGTGCTGGTCGAGGGACAGCTCGATTTATTGGCTTCACATCAGGCTGGATGGGCAAACACGGTAGCCGTTTCCGGAACCGCCTTTACTGTTGAGCACGCGGCCTTGATCCGGCGGATTACGGACAACCTTGTAATTGCGCTCGACCCCGATCCTGCAGGGATCAAGGCGGCAGGCCGCGCAGCGCGTGCGGCCTTGCAAGGTGGCTTGAATGTCAAGGTCGCGAAGCTTCCATCCGGACTTGACCCCGCCGATCTCATTCTGAAAGAAGGTAAGGATGTGTGGAGCAAAGCTATACGGGAAGCGAAGGAAATTATCACGTTTCTTCTCGACGTCCTTGCGGAGCATGCGAAGAGCACAGACAATTTCCGCCGCAGCGTGGAGAGTATCGTGCTTCCGTATCTCGTCGATGTGTCTTCTCCGATTGCGCGTGAGAGTCACTTGCGCGAAGTCGCGAAGCGCTTGGGGGTTTCCGAACATGCTGTCTCGGAGGCGCTAGCGAAAGTGCCGAAGGCCCCTCCGACGACTTTGGATGTTGAAAGAGAGCAGAGTGATTCAAAGCGACTCACTGATCGCGCCACGCACGCATATGCGATACTCCTCTGGCAGCGGTCACTCCCGGATGCCCAGCTCGATGTTTCTGCATATGAGCGTGACCTTGAGGCGTCAGTTGGCACTGAGGCACTTCAGGAGCTTGAGGCACTTTCGGAACAGGAGAGGGAAAAACTGCGGTTTACGGCCGAGCAGATGTATGGCAGAAGTCCAACGCTCAACTCTCGCGCTCGCTCTCTCCTCGAGGTGCTTCTCAAGGAGCGGCTCTCTCGCGAGCTTTCTCAAGCGACCGATGCGCTCCGGAAAGCCGAAGGTGAAGGCGATGAAGACCACGTGGCTATTCACATGAAATCCACAGAGTTATTAACACAAAAAATTGCAGAATTGCACAAAAAAGGCTAGACTTCCGCCCTGCCGTGTCAGCGCTTGTTCTTAAGCATTCTTGTAATAAACAGTCGGCTCGTACGGCAAAACTACATACAGTTTTTATGTTCCCGCGGAAAATAGGTCTGTGCGGGAAATGTAATGTCTATGGCTAGGAAACGTAACAAAAAGAAAAAGACTTCTGCGCGCTCGGCGCGCGTTTTTCGCGTTCGCAAGCAGAAAAAGACGAAGCTTCTGCGAGATGTGCGCGCGAGACGTGGAAGCAAGAAAGTTTCCAGAGAATCTCTGCGTGGGAGACGAGGGAAGCCTGCTCTTGCGAAAACGACGACGGCAAAGCAGAGTCAGAAAGTCGAGAGCTTGATTGTGCTCGGCAAAGAGCGCGGCTATCTTACCTACGATGAAATTCTCCGCGAGTTTCCGACGATCGAAGACAACGTCGTTCTTCTCGACGAGATGTATGAGCGCTTCGCCGTGGCGGGAATTGATGTTTTGGAAGGTGGCGGCATGCTTGAGGATACCTCGGCCGATTCCGTGCTTGCAAGCAAGAAATTACAGCATAGGAGGGCAGACGCTGGGTACGACTCTGTGCAGATGTACCTGCGCGAGATAGGCCAGTACCCTCTCTTGAATGGGCAGCAAGAAAAGGATCTAGCGAAGCGCATCCTCGAGAGCGACGAAGAGGCGCGCTCGATCCTCGCCCGCTCCAACCTACGTCTTGTGGTCTCGATTGCCAAGAAATACGTGAATCGTAGCCCTGATTTGACGCTTCTTGACCTTATCCAAGAGGGGAACCTCGGCCTTTTTAAGGCGGTCGACAAGTTCGACCACACAAAGGGCTACAAATTTTCGACCTACGCCACATGGTGGATCCGTCAGGCGATTACACGCGCTCTTGCCGATCAGAGCCGCACGATTCGCATACCCGTCCACATGGTAGAAACCATCGCAAAATACAAGCAAAAAGTGCGTGAGCTCTCACAGCATCTCGGGCGCGATCCACTGCCGGAGGAGATAGCAGCCGAAATGGGTATCGAAGTCGAGAAGATTTATACGATTCAGAAGATAAATCAGGACACTGTCTCGCTCGAGTCGCCCGTGGGCGAGGACGACGACGAGCGCTCCACGCTCGGAAGCTTCATTGCGGACGACACGATTGCCTCGCCCGATCAGGACGCTTCGCGCAGGATTCTCTCTGAGCAGATGACGGAAATTCTCGACGAGCTTTCGCCGAAGGAGCGCAAGATTCTGGAGATGCGCAACGGTCTCATCGGCGACGGGGTTTGCTACACTTTGGAAGAAGTGGGCAGAGAGTTCGGCGTCACGCGCGAGCGCATCCGCCAGATCGAAGCAAAAGCCCTCGAGCGTATCCGCTTCCACGAACGCGCCAAGCAGCTGAAGAGTTATTGACGTTGCAACAAGGTATCCGGTGTATCATTGGACGGATGACAGGGCCGGAGGACATTCGGAAGAGCATAGAGAAAGAATCCGATGAGCAGGGGCGCGAGCTGATCAAATCACCCGCCATTCGTTATCGGGGTAAGGTTTTTCTTGGACCTGACCACTTTGCGGCACGCGAAGCTCTTGAGAGAGCCTTTCCGGAGTTGAACTTGGAGAAAAAAATACTTGAAAAAGGTTTTGTCACAACAAAAGGCCGGTTCGTCGACAGAGGAAAAGCTCTTGAAATTGCTCTCCGGGAGAATCAAGTAAGAGACCCAACGAGACTTCGAGGCCGATATCCCTTTGTCCTTGGGAGCAAAGACTTGATATACTCGGAGGATACAGAAAAGTAGATCCGCCTCCACGAACGCGCTAAACAACTAAAAAGCTACTGACAGAACGCCATGAGCAGTCTCCGTTCACTTCTCAATCTTTAAAGTTGACGATCGGCGGTAGACCGAACGGCTTTTCGTCGAGGAAAATCAATCGTTTGCAGGAAACATTTTTTTTGGGTTCCTCCGGATCGGTAAGGGCAGCGGTAATGGTATCTTGATTCAGAATGGACCCCTCAACTTCGTCGCCGTGCCACGCATAGGCGAGACCATCCCTGATGATGATGTGTGTATCCTTTTCTCGAAGATCGATGCGGACCTTCTTATCCCGTACCTGCATAGTCCCGAGCACAAAGCCATTGGCATCCGTGCGCGCGATAGTGCATTCGAATTTACCGACAGAGGGGATTCCGTTGAAATCGAATGCGGCGAAGGGTGCGTTCTGTGTGGCATTGAGCTCTCTTGAGGCGATGAACAGAGTAGTAGCAGCGCCAAAGGCAAAAAGGAGCATTGCACCGAGCAGTACCCAACGACTGTTCATGCCGCTATTATAAATAATGCAAGAATTTTTTCCACGAACGCGTGAAGCAACTTTGCAGTTATTGAAAACGAGCGGCCGGACTCCATTAGTGGGATGCCCGGCCGTGACTTTTCTCGGAGCGGATTCAGAATATATCGCTCCATCGCCTCCGCAGGTGAGTGTGAAGGACGTACGCCCCGACGCCCAATCCCCCCGGTAGGACGACGACGAGGAAAAACGCGAGTCCGCTATGGAACGCGTAGGGTAATCCCTCTGGGTTCACAAATAGAAACTTCGGCAGCGGAGAGGGCAAAATTTTCGC
>MFLZ01000033.1:6185-7204 GCA_001781685.1 Candidatus Kaiserbacteria bacterium RIFCSPLOWO2_01_FULL_54_13
GGATTTCCGCGTAGTTTGTACTGCTCGCCAAAAACCCCGCTTGTTTTGAATCCAAAACCCACTTCCGCAGGGGTTCGACCCAATTCTTTCTTCCGTGGCGAATGGCTGACAGTTTCATATCGAGCGAAAGCTTTTGACGCATCAACACGTCTTTTTTCTCCACATACATCGCACGCTCAATATCGCCGTTTAGATGCAAATCCACCAAGGCATCAAGTTTTCGCTCGATTGCCTTTTGTTCGGCTTTCAGCCGTTCGACACGACTTCCCGACGATTGTGTGTCCTCTGTGTTCCACTTTTCCACCTTGCCGAGCATGTAATCAGTCCAATCGTCGGGGAGCGACACTGACTGAAGCTGTTCCTTTGTCTGTGTGACAAGCGCGTCCTCTTGGAGATATTTTTGTGAACAATGGCCGTTCTTTTTCGTACAGCGATAATAGCGATACTTGCCACCATGTCGTCCAGTGGACCATTGAGCAGTAATCATGCTGTGGCACTCGCCGCAACGAAAAAGGCCGGTAAACGGGAAATTGTGAGACACCTTGCTGTGTCTCGGACGCGCCCGCTCACGCAGCCTCTTTTGTACAGCTTCAAACAGGGTCGGAGAAAGAATTGGTGCAAAGCTTCCGGGAAAAAATTCACCGTGATGTTTCGTAAATCCCAAGTAGGCACGATTGGATAGAAGCCGCGCAACAGAAGCTTTGCCAAGTGGCGTTCCGGCCTTGGTACATACGCCGTGTTCCGCCAAAAACTGCGAGAGAGAAACCAATGTATGCAAACCTTTGCCGTACTCTTCATACGCGCGCACCACAACTTTCGATTTTGTTAGATCGGGCTCGATATTCCGCGTATGAGGATTGTTCACATACCCGAACGGTGCGCGCGTCAGCCACTCGCCCCGTCGTAGTTTTTGGCGGAACCCTCGCTCCACGTTTTGCTTCAAATTGTCGGAATAATATTTGCTCTGTCCGAACGCCACTTGCAACATAAAGAGCCCCTGCGGTGTCGGTTCAAACCAA
>MFLZ01000034.1 GCA_001781685.1 Candidatus Kaiserbacteria bacterium RIFCSPLOWO2_01_FULL_54_13
TGGTGACGACGGTCGAGGGTGTTTCTCTCTGACTAAGCTGCGCGGAGGTGCCCTCGATCTTCGCCGCGAGCCTGTACTCTCCCTTTTTCGGCTTCCACTCAATGGAGTGAATCTGGCTCTTCCCGTTCGGCAGCTCAAACTCTCGCGCCCCGATACGAGTGTCGTTTGCCGTGAAAACGAGCGTTGCGTGCAAAGCCTCGGTGCCACCGTTCAATACGATGGCGGAAACGACAATAGTCTCTCCTTCGATGGCGGATGACGCGGAGGCCCAGATTGACTCCGTGGGAAATCCCGCTTGAATCGTCGCAGCAAACGAAATGACCGGCAAAAAAGTGAGCACCAGGAAAAATGCGAATTTGCATTGCATACGAGATACTCGATACAAGATACTATATACTATCCCGTATGAACCCCGCCGGCTCATTCTTCAGATTTCTTCTTGGATTTCTCACCTTTATCAGCGTGAGCTTTGTCATTACCTACGCCGTCTCGAGTTACACAATCGCTCAGGACGAGCGCGAACAAACCGCCGCCGCGATTCGGGCGCTCGTTGCAGAAAAATATTGACACCAAGTTCTAAGTTTTCTCTTGATGCTCGAACCCAAGCGCGGCGAGCTTCTCGCGCACGAGTCGTTCGTTCTCTGGACCGAGTTTATTAAAGCCGATATTGGCATTGTAATTGTCGCCCTGCAGTAACTTATTTAAGGCATCGTGTGCGACTCCGCGCAAGGTTGCGAACGACGCTCCTCCGATGTCTCGGAGAAGATCATCAATGAATGCTCTCATATTGTCGATTCGTTTGGCTGCCAAATCATGCACCGATGCTGCCATGGTGGAGTCTTTTTCTGCCGAATGGCCTCCACGACCGTCTCCCGGCGTACTTTTGAAGCTCTTTTCCTCCATACTTGTCATCATTATGGATTGCTGGAGGCGATGTAGTCAATCATTGACTAATTCGCCAAAGTCTGTACTGTGTGCGTATCAGGCCAGAGAAAGCGAGCATCCCTGAGCGTTAGTCGAAGGGTGTCAGCCTTGCCGAGGTCGTTCCGCCAGCTGGCGGACTCGAGGCCTAGTTATCAGAGCTAATGAGGTTTTTACCATGGCAAAAACGAAAGAACAAAAGGCAGCGATAATCGAAAAGCTTGAACGAGTGCTCAAAGAGGGCGCCTCGTCGGTCTTCGTGCACTTCACGAAGGTCACCGTCGCGGAAGAGTCCGCGATGCGCCGCGCGCTCAAGAAAGATGGTGTCTCGTACATGGTCGCGAAAAAGACCTTGATCCGACGCGCGCTTGATAAGCTCGGGCTCAAACATGAGGAGCTTCCGCTCGAAGGCGAGGTCGCGTTAGCCTCAGGTGGGGGTGAAGACGTGACTGCAGCGGCCCGACTCATTCATGAATTCGGGAAGAAGCTCGCGGATAAGCTCACCATCCTCGGTGGAATCTTTGAGGGAAAGCTCGTGGGGCAAACTGCGATGCAAGAAATCGCGACGATCCCCTCTCTTGCGACGCTTCGCGGCATGTTCGTGAACGTGATTAACAGTCCCATCGCGGGTCTCGCAGTCGCTCTTAAGGCGATAGCGGACCAGCGCAATTCTTAATATCGGGATTTACGAAATCCCGACATCGAAATATGACAGATGAAACGACAGTGCAGGAAACGGTGGCTGAAGTTGCCGCAGAAATTCCTGCAAAATTCAAGAGTCTTGTTGAAAGTGTTGAGAAAATGACCGTCTTGGAGCTGAACGAGCTCGTGAAGGTCTTGGAAAAGAAATTCGGCGTCTCGGCGCAGGCGGTCGCTGTCGCGGGCCCCGCAGCGACGGCGGCAGGTGAGGAGAAGACGGAATTTAACGTCGAGCTCACCTCGGCCGGCGAACAGAAGATCGCCGTAATAAAGGTAGTTAAGGAAGCACTCGCGCTTGGCCTCAAAGAGGCGAAAGACTTGGTGGAGAGCGCTCCCGCAATGCTGAAGCAGGACATGAAGAAGGCGGAAGCGGAGGAACTTAAGAAGAAGGTGGAAACCGCCGGCGGTAAAGTTACACTGAAATAATCGTGTTCTCTGGCAAGACGGCGGGCTTGAAGTCGGCCGTTTTGTCATGGTCTCAAGACTTGTCAGACATCCCCACGGGAGTAGAATCTCAGCATGGCCGATGATTTTCTCTCGGCATTCCTCGGGAACTCGAATCGCGCGCGGGTTACGCGCGCGTTCGTGCTCAATCAATCGCAGGTTTTCACTGCCGCGCAGGCAGCAAAGCGCGCGGGGGTGACGCTCGCGTCGGCGAGTCGCGAGATCAAGGTCCTCGAGAGTGTGGGAGTTCTCAAGAAAGCGAAGTTCTCTATACAGGTCGGTAAGGCAAAACGAACCGTAACAGGAAAGCACAAAGAGCCGGCATGGATGTTCAATGCCGATTTCAAGTATGCCCTCCCGCTTTCGAAATTTGTCCATGAGACCTCGCCTGTCCAATACAAGACACTCGTAAGCGCTCTCAAAGGCTCGGGACGCCTCTCTGCCGTCATACTCTCGGGCAGCTTCATGGGGGACCCTACAAGGCCCGCGGATCTTATCGTAGCCGCAGACGGCCTCAGTGAAAGCCGGCTTGAGGCGGCCATCAAGAGATTTGAGCCCCAACTTGGACGCGAGATCCGCTATGCGGCGTTCTCGACCCCCGAATTCCGCTACCGGCTCACCATTCAGGACCGTCTCATACGGGACACTCTGGAGTACCCACATCTCATTTTGCTCGACAAAACGCGATTACTATAGCGACAATGGCGTTGTTTTGGCTTATAACCTGAGCGAAACTCCGTTCGCGGGTATCCACATGGAGCTCAGCCAAAGGGCTTCACAAGAGCCCTGAATGCTATCATTAACACTGTAAAGGGTCGAAAACCTAGAGCATTTATCAATTTTATTCATTTTGCTATCTTCTATCGCGGCTAGCGAGGAATCGAGTGAAGGCTTGCTTTCACATCGTCCGAGCGAAGACGTGATATGAATTGCGAATTCATATGATAGTTAGTCAAACGGTGGGTGCCTTGCAGGTCTCCTTTGCCGACCTGTGGTATACCGTGATGTCATTCCTTCCAGCAATTCTTGCTGCTGTTGTTATCTTCATTGCTGGCTGGGTTATTGGGATACTTCTCTATCGTGTAGTCGAGCAGGTCGTGAAGGTATTGCGCATCGATGACGCTCTGAAGGCAACAGGGGTCAACGAGGTGGTTCGCGATGCGGGCTTCAACCTCAACATCGGTGCCGTTCTCGGGACGCTTGTCCAGTGGTTCATCGTCATCGTCTTTCTGATGACGGCGCTCGAAGTATTGGGCTTGAGTCGGGTCACGATCTTTCTCCAGCAGGTCGTGCTCCTCTATCTCCCGCAGGTCATCGTTGCGGTATTGATTCTCGTTCTTGCGGCGATCGTTGCTGAGGCGGCGAAGAACATCATCGCAGGCTCGGCGCGCGCTGCCGGTGCGCACTCAGGCAATCTTGCAGGCACTGTCGCAAAGTATGCGATCTGGACGACCGCTGTCTTGGCGGTCCTAAACCAGCTCGGCGTTGCTACAGAGTTTGTACAAACACTCTTCACGGGTATCGTTGTGGCGATTGCACTGGGCTTTGGCCTTGCGTTTGGGCTTGGCGGCAAGGAAGCCGCGGCGCGCACGATTGAGAGAGTTCGCTCGGAGGTTGCCCACGGCCGCTGATAGTTTGTATCTTGCCGGAATCGGCCTGCTCTCAGGTAGGACGGCCCAATCGCGTTTTCGAAGCGGCCCGCAGCGTCAGACGCGGCGGGCCGCTTCCATTCTTGGTAGAATGCCTAACATGCAATGCGTAATTCTTGCTGCAGGGCGCGGCTCTCGCATGGTGGAGTTGACGACAGCTCTCCCGAAGCCGATGCTCGACGTTGCGGGGCGGCCGCTTCTCGAATACAAACTTGACGCGCTTCCAGATGAAGTGAACGAGGTTGTCATCATCGTAGGTTACCTCGGTGATATCATCCGTAGACATTTTGGAGAGCGCTATGGAGGAAAGCACGTCACGTACATTGAGCAAGAGACGCTCAACGGAACAGCGGGTGCTCTGTGGTACGCAGCGCCACACCTACATGATCGATTTCTTGTGATAATGGGCGATGACATCTACGCGAAGGAGGACGTGGCGCGTCTGACGGAAGCTTCTGAGGGTTGGAAGCTCCTCGTCCAACAGTTGCCCGCGATGCACCGGGCTGGAAGTGTTCAGCTCGACGCCAGTGGTCTTGTCGCAGAGATAGTAGAAAGCGACCGCGAAGACGAAGCGCGCCTCGAGCCCGGCATCGCGAGCACGAATCTGTACATGCTCGATACGCGCCTCTTCTCGTGTTCTATGGTTCCCAAGCATGCAGGCAGTCTCGAATTTGGATTGCCGCAGACTGTTGTTGCTGCAGCGCGTCAGCTCGGCATTCCATTTGAGCCTGTATTCACGGACAAGTGGATTCAAATCACAGCTCCTAATGACCTTGTCACAGCAGCTGAGAGGCTGAAAAAAGCCTCGTTGTGAGCCATGTCTTGGTTTTTCCACTGGGTAGTTTGACACGGAGTGTGAGGTAGAATACACTGTGTGTACGTATATGGTGTTCGGAATTAGTCTTCGGAAGTGGCCGACGTAGCCGAGGCGCGAGCCGTGTGCTACCGAAGCCGCTTACAAGCGGCTTTTTCCATGCTCGAATGAGCAAAATACATATATACGTTGCTCGTTGAAAACTGAAGAGCGACACAAATCCCGCCCTTTCTTTGGAAAGAGCGGGACAAAAAGAATCAAACATCTCGTTCGGTTAAGTCTTATCCGAATGAGATGCAGGAATCTCGCTCTTTCTTTGGAAAGAGCGGGACAAAAGAAAGAAAGCGCTCGTTGTTAGACACAACGAGCAATAACGCGGTTCTCAGAATTCCTTACGGGAGTTCTGAGTAAGGGCGTGTGGTGGATGCCTAGACTCTAAAAGGCGATGAAGGACGCGGCTTGGCTGCGAAAAGCTTCGGGGAGGTGCTCAGCAACCTTCGATCCGGAGATTTCCGAATGGGGAAACCCCATCGAGTAAACCTCGATGATCTTGCACTTAATCGTTGCGAGAGGCAGACCTTGGGAAGTGAAACATCTCAGTACCAAGAGGAAAAGAGAACAATAGTTATTCCCTTAGTAGCGGCGAGCGAAACGGGAGGAGCACAAACTCAGCCACAAAATCGTATGGCGAAGAAATTCGTCGGACGATTTTGGGGATGGGGGTTATAAGGCTACAGCGCTGGCAACAGGTAGAGTAAAAAAATGCTTGTCCTGAGAGAAATCGAAGGGCTTAGTTAGTGGAAGCAGCTGGGAAGCTGCACTCCAAAGGGTAATAGTCCCGTACACGAAAACGAAGCATCTCTATGGCTGTAGGGCCGACGTAAAAAGTCGGCCTCTCGACCCCGCAAGGGCGTCGGGATTCTTGAGTATCTCGAGACATGTATAGCTCGGGTGAATTCGCCAGGACTAACTGGTAATGCTACATACTTTTAGAGATCGATAGTGAACTAGTACCGTGAGGGAAAGGTGAAAAGAACCCCGGTGAGGGGAGTGAAATAGAACTGAAACCACATGTCTACAAGGAGTCGGAGCGGCATCACACAGCGTATGATGCCGAAGTGAGAAGTGAGATCTCAAAAGTGAGAAGTGCGGTGCGCCACGAAGCGGCGCAGGCCATGGTATGCGAATTTTGCTACGGCAAAATTCGCACAACAATTCTCATATTTAAATTCTCCTTTTTGATTTCGGGCATCGTGCTTTGCGCGATGCCGCGACGGCGTGCCTATTGAAGAATGAGCCAACGAGTTAATGCGTACTGCTGGCTAAGCCCCTTAAAGGGTGGAGCCACAGCGAAAGCGAGTGTGAATAGCGCGACTTATAGTAGTA
>MFLZ01000035.1 GCA_001781685.1 Candidatus Kaiserbacteria bacterium RIFCSPLOWO2_01_FULL_54_13
CGAACTGCGCATCTTTGCGAACTACATCGAAACGCGCGATACCAAACACATCGCCCAGCTCAAGGAAGCTTCGCAAAACTACGGCGACGCGGTCGAGCACGCCGCGAAAGTCGTCGTCCCGAAAGACGCCGTTTCCTACCACGTGGGAATCTTAAACGCGCTCTCGGAATTCGGCGCGACCATCAAGGCAATGACGGAACATGCGGACGACGCCTTTGCATCCGCGGCACTCCTGCGCACATACAACTCGGCGGAGTTGAAACTCTTCACCTCGTTCAACGCACTCGCATCCTACGAAAAACAAAAACCGATATGACGCGCACGATAAGATTCATTGCTCTTGGTATCATCGGACTCACCGCGCTGCCCTTTCTCGCACTCGCACAGCCCGCGCCGCCAGGTTCAGCCGCGACACCATACCAGTATCAAAACACGGGCATCTTCGGGTGCAACCAGGTCGCGGGCGCAAATGCGAGCGCGGGTACCATGGCTGCAATCGGAGGTGTGTACGTGCCCGTGAACGACGCTGCGGTCACCTTGAATACCGGAATCCTTGTCTACAAAGAGTGTGTCCTGCGCCCCCTTCAGGATCGCTTGCGTGAGAGCGCCATGACGACACTTTTCAGGAGACAGTTCATCGCAATCGAAACAGGACGCGAGGGCAACAAACAGTATGTGGTTATTCGAACCGAGGAGAGTGCTCAGCAAGCGGATAGAGCGCTTTATGCCACTCTAACAGATGAAAAAATACTTTCAAAACTACATCCTGCCTTCAAAGATACGGTGCGCTCATCGGTCGCGAGAAGTTATCGGGCCGGGCGACAGCCAGAATCACAACTCGAGTGTTCTTACAAGGGAAATGTTGTGGAAGTTCTTAAGGGCAAAGTTCCTGTCAACGAAGCTGGAATACCTGACGTGTTAGGGGCATTGACTGTACTCGTAGATCCTGCATGTAATCCGATGGGGGCCTACTCGATAGTTGCCCAAATTTCCAACGAGCGCGCCACTCAAGCCGTGAAAAACTGGGAAAAGTGTATAGAAGAAGGTCGCGGATTCTATTGCATGACCGACAACGCGAGCGACCCCCTAAAAGAGAAGATCCTGACACCTGCATCGGTTGTGCAGGAATCGTACCAACAGATACTCAACAGCCCTGTGGAGCAGCTCCAGAGCGCGAATGACATCGGCCAGATGATAGGAGCGCTCTATGCAGGCATCACGACACAGATTATCTCCGACAGTCAGGGTCTCGCGGGACTTTCGCAGGGAATTGGTGGTCAGGCTTCATATCTCCAACAGGTCACAGGGGAATCCTCACAGGGTGTGATTGGCGCCGCCGTGAATGCCGCGCTTCAGATTCTCAACTCCGCGCGGCAGATAGAGACTCGGTATCTCGCGGCAATGAATTCGATTGTATCTTCCTTGACCCAGACCATAAATCGTCTGCGAGCAGCGGAGCGGATGTGTTGGGATCTCATCATTCCAGAAGCACAGACGTACGCGAGTACAAACGGCTTCCAGATACAACCTGCGACATCGACCGCGTTCTCCCAGCAGGTCATCGAGTCGCAGGTGGCACCTCTGGCACAAGCTGCTGTCACCAATTTCGAGTCATCGCAGCGCGCGCTTGGGCTTATCGATCAACTCATCGCGGGCGTCACGAACACCGCGTCTCTCGAAGCGCAGCGCTTGGCGCTCCAGCAACTAGACACTCTCGTCGCGCAGAACGCGCTCCATACTCCGTACGACGCGCAGAATGCAGAGCAGCAGCGCAACGACATCGCGGGCGCAACGGAAACGCTCGTCACAGACACCGTGCAGGCGTGGGGCGACTCGCCTGATCCCGCAATCGGCTGGTGCAACATCAACAACCCGACCGTGGTCCAAGCATGGGCCGAGCGGTGGAGAAGATAATTAGATATGGCTGATGCAGCAGAAACAAAAGGAAGCAGCTCATTGGCAGCTTTACTCTCCGTCGCATGGGGATTAGCGAGAGTTTTTTTGGGAGGGTTTCTTGCGATGTTGGGAATCGGGGCCGTGGCAGGAGCCATCTTCGCCGTAATAGGATTTCTTTTCGGGAATCAGATTATCGCCGCCCTTACTGCAAGTCTGCTCTCAGCAGGGGCACAAGTCATTCGATGGACCGCCACGATATTCGACTTCTTCATCGAACACCTTATCATTAAGTACTCTGCGACTCTCGAGACACTCGGCATCAAGGGCGGTATTGATCTGGTCTGGACCACATTCCGTGATGTTGCGAACATCGCACTTATCGCGCTCTTTGTATTTCTTGCAATCAACATCATTCTCGGCGTCAAGGAATTTGGAGAGAAGAAAACGATCGCAAAGGTCCTGATTATCGCCACACTAATCAACTTCAGTCTCCTCTTCACCAAAATCATTATTGATGCAGCAAACTTTACAGCCTATCAGTTCTATAAGTCAGCCGGCCTTGAGAGAAGCGCGGGTGGTGCGGCCTCGTCGGGAGGGGTCGCGAACGTGTTCCTTAATGCCACGGGCATTATCACATGGGGTGATACATATACAGGCGTCGAGGCTCTTGCTGCAGACAAAGGCAAGGGTACGGCGCTCGCGTTTGCCGTGGTCGCGTCTTTTCTCTTGCTCGTCATGGTCGGCCTCTTCCTCTATGGTTCCTTCCAGATGATTACACGTGCCATACTTCTTTTGTTCCTAATGATACTCTCGCCCCTTGCATTCGTAAGCTGGCTCATGCCGAGCAGCACTTTGGAAGCAGGTTGGAAAAAATGGTGGGAGGCTCTTCTTGGTGCGGCCTTCTTCTCTCCGCTCTTCATGATGGCACTATGGGCATCAATGCTCCTCCTTCAGAGAGCGACACAAGCGCGAGGCGGCGCAACTCTGGGAGAATTCTTCACGAATCCTCTAAGAAGCGCTGAAGCCTGGACTCTCATAGTCGTCTATTGTGTTGCTGCCGGACTCCTCTACGCCTCTATTAAATTCGCCTCAACCTTCGCAAACACGATCTCCGGATTCGGTGTGATCGGACAAGGTCTTAGAAATGCAATGATCGGTGCGCCTGCCCTCGCGTGGCGCTTTGGCGTCGCGCCTCTCGCCCGACAAAGCATAGGGCGGTGGGCATATGGCCGGCAAGAAAAATGGGTTGGAGAGAGCCGAATACTTGAGGGCAGGGCCGGGGCGGCAGAGCGCGAGGCTGAAGCTCTCCACCTTAACAAAAAGTTCGCCGAGGCTGAGGCAAAAAGGCGTGAGGCCGCGAGTCTCCACAGAGAAGCCGCTCATTATGGAACATTGCAAGCAAGGGCAGGAAGATTCGCCGAAAGAGGATTCAACATCGGTGACATTGGTGTTCTGAAGCAACTCACAAAAGCCGCGGGCATTTCCGAGTTGGCCTCGGGCCAGCGTCCAAAAGACGTCGATATTGGATACAAGCAGGCGATAGAACGAAGAATAGATCGGGCAGAGAAGGAAATGAAGCCTCTTGAGGTATCGGCTTCGCAACGTGAAAAAATAATGCATGATACGCGTGAAGATGTCTATGATGGTAAGGTGGCCGCCGCCACGCCGTACCTGGATGCTCACAGAAAAGCGCTGACCGAACATGGGGATGCGCAAAAGAACAAAGAAACCCTCGAGAAGAATCCGGAATTCGCGCAACTCAGAGAACAGGCGAGAAGGATAAAGGCAGGACTTAAGGGCGAGAGGGATCGCGAACTCGCCCAGCTGAAGGCAGAGTTCACGAGCGCAAGCACTGATGCCGACCGTCAAGCCAAGCTGGCAGAGATCAGTAGTCGTACGAAGCATTGGGAGACACAGCTCAAAGACCACGATAAAGCAACGGAAGGCCTGTTGGAACCGCTGACAGCCGCAGAAAACAAGCTTAATGATGCCGCTGAAAATCTCAGGAAAGCGGGCACGGACCTCAACAAATTTGCCGACGAGGAGGGCAAGAGACGCGTGAGAGACCGCCGCGTAGGAAGTGTTGGAACTGCGGAGATAGTAGGGCGGCAGCGGGCGGGAGTATTTTACACATTGACAGGCCAACGTGGGCACATAGGAAGAGAGGTTGCTGGCAAAATAAGAGGGAGAATCGGACGAGAAGGACGGCTTAGTAAAATGCTCGAAAGAATCCCAGACGAGGCCCTACCTCCAACTGTAGGTGAAGAAGAATAGAACATGTCACCTCAAACATCGCCACAAACAGATGTAGATTTACAGAAGACGCTTGAGGGGCGCTTCAAGGAGTTGCCAAAAATCGTACGAGATGCGATACGGTCTGCTGACGTCGAGAAGCGCCTGCGCGAATTGGCAAATACTCACAAACTCCATGTCGATCAGTGGCAAAAAATGGAGAACGAGGTGATGCTCGCCCTGCTTGGATTTGAACCGGTTGAGGATCTTCAACAGAACATTAAGAACGAACTCGTTGTTTCTGATGAGATTGCTGGGGCTCTTGCGGCTGATGTATCACGCATCGTATTCGAACCGATCCGGCAAGAACTTGAGCGGGAACTCGAGCACCCGGAGGCGAAGGAAAAAGAAGTGAGCGGCATCGAAGCGGCGCGCACGCAGGTACTTGCGGGAAGTCAGCAAACAGCGAACAGCGAACAGCGAACAGAAGTGCCTACAGGAACACTGCCGAGTAAACCCGTAGAACTCGCGCCAATCGCTGCGCCTGTCTCGCAAGCGCAGTCTGTGCAGCCAGCTGCTCCACAACCGCCGCCTCTGCCAGTCGCGCCGGCAACGCCTCCGCCGCCGCCTCCAACAGCAAAGGCAATTCGAGCTCCCGCCTCCGGCGCGTACAAGTCTGGAGAAGCCTCAGCGGTACGAAAAGACGTGCATGATGATCCGTACAGAGAACCTCCTGCTTGAACAGGAGGTTCTCAGCTTCTAGCTTCTAGAGACTAGCTGCTAGCTTATGAATGCAGAAATCAGATCACACAAAGACTTAACGGTATGGCAGAAGTCTATTGATTTGGTGGAAAAAATCTATACGTGCACAGAGCAATTTCCCCAACGGGAGATGTACGGACTGGCGGCTCAAATGCGACGCGCAGCAGTTTCTATCTCATCCAACATTGCCGAGGGAAGAAGCAGGGGAACACGAAAGGACTTCGCACATTTTCTCCACATGGCGTTCGGCTCAAGTTCGGAACTTGAGACACAACTGGTCATCGCGAAGCGTCTACAGATAGGTAAGGCTAACGAAGTTGAGTCTTCAGAGGCGCTTTTACTGGAAGTAAGTAAAATGTTGCGTGCTATGATTGATAAGCTAGAAGCTAGAAGCTAGCTCCTAGAAGCTAATTCTATGCAATTCCAAGTGCCCCAATTTATCGAGGTTGAGGACAAAATCTTTGGGCCCTTGACCTTTAAGCAGTTCATCTACTGCATAGGCGGCCTTGGCGCGGCCTACCTCCTGTGGCGCGTTCTTCCGTTCTACTTCGCGGCGCCCTTGATCGCAGTAGTTGGCGGACTCGCGATGGCGCTCGCCTTCTTGCAGTGG
>MFLZ01000036.1:0-5323 GCA_001781685.1 Candidatus Kaiserbacteria bacterium RIFCSPLOWO2_01_FULL_54_13
TTGGGGTTGCATTTGCGCACACCATTACAAGCATTAACAGCAAAACGTTTCCAAGCTATTGATTAGAGAACGTTGGTATGCTGTCTATGAGAAGGCGTGGTATGCTCACGTCGGCGCCTCAAAACGAGGGCGTCTTGGAGGGGAGGAAGCGATGAGCTACGTCGTCGAGAACCTAATTGCCGCCGCCTCAATCTGGCATCTGGCCATAATTGCCTGGGCTATTGCCGTCGGCGTATTGCTTTTCAGCGGGAAGAACGCCGTTCCGGTTTGGGCGGTGGCAGTCGCCCTAGCCATCGCGATTGGCCTGGTTTCGTTCTTTTGGTGGGGGGATGTTTCTCGGCAGACGATAAACGACCCCCTACACGTCTGGGGTGTCGTGATGGGTTTCGTTGCCATCGCAGTCGGGATTTTTCTCCCGCTCCCTATAATCCGATGGCGCGGCTGAGTGTGCCGCATGCTATTCGCGAATGGGACGCGCGGAATTACAATCGTCTGCGCGTCCCCGTCTTTTTCGATATTGCAAAATTGACGAAAAAAATCTCGCCCGGCGCGGTTATGTAACCGCACCGGGCATGAGTGAGAACGTACCTCCGGGGCACGTTTACTTGTCGTACCACACCAGAAGTTCAAGGTTCGGTGGGATGTGCGTGGGACAGCGACGTAGTTTGCTGTAGCCCCGTATTCGCACGAAACGCATGCCGCATTTGTGATGATCGTCCACATCAAAATCGCATGCCTGCCATTCTTTCGCAGCGCATTTCGGTTTCATGCTTCTCGCCGTCTCGAGGGAAACAGCTTCTTCGAGTGTCTCCGAGGCCACCCATTTTCTTGGCACTTCTTCGGCCGCACGTTTTTTCTCGGACTTTAGGCGGTTCTCGGTTGCTGCGACGGGAGATGTTCTGCCCGAAGCAAGGTTAGCGAACTCGTCGATATCGCCATCAAGTGGTGTCGATTCCGACAAACCGACTTCTGTGACCGGATCCGCAGGGTCTGCCGCGACGCGTCGGCGGCGTCCCTTTCTGCCAAAAGTCAAGGATTTCATTTTTCCCTCCCTGGTGCTTACTCGACAGTAGCGCTGCCTGTGCACCACGTTAGCATGGCCTTCGTAGGAGCGCTAAGAGACTCAGAGCACCCTGACAATCCCGAGCTCTTCTACTATCAATCCTTTGATTTCCATCGCCGATAGGAGGACGTTTGCTTCCGTTATCGGGAGCTCTAAGGCCCCAATGAGTTCGTCGCGCGAGAGCGGGGACTTGATGATGTCGATCACGCGCATCTCTTCCTCCGAGAGGTCGGTGCGGAGCGAAGTGAGCGACTCCGCGCTCTCGCGCTTCGCGATACCGAGCGCGACAAGAATATCTTCGGGTGAGGTAACGGGTGTTGCACCGAGGCGGAGGAACTGGTGCGTGCCCTTGCTCTCTTCGCTGAATATCGAACCGGGGACTACGAGGAGCTCGCGATTGTATTCCACAGTGAGGCGCGCGGTGATGAGGCTGCCAGAGAGCTCTTTCGCTTCAATTATTAACGTGGCGCGGGAGAGGCCTGCCATGATCCTGTTTCGCTTCGGGAATGTCCAATCGGCGGCTTTCGTATCCGGTTCTTCTTCGGAAAGGAGCGCGCCACCTGCTTTCAAGATCTCGCGTGCGAGCCCGACATTAGCGCGCGGATAGAGCGTATCCCAACCCAAGCCGCTCCCAGGCACGGCGACTGTCGGAAGTCCGACTTCAAGCGCCGCCCTGTGCGCGGCCGCGTCCGCTCCATACGCGAGTCCCGAAACGATGACGATTGGATAGCCACGCAGGCTCTCGACGAGGTGCTTGCACACCGCGATGCCGTAGGGCGTGAGCGCGCGGCTGCCGACCACCGTGAGCCATGCGTGGTCGGTACTCGGAAGCTCCCCGCGTATGTAGAGTTTTTTCGGCGGGTCTGAAATCTGCTGGAGAAGAGGAGGGAATTCTTGTGGGGAGAGCAATTTGAGCTCGTCTTTCATGATATTATCCTAGCATGCTCGATATCAAGTTTGTCCGGGAAAATAAGGACATTGTTGCTGCGGGAGCGAAGAAAAAGCGTATCGAGGTAGACCTCGACAAGCTCTTAGTACTCGACGACAAGCGGCGCGCGCTGCAGGCGAAGATAGACGAGAAACGTGCCGAGCAAAATACCGCGTCGAACGCGATAGCTGCGGCAAAAAGCGAGGAAGAGAAGCAAAAGGTTATCGCTCGGATGCAGGAAGTAAAGGAAACTCTTCGGCTCGAAGAGGAATCCATGCAAGAGATTCTCAAGGAGTGGCGGACACTGATGGTCATGGTGCCCAACGTTCCGGATATTTCTGTGCCGGAAGGGGATTCGGACGCGGATAACAAAGAGGTGCGTACGTGGGGTGAAGTCCCGAAGTTCGACTTCGAACCCAAGAGCCACACGGAGCTCCTTCTCATGCACGACATGGCAGACTATGAGCGAGGTGCGAAAGTCGCCGGTTTTCGCGGCTACTTTCTCAAAAATGATGGAGCGCGGCTTGTATGGGCTCTCGAGCGGTTCGTGCAAGAATGGTTTGCCGATAAGGGTTTTGTCCCCATGATCGTACCCTCGCTCGTGCGTCGCGAGAGCTTCGTCGGCACCGGCTACTTGCCGCAGAGCGAGGAAGATCTCTACAAGACGCAGGACGGCGAGTATCTCGCCGGGACCGCGGAAGTGGCGACGATGGGATACTACATGGACGAGACGCTCGAGAAGAAAGATTTGCCGCTCAAGTTCTTTTCGTTTTCTCCATGTTTTCGTAGAGAGGCGGGAAGCCACGGCAAAGATACCAAGGGAATATTTAGGATTCACGAGTTCCAGAAGTATGAGCAGGTAATTCTCTGCGAAGCGAATCACGAGGAATCGGTACGTCTTCATGAGGAAATTACCACAAATGCAGAAGAGCTCTTGCAGGAGCTTCAACTTCCCTACCGTGTTGTCGTGAATTGCGGAGCCGATCTAGGGCTAGGGCAAGTGAAGAAGTACGACATCGAAGCGTGGATGCCGAGCGAGAAGAAATATCGCGAGACACATTCCTCTTCGTATTTCCACGATTTTCAGACGCGTCGCCTCAATATCCGCTACCGCGACCCCGACGCTTCGGTCGGGGCAGGCGGAACGCTCCGCTATGCGCATTCGCTCAACAATACTGCGCTCGCGACGCCGCGCATTCTTTGCCAGATCGTCGAGAACAACCAGCGCGCTGACGGTTCGATAACAATTCCGGAGGCGCTCCGGAGCTATATGGGTAAAGATGTCGTCTCGAGGAATCGTTGATCTGCGCAAGCGCAAGCCCGGCTTCTCTCTGCAGGGGGGCATGCGTCCGCTTGCGCTTCGGGAACCGCAGAAGCGGCCGACGCTGCGCGCGCGCCGAAGGCGCGCGCGCACACTCATCGCGCTTCTTTTCGCATCTCTCGTTGCGGCTGCTGTCTATGGCGTAAGTCTCGCCTCGTACCTTCCGCGGTTTTCTATACAGAGTGTCGAAGTGCAAGGAGCGAAGGAGATTCGCACGAATCTGGTACGCGTCTACGTCGAGACAGTACTCTACAGTGGCGCGCATTCTCTCTTCTCGCGGGCGAACATATTTCTCTACCCGCGCATGGAGATCGAAAGCGCAGTGAGAGAATATTTTCCACGCATTGAGAGTGTGCACGTTTCTCGCGGGTCGCTTCTCGCCACCGCGGTCATCGTCTCGATACGAGAGCGCGAGGCGTTCGCCCGCTGGTGCGCGATTTCGGAATCAGGCTTTACTGGGGAGCGAGTCGAGTCGTGCTATGTAATGGATAGGAGCGGCCTCGTCTTCGCCCCGTTAGAGGTAAGACCCGAGAGCGGTCTGCCAGCTGGAGCTGGACCTCTAACGGGGTTCGCTCCCGTGGGGGCGGCGACGGCGGGATTCGCGACGCCCTACATTTTCCGTGGCGGATTCTCTACCACGTCGTCTCCCATAGGGGGAGCGTACTTGCCAGGAACATTTGCAGGTGTCTCGGCGCTCCTTGAGCGGCTTGGGCAAGCGGGGTTCAATGCTCTTTCAATATCTGCCGAAGGAGAGCAGGATTTCTCTATTGCGCTTGCGCGGGGCTTCGAGCTACGCGCCTCATTTGGTGCCGACGTGAGCGCGCTTGTGAAGAACCTCGAGCTCGTGCTCTCCTCCGAAACCCTGCGCGGCAAGGAAGACGAGCTCGAATACGTCGACCTCAGATTCGGCAACAGAGTGTATTACAAACTGAGGGGCGGGGAGCAGCGAAGCGCTGAATAGAAGAAGCGGGCGGCACGTAGTGTCCGCCCGCAGTTTTGTGCGGAGGGGAGCATGGTCAGGTCCCTCCGCCTATTTTAATGTGGTGCGCTTGCCTCCGCCGGCTTTCTTCTTCGAGCCGTGCCTGTGCCCATTCACGCACCTCTTGGGACAAGTGCATCCCAACGAATCTCCTCGATCTCCAACTGCCCCGGAGGAGAATCAGCGCGAGCTTTTTATCTCGCTCGAGCGTGAACAGGTTGGGCAACCCGAGGCGAAGCGCCATCAGCGCTGAGCGGGCTCGCGGGCCGCGATCGCTCGTGATCTTGAGCGCGTCGTCGATGAGGAAATCGAGAACGTATTGTTGTTGCATATCATTCCCCACTTTTCTGCCGCACCTTGTGTCACCATACCCCCCACGCATAGAGGTGACAAGGAGCGTGGAACAATTCTCAGATATTTTGTTATTCCTATATTCTTGAGAATTTGAGAATGAAACCAGAGCAGAGGACATGTGGATTTTCCAGCTCTTGTCACTCTCGGCGCTGCGATATAAGGTTTCGGTAGGGCGGAGGAGTCCGCTGCATCGAGGAAGGGAGTGAGCAATGGCAAAGTTGAGGGAGATGCCCTCTTCAGTTTTGGACCGGGTACGCGACATCGAGTGGGAGGACATTGTGCGGCGCTACCGCGCCGCCATTGCTGAAGGAAAAGACCGCGCGTTCGATCCCCGCGAGATTGCAGACGCGGCTACGCACATGCTCTACGTACGGTGCATGAAGCGGAGCGAGATCGCCAAACAATTCGGCAAGTACACGGGTTGGATGAGTGACCATATCCGGCTCCAATTTTTGGAGCCCTCGGTCTGGGCGCTACTCGATCCGGCACTACCGGAGTATGAGCGATTGAGCTTTTTCGACGGGATCGTCGTGCTCTCGCAAGCGAAGGACTCAGACCAAGGACAGCTTTCCCGTGCGCAGAATCTGATCAGCGCGCGGAAGAAGGCTAGCGCGAAGGCCGCCGACGCGCGTGGGCGCGCATAAGGCGGCTGCCGAAAAGCGGTCGGACGCCTGTCGT
>MFLZ01000036.1:5343-5824 GCA_001781685.1 Candidatus Kaiserbacteria bacterium RIFCSPLOWO2_01_FULL_54_13
TACGATTTCTCACGTATCGAGCCCTTTTGTGTTCTTATCCAACAGTTGAATAGTTGCGGAAGCAGTTTCCAAACCATATAACAATGGCTGGGACAAGAGGAGGAAGCCACCATGGTAAAGATTTATGGAGGAATGGGTGACGACCAGTGGACGAAGCTCTTTCGAGCTCGGGATGAGCTTGAGAAAGAGGGGAGAGCCATCACATCTGCGGCTCTTTCCGAAAGGACGGGTATCTCGTACAAAGTGATAAGGTCACTGCGGAGAAGGTACCCCGCGAAAGTCCACCTGCTTCGATTAGTTCGGGGGAAGTCTCCCGGACGTCGCCCGAAGTCGGAGGGCAATATGGGCCCGCCATCATCGTGAGGCGGGCCCCTAAATTTTGGTTGCTCAATATTTCGAACATGGTCGGGTCCTTGCATAACCTCAGATACATATTGCACTCCTTCACGATGAAGGAGCATGCGGATTTTCAGCATTAATC
>MFLZ01000037.1:0-4307 GCA_001781685.1 Candidatus Kaiserbacteria bacterium RIFCSPLOWO2_01_FULL_54_13
CAGCTCGCGCGAACGTACAGAAGTTCGCAGCCCTGAGTGCAGATGAAATGTGCTGACGACCACGGGCCCGTTTTTGGCATCAAACACACCCATCAACAAACCGTACTCAGCGGGAGAGTGGATGGACGGATGCTCGCGCGTAAAGGAGACGTGTCTATGGTTTCTCAGAACGTACTGCTTATTATAGAAAATAGAAAGCATGCTCTGGGCGCCATCCTGAACGTCAGTTGCAGTGAGGAGATTGTACGTATCAGCTGGTTCAATCAACGCAAGAACAGCTTCTGTCGCTTCTTGTAGCAGGACAAAATCGTACACGCTCGATTGCACCACATCACTCAGAAATGCACCAAGGCGTGGATTGTGGTTCTTTTGCGCGTTGAGCGTGAGTATTTTCACACGTGGAACTATAGCAGAAACCATCCGCGCTCGCGCGCTACATCCGTTAACTTATTGTTCCTATCGACGACAACCTTGATCGTCGCTGTTTCGAGGAGCGAGAGACCTGTCGGAGATTCGTCAATAGCGAGAAGCGGCGCGCGCTCTGAATCGATAAACGTGCGCATGCATTCCACTTTTCCCTCTATGATGGGCATGGGACTTTCGAGTTGGGAAGTGAACACGCCGTTATTAAGGACACTTTTTGTTGCAATGAGGTCTCCCTCGATCCCAAAGTGCTTCATTGCTGCGCGCACGGCAGGCTCAGCCGATGCGCTCACGATCCAGATGCGCACTTCTCTTCCGCGCAAAAAATACATGAGCGCGAGCACATCGCGGCGAACGGCGAGACCGCGCTCGATGTGGAGTCCATACAAGACCTTGGAGCCGATCCGACTTCCCTCCTCTGTTATCGCGGCGAGCGTCACAGCTTCCGCCTCGCCGGGAGTAAACCCAGAAAAGAGGCGTCCGATGAGCATGTATGCGGCTTTGAGTTGCCCCTCTTTGATAAGCGCATAGTACGTCTGAAAAACACGCCTGTGGTAATCGGCTTCGTCCTGTTCCTCCCCGATAAGGCTCCTATCCCGCAGAAGCTCGTGACCGCAGAGGTACGCGAGTGTCGCCTCGCCCACGTCGTTTATGATGCACGTGTTGTCGAAATCAAAAACCGCGAACGGCACGCCGGTGGCAGAAGACAGATGCGTATCAATCGCGTCCTCCAAATCAGACATACGTGGATTCACTCGTTCGATTCGCTCTCATAGACAAGCTTCGAGACAGCGCTGATGACAGAAACTGCCGCTTCACGCGTTTTTGCACGCGTCATGACGCACAAAAAGTACGGATGGCCCGGTTTATAGATGATGCCGCAGTCGTGAAGTTCTTCGCTCTTGGGTACGCCGTCCTCTGCGACAACATGCTCTCCGAACTTGTGCGCGACTACCGTGCCTGCGGGCACGCCCGCTGCGAGTCCCTCTTGATACGTAGCACGAGCCAGTGTCTCAAGCGCGCGCTCGGAGGCACTCGGGGTGAGATACGTGCCGTTGTAGAGCGTTCGGAAGAAGAGCGCATACATTGTCGTCGGTATCTGGTAGGTGGAGGAATCGTCTCCGGGATCTGTAATGCCGAGTCGCCGATACACGCCCGCAAGAAGATCTGGATCGATCCGATCGAAGAGCGTGAAGGTTGCACCGTTGTCAGAATCGACGATCATGCGTTCGATCAACTCTTTCACACTGTAACTACGGCCAGAAATAAGCTCAGAGGGAGCTTCGAAATCGGCACCGCCCGATATAGATTTGTAGACGATACGACGACTGAAGAGCGACGGGTCCGATTCCTCGGCCTTGAAGTACGCAATCATGAGGGGCACCTTGAGGAGACTCGCCGGATAGTACACCGTATCCTCGTTGACGCCGATCCAACGGCTCGACTCGACATTGCGGTAGTAGACAGAGATGCTCTCTGTCGTACCATCACGCAATTTCTCGTTCACAAGATCCTCAACTTCTCGCTTGAGCGCTGCATACTCCGGAAGTGTAGTCGCCTGTGGCGTCTCGTATGCTAGCAAAGGATGAACGAGCGGCAACGAGTCGTCGGCGCGCAGAGGATGAAACGAGCTGACAAAGGCTCGTTCGCGCAAACTCATTTGTGCGAACGCTACTCCGTATCCGAGTGCGGCGCCGAGCCCTAGCATCGCAACATACAGGAGGACTTGCCTGCCTCTGAGCCGCTTCTTGATGAAGACTTGCATGCCACATTATACTCTCACAGAAGATGACTTGCGTACTTGAAATCAAGAGCCCGTATTCACGCGTCCCAAGGGAACACGATCCACTGATCGACCTCAAGGACATGAAAATCCGGTATGAAAACACAATTCTTTTTATTGACGACGAGTGCGGCCGTTTTAACAGTGCCGGCTCCATACTTCCGCTTGAAGATTCCAGAAATGTGCCGAAGGGTCGTTCCTCGATCTGCAATTTCATCCACGAGGAGAACTTTCTTGCCGCGCAAATTGATCTTGGGCAACGCCGTGATTTTGAGCTTGCCTTGACGTCTCTTAGAGTACGGGCGAGCAGAGATTGCCGCAACATCCTTCGTCTTGAATTCACCTGCAAGAAGTACGAGCGGTATGAGGCCGCTCACGGTAATGCCGATGATACAATCGGGCCGAAACCTCCGCGTGCGGATTTGACTAGCGAGCTGCCTCGCAAGTTTCTGAATTTGATACCACGATAGTTTGATTGTTTTCCGCATGCGGAGAGGGGGAGATTCGAACTCCCGATGCCTTTCGGCATGGCGGTTTTCGAAACCGCTCGTTTCAACCACTCACGCACCTCTCCAGAAAGATCAAACTCCGCACAAAGTAACACACTTTCGATAGGCCATAAAATGAGTTAAGATTCAAACGCTTTCAGTTTCTTCTGTCTTTGCTCGAAGCTGACAGCTAGAAGCTCGAAGCTATTGATAGGCCCCGTCGTCTAGCCCGGTCTAGGACGCCAGGTTTTCATCCTGGAAACACGGATTCAAATTCCGTCGGGGTCACACAACTAATGCAGACGGCGTCTCTTCTTGTCGTCGATGAGTTCTGCAACTCGTAGCACCAGTGCAGCCTGTGCCCTTCGGTCTTTCATGGTGTCAGGTATCGCTTCCGAGTGTCGCGATGCTATCTCAGAACCTAACGCCACCTGCTGTTCTTCTGTCCCAGATAGAAGCACACTGAGATGTATTTCAACGTCCCTGGTAAGTTCGCGGCTTGCCATAATATTCAGAGCCATCGTGTCAGACTTCTTGGCTAATTCTTTGAGCGTCATTCTTCCCTGGCTCCTGATAAGGTCAGCCTCGGGACCAAATCTCTCCATTCTTTGCCACAAGCCCATGCATGCATTGTCGCAAGGTGTCGGAACTTGCAATGAGACGTTGTGCGTTATGATGAGCGGGTGACCAAAAACCCGCTCTACAATGCAATTCTCGCAGCCGGGTACATCGCGCTCGTTGCAACCATCATGAACTACGCGGAAAAGTCCGACCTACCGGAAATGGGCGTTCTTGTACCGATTGCCATACTTTCGCTTTTCGTTCTCTCCGCGGCGGTGATGGGATCTATCTTCTTCTACCAGCCCGCTCAGATGTATCTCGATGGCGAGAAGAAAGAGGCGATAAATTTGTTCCTGAAAACGCTAGGATTCTTCGCATGCATCACCGTCGCGCTCCTCGCGCTTCTCTTTTTCTCGAGCGTTTCCTTGTAGTAAGACTACGCTCTGCCGCGTCAAGCGCTCTCTGACCTCGGTTCCGCACCAAGAACGTTCCATATCTCGGAGGCGGCAATCGCACCTTCGCGAAGAATAATCGGCTTTGTACCGCTCACGTCGACGATAGTTGAAGGTTCGCTCTGTGGAAGTTCGCCGGCGTCAATAACGAGCTCGATTTGCGACGTCATCTTGCCGATTTGTGCAAGGATATTGTCCACGCTCCGCTTTGACGCTGCACTACTCACATTCGCGCTTGTTGTCGTATAGGGCTTGCCGAATTCCTTCGCGAGTGCGAGACAAAAATCGTTTTTGGGAATGCGAATGCCGATCGTTTTTATTCTGTGTCCGATGCCAGATTTTACTCCAGATTTTTTCTCCACCACGATCGTGAGAGATCCAGGCCAAAATTCTTTCGCGAGAATACGCGCCGTATCGTTGAACTTCCCGTACCGCTCCGCCATTTCGACGTCAGCGACGATGCAATGAATTGGTTTTTTCTCCTCACGTCCCTTGATCTCGTAGACTTTTGCGACCGCCTCATCTGAAAACGCATCCGCGCCAAGTCCGTACAAGGTATCCGTAGGGTAAAGCACGACGCCGCCCGCGCGCAGCACCTGA
>MFLZ01000037.1:4334-5205 GCA_001781685.1 Candidatus Kaiserbacteria bacterium RIFCSPLOWO2_01_FULL_54_13
TTCTCTCTTGAAAGCTTCAATGTCTCCAAGTGCGCGGTAAAGGATTCGAACCTTTGGCCTTGTCTACGTCAAAGACACGCTCTAACCAACTGAGCTAACCGCGCGGCGGCAAAAGTATAACAGAACGGTGCTTTTTTCGACAGAGTCACGTATCTTTGATAAACCCGCCCGCTTGATGAGCCCAAAGCTCGGCGTAGATGCCGCCAGCTTTCACGAGCTCGTTATGCGTGCCGTCCTCCGCTATTTTCCCCTGCTCCATAACCACAATGCGATCCATCTCGCGCAATGTTGACAAGCGGTGCGCGATCGCGATCACCGTCTTTCCTTTCATCAGCTCCCGCAAAGCGACTTGAATCGCCGCTTCGCTTTCGCTGTCGAGTGCACTCGTCGCCTCGTCCAAAAGGAGAATCGGCGCGTTTTTAAGAATCGCGCGCGCAATCGCGACACGCTGGCGCTCGCCTCCGGAGAGCTTGATGCCGCGTTCTCCCACGAGCGCCTTGTATCCGTCGGGAAGCCGCTTGATGAATTCGTGCGCCTGCGCGGGCTTCGCCGCCGCTTCTATCTCCTTTTGTGTGGCATCAGTCTTACCGTAGGAAATGTTCTCGGCTATCGTCCGGTGGAAGAGGAGCGGTTCCTGCGATACGACAGAAATCGCGCGCCGCAAACTCTCCTGCGTCACTGAGGCGATGTCCGTACCGTCGATCCGTACCGACCCCACATCAAGAACGTGGTGATGCAGGAGAAGTCGCATAAGGGTCGACTTGCCGGCGCCGCTTTTGCCTACCAATCCCACGCGCTCTCCGGCACGAATGTGCAAGTTGAGATGCTCGAATATCGGGGCATCGCCGTAGCTGAAGGTGACGTTGTCGAG
>MFLZ01000038.1:0-101 GCA_001781685.1 Candidatus Kaiserbacteria bacterium RIFCSPLOWO2_01_FULL_54_13
CTGTCTTCATGCAGTACATCAAGAAGCCCGACGGCTCCTTCGGGCTTTTGCCGAAGCAGAACGTAGACTTCGGCGGCGGCTTGGAGCGCATCGCTGCCGCG
>MFLZ01000038.1:180-5192 GCA_001781685.1 Candidatus Kaiserbacteria bacterium RIFCSPLOWO2_01_FULL_54_13
ATTACACCGACAGTCGCTATACGCGCTCATTTCGAATTGTTGCCGATCATATCCGTGCGGCAACCTTCATGATCGGCGATGGTGTCAAGCCATCGAACACCGAGCGCGGGTACGTCTTGCGACGCCTCATCCGCCGCGCGGCGCAGCACACAGCAAAGCTCGGCACAGGCGATGGGCAAAGTCAAGACAGCATGCTCGTGCGCGCCGCGACCATCACCATCGAAAAGTACAAAGCCGCCTATCCGGAATTGGACGGAGAGGAAGCGTACAAAGAGATAACCGAAACGATTTGGAAAGAGGAGGTGCAGTTTGCACACACCCTCGAGCGCGGGATGCGCGAGTTCGAGAAAGCAGCGAAAGCGGGATACATCTCTGGAGAGATCGGGAGCGTGCTCTTCACAACCCACGGATTTCCCTTCGAGATGACTCGAGAGCTCGCGAAGGAGCGCGGGATCGACGTGGACGAAGAAGGCTTCAAAGCGGAGATGAAAAAACATCAGGATATCTCGCGCGCCGGGTCCGAGCAGAAATTCAAGGGCGGCCTTGCCGACACTTCGGAGAAAACCACACGCCTCCACACAGCGCACCATCTTCTCCTCAAGGCTTTGCAAATCGTGCTTGGGAGCCGTGTGAAGCAGAGAGGAAGCAACATCACACAGGAAAGATTGCGCATCGATTTCTCGCACGGGGAGAAGATGACGAAGGAACAGCTCAAGGAGGTGGAGCGCATCGTAAACGAAAAGATTTCGGAGAGCTTGCCCGTGATTCACTCGACAATACCGCGAGAACAAGCTGAGAAGCTCGGCGCAGAGCGCGAGTTCGGCGCGAAGTATCCGGATATGGTGTCGGTCTACTCGGTCGGCCCACCTGGCGCGACGCAAGAAAACCCTCAGTTCGACAAGGTATTCTCCATCGAATTCTGCGGCGGCCCACATGTCGAGAACACGAGTGAGATAGGAGAGGACGGCGTCTTCAAAATCCAGAAAGAAGAAGCCGTCGCCGCCGGAGTGCGAAGGATTAAAGCTATCCTTAATGTATAGCTGCTAGGCTATACTTAGGGTATGATCTTCGAACAAACCGGTAAAAGGAAGGAACGGGCGTCGTCATGGGAGGATGTGCCTGAATGGCGACGTGAGCTCATCGATAGAGGGTGGAAAGAGAAATCGACGTTTCGCATCGGACAAAGAAATTTCGAGATGCAGGGAGTTGCCCACATACGGGAAACGCTCGATAGGTATGGAAAAGAGCTTGAAGCGATGATCGCACGATCGTCTCTTGTGGTCCTTGAGGACGCCCCCATCGTCCTTGGCAAATTTTCTAAAAGCAATCTGCTGGCCGAACAACGGCTTTTCGCTCTGGACCCATATGCGAAAAAAGATGATCATGGCGGTTATGCAGCAACGGATCTTGCACAGGACGAAAGATACAGTCGAGAAGAATCTGCAAACGTTTTTTTCGATGCAGTAGCTACAATGGCAGCCAGACACAAGAAACGCATCTGTATTGTGGATCCGACTTCTCATAGCTTTGAATCGCAGGAAATGCACAGATCTATCAATGAAGCCGTTCGGACAGGCAAGATATCCGCAAGTGTGGCAGGAGGGATTTTGGCCGGAGTAACACTTGCTCAAGATATAGCCGATGTGATGCGAGGTGCACCCACACCTACGCTTGATAGAAGGCGAGTTCTGCAGGGGCTCGGCGCGCTCACAGTGGCATTGAGCGCGGGCTCTATATATTCAGAAGTCAAGCGAGAGCAAATCAAAGATATGAAAACCGTCGACGAAGGCACTCGCACTGGAGGAAACACGGGTGTGCTTGTCTACAATGTAGAGGATTATAGAAACGTTATTACTGCTGAAGGCTTGACGAAGCTTGCGCAACTGCCACTTGGAGTAGGTCCCGCACTTGTCATATATGGAGGCGCTCACACAAAGCCTGTAACCTTGTATGCCAGTTCAGATAATGAGCGTCACATGCGAAAGGCCGCATATAAACCATTTAGTTCAATCATGCCTCCGGTAATGAGCATCTACCAGCATCGTGTGGTGAAAGGAAAGAAGGAGGATGAATGGATTCCTGAGACTCATTATCCGCTCTAGCAAAACATGAACGTGCATGGTCCTTAAGCGTTTACCTACGACGGGTATAACACTGGTATACTATTCTCAATGTTCCGCCCTCTAGGGAAACAGCGCGGAAGGGTGTTAGCCGTTGCCGACATCGGAAGCGGGAGCGCTGGCGTCGCGATCGTCGCAATCGTCGGAGATGGTCCTGCACGCATTCTTGAAGCGGAGCGCGTAGCGCTTCCCTTTGAAGAACGCTCTCCGGAGGCCACCGTCGCGGGCGTCGTAGCGCAACTCGAAGACGCCGCGCAAAAAACTCTCTCCCGCTACGCGGCGAGAAAAGACAAGCCAAGCCCTCATGTGTCGGGCGCCTACGCCGTCATCCGCCCGCCGTGGAGCCACTCGAAGACTATTCAAGCAGTCTCGGAATTCCCCCAAGAAACACGCATCGAGGGGCAGATGATAAGCGTACTTGCCGAGGAAGCTCTGAAAGGTGACACTGGGCTCGACTCCGCAAGCGTGTTCGAAACGAGCGTCGTCAGAGTACAGCTCAATGGCTACCCTACGGCCCGGCCCAAGGGTAAACGCGCCCACCATATCGAAGTCTCGCTCCTTGTTTCCGACTGCAATCCAAGCATCCGTGCGGGCGTCGTCGAGACGCTACAGAAAGTGTTCGCGTGTCCGCCGCCCACGCTCCGCTCCGGCACACGTGCGCTTCTTTCGGTCTTGCGCGAAAGTACGCTTCTTCCCAAAGAGTGCCTCGTTGTCAACATGACATCGCAGGGCACCAGTATGATTGCTGTGAGGAAAGGCGTCGTCGTTGAGACGGCCAGAGTGCCAGAAGGCAGCCGCTCCATCTTGAAGCGTGTGGCCGGGGAGAAAATGCCTGAAGAAACGCTCACCCTCATGCGGCTTCTTGCTCTTGATCAGTGCGAGACGGACGCATGCGATGCGATAAAGACCGCCCTTGTAGGCGCTGAGCCCGAGCTCGTCAAAGTATTCGGCGAGACGATGGGCAAAATGTCGGCCGCGCGGCGGCTACCCAATCCACTCATTCTTTCAGCGCACGACGACATTGCCCCGTGGCTCGGGCGCTTTCTCTCACGGATCGATTTCGCCCAATTCACGATGACGACGCGGCCGTTTTCGGCGCGGGCTCTTACGCGTCACGACCTTGAGGGACTAGTCACGAGTGATGAAACGCAGAAAGCAGATACTGGGCTTTTTGTCGCGGGGGCACTTGTCGCGTTAGAGGCAGGAAGCAACACTTCCCGTGCATGATTGCCATATCGGCAATCGACGTAATCAACATTCGACCATAATGTTTTAGTTTCTATACATGTCTTCCGTAGCCTCTAACGCGACTTGTCAACATAGAAGTGAGCGCTGCCACTTGATACTTGATACTTGATACTTGATACTTAACTCCATTATGGCCAAAGACTACTTTCAGGACATCATGCCGCCGAGTTCTTCAAATCCAGTGCCGCGCTCATCGGCACCGTCTGGCGAAATTACGGACAAACCGCGGAGTACGCCGATGAGCGAAAGCAATGCAGCACGTTTGGGCGGCGGCGGAGATCCTCCCGAGAAAAGTATACGAAACATTCAGATTACCCCGGGTCGGCGACCGCGCATCGGGGCGGAAGACACGCGAGAGAGCGGCATGCCTCCTGTGAGGCGAGAGACCTCGCGTTACATTCTTTGGGGAGGAGTCGTGCTCGCTCTACTCGTGCTTGGCGTGATTGCGCTCATTGCATTTCGTCCCACGAAGGTAACAGTCCTCCCGCGCTCACACAGCGTGCTTCTCGATGAAACCGCGCGATTCATCGCTTACCCGGCGGGAGAGGCCGCAGCAGGCATACTTTCCTACACTGTTGAAGTGAGCACATTCGAAGACTCGGAAATCATGCCCGCACAGGGCATTGAGCGCGTGGAGGACCGCGCGAGCGGTACGATAACGGTCTACAACGAGTACTCTTCTGCGCCGGTGAAGCTCCTCAAGAACACCCGATTCGAAACACCGCAAGGTCTCATCTTCAAAGTTCCTGCAGAGGTCGTTGTACCTGGAAAAAAGGGAGCCGTCGCCGGACAGATTTCCGTCACCGTCATTGCGGATAAAGCGGGTGAGCAATACAACGTTGCGCCTGTCGAGAAGTTCACGCTCCCGGGCCTCAGATCAACTCCCAGCATGTACGCAAAAGTCTACGCGCGCTCCACCTCGGCGATGACTGGAGGCTTCGCAGGTGAGCGACCTGCCGCAAGCCCTGCTGCGCTCGAGGCGGCACAGACAAAAATCCGCAACAGCCTTGAAGGCAAGGCGCGTGCCGCCGCCACAGAAAACACAGACGAGACGACGTTTGCTTTCTTTGGCCTTGCGCGAATTACCTTTGAAAATCTTCCGCCGACTACCGAGAAAGACAACAAAGTGCGCATTCGCACGCGAGCGCGCATGGAGCTCCCGCTCTTTCCCGCCGACAGGTTTGCCTACGTGATCGGGGAGAGCGTTTCGGCTGAAGCCGAGAGCGGTGCGATCGTCCTCGTGCCCGGGCAAGGATTCTCGGCGCAGCCAGTCGGAACACTTGGAGACAATTTTGCGACTTCGCCTCTGAATTTCACGCTCAGGGGCACCGCACGACTGGTATGGAAAATCGACGCCGGAGAGCTTGCCAAGGCGCTTGCCGGTCGTGATGAGGCCGCGTTCCAAACGATTGTCGAGGATTTTCCTGGCATCGAAGAAGCGCACGCGCGGATTGAGCCTTTCTGGAAAAATACGTTTCCGACGGATCCATCGGACATAAAAGTGAAAGTAGGAGAACCTCGACCCGACTCCTGAACGAGATTTGACGCTCGCATGATAAGCTGTTATTCTTTCGCGCGCACGGTATATCGGGGCACTCGGCGAGAAATACCTTGCGTCTTGCACATGTACGAACAACTTACTGC
>MFLZ01000039.1 GCA_001781685.1 Candidatus Kaiserbacteria bacterium RIFCSPLOWO2_01_FULL_54_13
TAGTCTCTTGTCATAAAACAAAACGCCCGAAGGCGTCCGTGTAATGTAGCGGAAAATCGAGAAAAAGCAACTTGGTCAGAGTAACCTGATACGAGAGCCAGAACTACGAATGTCCAAGGCTCCTTCGATTTTGTCCACCAATTTATACATCTGACCTTCCCAATCAATACGCCTCTGATTCCAGTCGAGCCAGAGTTCCGATCCTTCTCCACTATCCTTTACGCTTGGTTGGGGCCCCACATACTTATCACGAGGAATCAAGTTCTCACCTATGACAATTTGCTTAAGATCCGCCCACATACGTACACTGTCCGTTGCGGGACCAGATAGAAGGACAAGACCGTCGCGGCACTCATGAACTAAAACTCCCGTGGGAAACGTCTTCTTGACTTGCTCAGAACTTAAAGGGTTCTCTTCGGAGTTCGCTTGAAAAACCGGAAATTTTTCCTTGCCGCCCATCCCAAAATCCTACCACGCGAAGTGGGCCCTTCGACTGCGCTCAGGGCAGGCGAAGGCTTTGTTGGCCTCGACCGCTTTGCCTTACTCCCAACCTAATAGGATGCCGAAAGTGTCCCGATGCGAGTGCAGCACGCGGATGAGATCGATGGACCTTTCACGGTCGAGATAGAAAAGCAGGTAGGAAAACCCGACGAGCGGGACCATGCGTAGCTCTGGCAGACCAAGGTCATGAGAGAAACGTGGCGATCCGGGCCTGGGCATGTTCCGGATCCGAGCGAGCGCTAATTCTACCCCTGCCAGAAAACGATAGGACAAATCGATGCTTTCCCGCGCGTAGCGCGCAGCGGCGTCCGCAATGTCATGCTCGGCTTGCGGGTGCTTCCGAAGCTTTTTCATGCACGCCTCGCGTGCCGGCGCGCAAGAGCGCGCATTCTCTTCCAAAATGCCGGAGTTACTTCCGTCGCTGGACCGCTTTCAAGACCCTTGAGAATCTCTGTGCGAAGACGTGCGCGCGCTTTTTCGACAGCAGTATTTACCTTCACCGATCGCTTGAGTTCTTGTATGTCTGCCCGCATCGCAGCAAGCTTCTTTTGTATCGTCGCATTGATCATGCGGCACAGTATATCACAAGCGAAAATTACCACGCGAAATGCGCCCTTCGCCGGATTCGACAGGCTCACCGCAAGCAAGCTCAGGCAAGTAAAAGTTTTGGAGTCTGAGACCCTTGTGATACCGTGCCGGCAGAGGCCAAACACGGGAGGCAGCGATGCCAAAGAAAGAGAGTCAATATGCCGACCTTCTACGAGAGCTCGACTTCGAGCCGTGGCTCGAAGCTCTGGATGCTCCAGAGTTTGAAGACTTCAAGCCCGACCCGCCAACGTTCATACTCTTTTACCTCGGTGAGACACACGTCATCGACGAAACCGGCGAACACTGGCGATGCAAGAAGGAAATCGATATGTCAGTGTACGGCTTCGTAGACCTGATGACGCTCGCCCAAAAAGAACAAAAACAATCGCTCTTAAACTAAAACAGTGCTGGCGGGCACTGTTTGCTTTTACCTACCAAGCAAAGTGTGCAAAAGCCTTATTTGCTTCTGCCATCCTATGGGTAGTTTCTTTCTTCGTGACGGCTACGCCTTCGCCTTTGTGCGCGGCGCGGATTTCTTTCAAAAGCGACTCCGCCATCGGCTTCCCCTTCGTGCCTTCGGCGGCTTCCACGATCCAGCGGAGTCCGAGAGCGAGCTTTCGATTCGGATTCACCTCGCGCGGCACCTGATAGTTGGCGCCACCCACGCGGCGCGAGCGCACCTCTACAGAAGGAGACGCTTTTTCAAGAGCATCCTCTAAAATCACGACGGGGTCTCCGTCTTTCTTCAATTCATCCATCACTTTGTAAACAATTTTCCGCGCAGTATCTTTTTTCCCGCGTTCCATTACGTAGTTGATTAGCTTCGACACCTTCACCGAGCCGTATACGGGATCTGGCTGCGGCAGATGTTTTCTTTTGATAGGACGTCTCATACTTCGTAATTTTAAATTTCCAATTTTCAATCAATTTTTAAGGCATCAATGTTTGAAAATTAAATCATTGCACATTCAATGAAAATTGAAAATCGATAATTATTTCTCACCTTTGGGCTTCTTAGCTCCATAGACCGAGCGGCCGCGGCGACGCGCATCCACACCTGTCGCGTCGAGCTTGCCGCGCACAATCGTGTAGCGAAGTCCGATATCCTTCACACGTCCGCCGCGGACAAGTACTACAGAGTGCTCCTGCAAATTGTGTCCTTCGCCGGGAATGTACGCGGTGATTTCCATGCCGTTGGTGAGGCGCACGCGGGCGATTTTGCGGATGGCACTGTTGGGCTTGCGCGGCGTCTTCGTCGTGACACGCGTGCACACACCCCGCTTAAAAGGCGACGAGTAGTAAGCCGGGCGGTTCTTAAGTGTGTTGAAACCGCGCGAAAGCGCGATCGTTTTCGTGCGCCACGTTTTCTGCTTTCGCCCGCGCCTCACGAGTTGATTTATTGTAGCCATGTCTTAGAGATTCTTAGCGAGTATAACGAGCTTAGAAGCTCTTAGACCCGCCCCAAATTTTGCGGCGCAAAATTTAGGCGGGTTGTGAAAACTATAGTCGCCCCCGCTTCGCTTCAGCTTCTTAGTTTTCTACAAAAATAGCGCTGAAAGCGCAAGGGAAATGTACTACAAAAAAGAATCTGGCGCAATGCGTAGTGCGATTAGAGAAACTAATTTCCCGGAACAAGAAGGTTCAATAAGCTGACGATGCTATTTTTGAGAGCGTCAAGAGTCGCCTGCAATACTGTTCTGTTCTCTTGTGTAAGCGGGGTCTGCGGCAAATCGGGCACGGCAAACGTAGACTCTGTAACCAGTTGCGTAATACCTTGCGAAGGTGCGGGAGGAGGCTCTTGTGCCGTTGCTCTCCGCGGGTCCTCCGCTCGCTTAATATCTCCTGACCATTTATACATTGGCAGAGCGTCGCTCGGCTCTGAATTCGGACTAGATGGAGCCTTGGGACCGGACGCCAGCTCCTTGAGCGCTTGTTCTATCCGAGCTCCTTCTAGATCTTTCGTCGTCGATGAAGCTTGCATACGCGAGGTATCCTCCGAACATTTTGAAGAGAAGAAAGAGGTTACGAACGTCGCACCGGGTATCCCGCAGTATCCCGGCTTATTCGCCTGCTTACTACACTCCGGAGCGGATGGATTCTTTTGACAATCTTGATCCTTCGCCTCCTTGCCACTATCTTTCGGCGGCGGCTTCCCCTCACCGCCCTTCGGCATCTCCGGCATCTTCGGCATCCCGCCCCCTTCCTTACCTTTATCTTTCCCGTCCAGCGGCGGCTGCGCTTGATCTTTTGGAACTCCCTTGTACGGGCCAGAAACGCACTTTCCATCCACCTCGTCCCGGCATGGATTCACGTGCTTCGCGCCTCCTTTACAACAGACAAGGGAACCGGATCCCTTCTTATTACTCGTCCACGATTCAGTGCAATGAATCTGGCAATCAGCATTTTTGTTGCATGCGAAATTGTCTTTTCCGCCAGCAGGCGCTTCCTTCGTGTATACACACTCTCGATTTATTAATACGCACTGTTGAAACTCGTTCTCGCATTTGTCCTTCTGTTTGGGATTTGCCTTCAAACATTTCTGATACTCCGGCTCGCACTCCCCTTGCCCGGCAGCAGCGGCAGCCACTTGGCCCGTACGCGAGACTATAGAAAAGCCCGCCATGCCAAGGCCGGCTGAGACAAGAAATGTTACCGCGAGAAGCGCGACTACGGGAGCCGTCAACTGCAGGCGCTTCGTCCTCTGCCTCCTTCTCATACGTACAGGCTAACACCCGTGGCCATTTCTCCTCGTTTGATTGTGCACAAGCTATTAAATCCCAGCGATCGCGTGCGCGACTTGATAGACGAAGCTGCCAAAAGCGCCGCCGAGAAGCATGATGAAGAGAACGACGAGCCCGATGCCGAGAAGCGGATTCCATTCCATGCGTGCACGCCATTCACTGTAACTGAATGCAAGCGAGCGCGGCAAAAGAACTTCGAATACTTTTGAGCCGTCAAGTGGCGGCACGGGAACGAGGTTGAAGAGGAAAAGCATCACATTCACAAGCACGATGAGAAAGAGCACGGGCTCCAAGCTCCCCGCGAACCCCGAGCGGATCGCGAGCCCCCCGAGGAGCGCGATTGCGAGATTCGATGCGGGGCCCGCGCCCGCGACTATCGCCTCCGAGAATTTTCCGGGCCGCAGGTTGTACGGATTGTACGGTACGGGCTTTGCCCACCCAAAGAGTATCGGAGAGTTGGTAAGAGCGAGAATGACTGGCAAGAGAATCGAGCCGAACATGTCGAGGTGCGGAATAGGATTGAGCGTCAAACGTCCCTGAAGTCGCGCAGTGGGATCACCGAGCTTGTCGGCTGCAACCCCGTGCATGACCTCGTGAATGACGGCCGAGAAAACAATGATGACAATAACAAATACGGCATCAATTATTTGCATAGGAGTACTATATCAGAATGCTAATTTTAAATTTCCAATTTTCAATTTTCATTGAATTCTCAAAGCTCAATGTTTTAAACGTGCAGAAGATGCGATTTTGTTAAAGATTAGCGTCAGCTCTTGGCACTCTTGCCATAACTTCTTTGTTTCGTCTCGTTTGTTCAACACACAACTCGCGATCATACGGAGCCAGTGTTTGGTCTCCTGACACTCTTTCTTGCAAATAAAGATCTTGTTGGTGAAGTCTCTCTTGGAGCTCGCGCCGTTCGCTTCCATGTAGTTTGCACCGATGCTCGTCGCGGCTCTCACGAGTTGATTTATCAGCGGCTTTGTTATGGCGTCTTGCTTGATCTCCTTGCACAACGTGATAACTGCTTCACCAAAGACAGCGGTACGTTCCTCAAGATCGTATTTCTTGTTTGGGTCATTATTCATTGGAAATTGATTGGAAATTGGGAAATTGAAAATTAAGAATGCATAACCTCAGATACATATTGCACTCCTTCACGATGAAGGAGCATGCGGATTTTCAGCA
>MFLZ01000040.1:0-471 GCA_001781685.1 Candidatus Kaiserbacteria bacterium RIFCSPLOWO2_01_FULL_54_13
ATCAACCACGGTAGTAGCCTCGTGGCCAGTAAGCAAAGAATAGATGTCCAACTTGGAAGCATCGGGAAGAAAGTTGTGAGTAAACTCAGATACATTCAGGTTTGAATTTACGAAGGAAGCACTCGGCAAAGGCACGGTCGAATCTCCGGAGCCACGTTCCAAGCCACGATCACCAACTCCCTCATAAAATCCAGTAGGGTACCCGTCTGACCACTTTGGCAAATAAATATCGGTATTTGATACACTTATTCCCGTGATTGTGTCCAAATCTGGAGTGCTGCCCACAAAATTGTATAACTGAACACCTGAACCTAGAAGACTATCGATATCGATGTTGAGATTCTCAAGAAACGGGTTGACTGGATAACTTGTCGGATAGTCACGCAGTTGTATACCCTCAAAGATGTAGTCATAAACTGGAAGTAGTTCTTGCACCGACAGAATAGGTGCATTTTGAATGTAACTGAACAA
>MFLZ01000040.1:536-976 GCA_001781685.1 Candidatus Kaiserbacteria bacterium RIFCSPLOWO2_01_FULL_54_13
CCACCGGATCTGTCTCCCCACCTTCCCACATTAAATACGCCTTCGGGGCGCCGAGGTGGGGCGTGCCGAGAAAGATGAGCTGATCCACGTCGTCCTCGTAGGCCTCCTCGGATTGGATGTACTGCCGCGCGACAAGGCCGCCCATCGAGTGCGCGACGAGATCCACTTTGTCGCACTCGCAGACGTCTTTCACATCATCAATTTTTAGCTTCAAGAGGAGCGCGGTCTCGACGTTGGAGACGCGCCAGTCGTACGGAAATGTGAACAAGTCAAAATCGGGCGTGTAACCGTTCGCGTCGAGCGTTGCAATCAAATCGTCATAGGTGTGCAGTATCGGATCTATTACCCACTCGTCGTTGTGCTTCTCCGAGCCAAGTATCCCCGGAATAATGATGACAGGATCCGGTTCGCTCGCCGCAGCATCTTCGATCGTGAAATAA
>MFLZ01000040.1:1151-5580 GCA_001781685.1 Candidatus Kaiserbacteria bacterium RIFCSPLOWO2_01_FULL_54_13
TCGCGATCCGCACCGTTCATGCGATAGAGATTCCCCACAATTGCGAAGACATCTTCTCCATCGGGATTTATCGAAGGTCCGGTGACGTACACCGGCGCTGGTGTCTCGAGCGGCACGTTGTACGTGCCGCCATCTGTCATCACAATCTCATCGATAGCCGACCCTTGCCCGCCCCAGACGAGCGATGTGATGTCTGCATGGAGCGCAGATGGCGCGGCAAAAAGAAAAAGCGCCAGGATGCCACTGCGCAGTGCGACACTCATCTCACGGATTCTAGCACCGCAGCATTGTGTGTCGTCCCCTTTTCCCCACCCATATCAAGGACATAATCATACAAAGGTCAGACCTTTGTATAAATGCTTGATTTTTTGGCTACTTTCTTAAATATAGAGAACCCTGCCTCTGCGGTAAGCGGAAAGCATCCCATGCAGATCTCGGCCCTTGTCGAGCAGGCCCGAAACTTCCTTATGCGCAAGAATTGCGCGCTCAGGCCGCTCACCGGTGTAATAGTCGTAGTAGCTTGAGTAGCGATAGTTCTTCAGAAACTCTCTTGCCCGCGCAGGATTGCGTATCCCCTTTTCCTGCCAGTCAGCCTCAATGAGTGAGACTGGATTGAGGTGGACGTACGGAAAAATCCACTTGAAATATGGGTCGGTATCTAGGTGGTTGCTCTTGAACCTGCCCTGAAACAGCGTTCCGCTGTGTCTATACTTCAGGTTGTAGTACATCGAGTACGCAGTACAAACGCGCCTGAGAAAACACGTAATGCCATCATCCGTTTTTTGCCGCAGGACCAGATGAAAATGATTTGGCATGAGTGAATAGGCGTAAACATCCACGGGTAGATGATCGATCTTTTTCTCAAACACCCATGTCAAGGACCGTCCTTGGTGTTTGCGGAGGTTGCTAAGATGAATGCCCTCGCTATTGTTTCCGACGAATATCAGGGCTTGAAATCGCCTGTAATCAGAATCGTTAAGAAATATCTTCTGCTTTCCAGCTCCTCTGTTATAAATGTGATAGTTCTCACCTGCTACCAAAGGCGTCGCACGCAGCATACGCTCCTAATTCTAGCAGACGTGTCAAGGACGGTCCTTGACACGCTGTTGATTAAGGAAGGCCTGAGAGATAATCGAAGTCCGTGGCCGTCTCGCTGCGAAAAACTACCGAGAGCGATTGAAGATGCCTCTGACGAAGTCGACCATGTTTCGCAACGGACTCAAAAGGCCGCCGCCAGACGAGGCGTCCTCCAGTGGTAGTGGCCGTGCAGAAGTGGCTGACGCCTTCGCCGGTACGAACAATCCTGCGGGAGACGGCGGGACTGGTTTGGGAGCCGCGTGAGCAGCAGGAGCCTGCGCTCCGCCAGCCGCTCGCGCCCCTTCGATTTTCTTGAGCTCATCAACCGTCAAGAAGAACACCCTCGTATTGCGGCAAAAGATCTCGTTCACCTTTTTGCGGGTCGTGAGATACACGTAGCCCGTGGATTTGCTGGTGCCCCACGGCGCAAGAATCTCTGCTGCATATTTTGTCTGGAATGCATGTACGGCTGCAAGCGTGGTCCCGTCGTAAATACCCGTCTCAGACACTTTCGCCCCTTCGAAATCGCGGAGGAACCGCTGCAGACGCTTCACCTGATCGGCGTCATTGTTCCCTCCCGCTTTGATAAATGATGTCAGATACCGATCGCACGATTCCGTGGTCGTCGAAAACCCAAGGACAATGCCGGTAGTCGTGCTCGTGAAGAGGGGTGTTCCCCACGAAAGACCGCCCCCGCCCCCTCCTCCGCCGCCTCCGGAACTTGGCGGATTTTCGGGGACACCCCCGCCAGAAGGATTCGTTTCATCGCTGTCGGAAGCGCCAGAACAACCAGGATCTGCGCTGTCTACAAGGCCGTCACCGTCATTGTCAGCACCGTCGGAACACGCTGGCAGAGCGCTCGGTGCCACATCATTGTTCGTTATGTAGCAAGTTTTCGTCTCACCGCCCGCGAGCGTCACTTGCCCGCTCGCATTGCACTCGCCACTAAAAGTCGCAGTATAACCAGACACAGAGTCTTCACCTACGAACCACGTGCCTGCAGAAACTGTCGTTGTAGCGCCAGAAGACATGCCGATCGCCTCCGCAAATCCGGGAGATGATGTGGAAATATGCAGGGAAAAATCGGACACAGTGCTTGTGCCGCCGTTGTCATTTATAACGATTTTCACAACAACCAGTTGGGCTGTCCCTGTTGGGGTATTCGTTTCATCCGTATCACTCGAGCCAGAACACCCCGGATCTGCGCTGTCTACAAGGTCGTCGTCATCATTGTCGATGCCATCGGAGCACGCCGGAGCTTGAGGAGGTGGAGGCGGCGTAGGCGGATTGTCTCCCTCGTTCTCGTCAAATATGTCGCTGCAGCCGGGATCCCCCAAGACAGGTACGAAATCTATAAGGCCATCGCCGTCGTTGTCTATGCCATCCGCACAAGCCGAAGGAGTAAGCAGCGTGGTATTGAACTCATTATTGTCCGCGCCATCCGCACAGCCGGGGTCTGCCGCATCAACCAATCCGTCGCCGTCGTTGTCAATCCCGTCCACGCACTGCGCGGGCGCAGAGGGAGGATTGGTGCAATCGTCAGTCGTCAGAACGGGAATCGGATCCCCCAATTGAGTCAGGGTATCAAATACAATACAGACGATCTGCGAACCTAGGTCGGGCGGTGGAAGTTCCGCATAGGCTCGGCGCTGGTTTCCTACAAAGGAAAAGACTACCGTCATGAGGAGCACAAGGACGATGATGCCCCCTATACGCACTGCTTTAGTAAGCGCCATAGCGTTCAAGTGATCCTTGTAACGCTGGTTTCCGCCCCCCTACCCTATGCCCGCGCCCATATGCCGTCAATGGACAAATGCCCAATACTATTGTGTCTTAAACTCTTAGTATTACATCGCGTCCAATAGGACATATAGGACAATGCATATCGGACATTCGCTAGATGATGGCCAAGCGCAACGAAAACATCCGATGGCCATCGCTCTACTATGCCGTGATAGACATGAGCTGGGACTCCGAGAGGATGCCCGTAATTACTGAGGGCGTTGCGCCGACTCCACATGCCGCTTCCTTCTGTCCTTGACTTGATGATAGGCACATTGAGTAGTACTGTTGCGCGAAGCGTGCAAGGTGCACGCGTGATGGGAGAACACCATGAGTGTCGGCTCCGCAATCAGAGTGTCGCGTCATCGTACCGGCCTGGGGTTCCAGGCCCTCCAGCTCTCCAGGCAGGAGAAAGCGCTGACCAGGGCCTGCGCAGGGCAGGATTGGGGAAAGGCCAGGAAAATCATAGAGCGAGATTTCCTCATGGACGGCGCGCTCTCGGAACTTGAGAAGCACCGCGTGCGCGAAAGAAGTCCAATCAGTCTCGTCATCGAGCTTCGCGCTCTTAGTGCATCGTGAATACACGAGCACAAGAGCGAACAGGGTCGCCCACGGGCGGCCCTCTTGTTTTCACTGCTATAATTCTACGCATGTCGCTGAAGGATGACCTCGCTTCCATTATCAAAGGCGATGTCGCGGATGACGCGGAAACGCTCGCGAAGTACAGCCGCGACACGAGCATCTTCGAGCGCAAACCCGCACTCGTCGTGTTTCCCAAAGACGCCGAGGACGTTGTGGCAGTCGTGAAGTTTGTAGCAAATGCGCGCGGGAGAGGAGAAAATATCTCGATTGCGCCGCGCGCGGCAGGTACCGACATGACAGGAGGGCCGCTCACCGATTCAGTGGCGCTCGTCTTCACGAAGTACATGAACCGCATCGAAGGCGTCGCCGACGACCAAGTTATTGCCGAACCGGGTGTGTACTACCGCGACTTCGAAAAAGCGACTCTCGCTATGAATGGCAAACTTCTCCCCTCATACCCTGCTTCGCGCGAGATCTGCGCCATCGGTGGCATGATAGGCAACAACTCCGGCGGCGAGCTTACGCTGCGCTACGGTCAAACAAGTCGCTACGTGCGCGAGCTTGATGTCATACTCTCCGACGGCTCCCGCGCGAAATTAAAACCATTGGGCATAGGCGAGCTTGCCGAGAAAGAGAAAGAGCAGAACTTCGAGGGCGAAATTTATCGCAAGCTTCATGCGCTCATGAGAGAGAACGAACGCGAGATCGAAGCGGCGCGGCCCAACGTCTCCAAAAACGCCGCCGGCTACGCGCTCTGGAATGTATGGAATAAAGAGCATGGCACTTTTGATCTGACGCAACTCGTGACAGGCTCCCAAGGCACGCTCGCGATCGCGACGAAAGCCACCATAGGACTCATCGCGCTCAAAAAACACAAAGCGATGCTCGTCATGTTTATCTCCGATCTCTCACCGCTACCGGAGGTCGTGCGGCGTGTCCTCGAATGGAAACCCGAGGCGTTCGAAAGTTATGACGATCAGACATTCCG
>MFLZ01000040.1:5595-10413 GCA_001781685.1 Candidatus Kaiserbacteria bacterium RIFCSPLOWO2_01_FULL_54_13
AGACTCGCTTGAAGAAGCGCGCAAGAAAGCCCGCGCCGCGCTCGAGTCACTCGAGGGCCTTCCCGTGAGGACGAAAATCGCCGGAAGCGAAACCGCCGCCGCCAAGTATTGGACGATACGTCGCGAGAGCTTCAATCTCCTGCGCAAGAACCTTCGCGGTTATCACGCCGCCCCCTTCATCGACGACCTCGTGGTGCACCCGGCCGACTACCCGGATTTTCTCCCCGAGCTGACCGAAATCCTTGATGAGTACAGTCTTATCTACACCATCGCGGGGCACATCGGCGACGCGGATTTCCACATCATTCCCCTCATGAATCTCGCAGAACCCGGCTCGAGAAAGACGATCATGGAACTCGAAGAGAAAGTGTACCGACTGGTCGCGAAGTACAAGGGCTCCATCACCGGAGAGCACAACGATGGCATCGTCCGGACGCCCTACCTTCCCCTCATGTTCTCTCCACGCATGATCGAGCTCTTTGCAGAGGTGAAAAAGATTTTCGATCCCCTCGGGATCCTAAATCCCGGCAAAAAGGTGGGCGGCACGGTCGAGGACATCAAGCGAAGCATCATCACCTCCTCTCCGCTTTCACAAACAGCATCAGTACGATGAGGAACGCGAAGAGTGTCGCGCTCATGAGGGGGAAGGTAATGTAGCCAAACTCGAAAAAGAATCGCACGCTGCAATCGATTGCCTCTGTCACCGTCGCGGGGCACGGAATGAGTGGTCCTCCTCCCATCTGGAGATAGTGCTGGTAGAGAGCGACGACCGCGCCAAAGGCAGAGAGTGCAATGGAATAATCAGCAACTTTCGCATCTTTCTTCCACAGCGCGAGCGCGAAGAGCACGGCCTGCGGATAGAGAAACGCTCTCTGCCACCAGCAGAGAGCGCATGCTGGAAAGCCGAGTGAGTCGTAGTAGAGCGAGAGGATTACTCCACCGAGCGAAAAGATGAACCCGAGCCATAGTCCCCACTTCCTTAAGAAGGAGGCGACGTCTTCGAGATCAGGAATGCTCTTCCGAATAAAAAACACGGCGAGAAAAGCGACGCCTACGACTTGCATCGCAAGTGTACCAAGCGCCAGCCAAAAATTAATTGTCTCCACTGTCATCGCTTTCTTCGCGGGGAAGCGTGCAGCCTGTTTTGTCTGCAAGCTCCTGCAAGGTGCGCTCGCCTGTGAGGCGGCTTCCGTCCGCAAATTCCCACGTCGGATACTGCTCTACCTTTTGATCGATGCATGCCTGAAGCTGTCCTTTTCCATCAGGCGTCGAACACTCCACGTACGGCAAGAGCTCTACGGAACTTCCAAAGAGCCTCTTCGTGTTCTGGCAGTGCGGGCACCAGAAAGCGCCGTAGAAAACTGCGCCCTTGTCTTTCAAGCACTGCGCGAATGAGTCGAGATTGCCCGGACCTGTCTTGACGAGCACGGACGCGCCAATCGCTAAAACAACAAGTACGGCGACTATGATCCAGAAAATCAGCGCGCCTTTCTTCATCCCGTAAATAATATCACATCCATGCTCTGATACAATTCGACCATGACCGAGGAACACATCGACAGAGCGTTTCTTCTCAAGGTCGTCCAGCCTGCGCTCGTGGGGCTCATAGACGGCTCCATCTCGACGCTTGCACCACTCTTTGCGGCCGCCTTCGCAAGCGGCAGCACGCGCATCGCCTTTCTCGTCGGCACGGCGGCCGCAATCGGCGCGGCAATCAGCATGGCGTTTGCCGAAGGGCTCTCCGACACCGGCGAACACACCGGCCGCGGCCACCCTATGATTCGCGGCGCAATCGTCGGCGGAATGACGTTCGTCGGCGGCATCTTGCACACGCTCCCCTTCCTAATTCCCGACCTCACCGCGGCGCTCTACCTTGCGTACCTTGTCGTCGGCCTCGAGCTCATCGCGATTGGCTACATCCGCTTCCACTTTTTCAAATTGAGTTTCTGGCTCTCTGTGGCACAAGTCGTCTTCGGCGGCGCATTGGTCTTCCTCGCCGGCGTCCTCATCGGGAGTGCGTAGATAAAAAAGAGCCTGGCGCGAATCGCTCCGCGCCAGGTCATTGTTGGTCCTCTCGAATCGACTCACTGCCGATCACGTGAGGACAGCGCCCTCGCTCGCTCCCGAGACGTGCTCGGCGTAGAAGGCCAATACACCTTCGGTGTAGCGAGGATTCGGCTGCTTCCATTTCTTCTTCCGAGCCCGAAGCTCCTTCGCGGGCACGTGAAGACGAATCAGCCGCTTGTTCTTGTCGAGAGTGATCTGGTCGCCGTTTTTGACCAGAGCAATCGGTCCGCCCACGGCTGCTTCGGGGTCGACATGTCCGACGAGCCACCCCCATGAACCGCCGGAGAAGCGGCCATCGGTGATGAGCGCAACCGAGTTGAGCAACCCCTGCCCGATGAGCGCCGCTGTCACTTGGAGCATTTCCGGCATGCCGGGACCGCCTTTCGGTCCTTCATAGCGGATGACGATGACAATGCCCGCTTTGATCTTCTTCGCGAGCACCACTTTGAGGCACTGCGCCTCGGAGTTGAACACGCGAGCCCGACCAGTGAAGCGTGTAGCTTTGACGCCGGAGGTCTTCGCCACCGCTCCCTTAGGCGCGAGATTGCCCTTAAGAATGGTGATGTGGCCGCTTTTGTAGAGCGGCTTCGGCCACGGGCGGATGACTTCCTGGTCGCTCCGCGGCTCCGACGGTACGTTCGCAAGCTCCTCGGCGATAGTCCGGCCGGTCACGGTGATGCAGTCTCCGTTGATGCGGCCGTTGTCGAGGAGGATGCGCGCGAGTTGCGGAACGCCGCCCGCCGCGTGGAACTGCGTCGCGACGTGTTTGCCGGAGGGCTTCAGGTCGCACAAGACCGGCGTGCGCCGACTGATGCGTTCGAAGTCCTCAAGCGTCCATTTCACACCGGCAGCTTTGGCGATTGCGAGAAAGTGCAGGACCAGGTTGGTCGAGCTGCCCGTCGCCATCATGACGGTGATGGCATTCTCGATGGATTTGCGGGTGATGATGTCGCGCGGCCTGATGTTTTTCTCCATCAAGTTTTTGAGCAACCGCACGGCTTTACCCGCCGAGTCCAATTTTTCGTCGTCCTCCGCCGCCATGAGGGCTCCTTCGAGCTGGCTCATGCCGAGGGCGGCGACAGCGCATTCCATCGAGTTGGCGGTGTACTGGCCGCCGCATACGCCGAACCCCGGGCAGGCATTCTTCTCGATGCCTTCGAAGTCCTCACGCGATATTTTGCCGGCGTTCAACTGACCGAGCGCTTCGAAAGGCGAGACGATGTCGATTATCTTGCCCTTCCAGTGGCCGGGTTTGATGGTGCCGGCGCCGATGTAGACGGATGGCACGTTGCAATAGGCAAGTCCCATCAGACACCCCGGCTTATTCTTGTCGCAGCCGGCGATGGTGATGAGACCGTCCATCTTGTGGTTGCCCCGTCCGAGTTGAACGCTGTCCGAGATGTGCTCGCGAGTCGGCAGCGAGCACTCCATACCCGGTGTGCCCATGCTGATGCCGTCGCTCCCGGTGACGAAGCCCCAGGTTTGGGGAAACAAACCGACAGCGAGGAGCTCCTGGGCAACGCGATCAACGAGCGGCTGTATGCCGGCGTTGCAGGGTGTGATTGTCGAATGGCCGTGAGCTACGCCCACGAGCGGCATTCCGGACTTCCAGTGAAGCGGATAGAGCATTGCCCGCGCCGCTGTGCGCGAGTCGCCCTCCGTGATGGCACTTGAACGCCAGTTCAGTGGCCTGCTTGTTGGTGGTCTGTTTTCTTTGCTCAATTTCAGCTCCCTCTTGCCAGTGAGTTTCAAACAACAAAAATCCCTATATCTGGCTATCTAGGGCGGCCACAATACTATTGAATCAAGACCTGCTGCGCAAGCTCAGGATGAAACAGCGCAACGAACGCACTTGCAGCCTTGCGGGCGGATGAATTCGTCGAAGTATTCGTCGCCGTAGTCGAGCGTGAGCTCTTCGCCGAGGCGTATGTCGCGCGCAGCGTAGATGAGAACGCGGCCGCCTGCCTGCCGCGACGAGCGCGGCGCAGGCAGGCCGCGGATTTCTCCCTCGCAATTCGGCTCGCACGAATGATTGATGTAGCGCGCGACATTCGCGCGGCTAGAGCCGTCAATCGTCCAATCGCTGTCAATTTCAAAAAGATACCTCGTTTCGAGCGTGTCGGCATACGGCGTGGGAATATGCACACCCGTGTACTCGGCAACAAAATCTCCCGATGCTATCGGCCGATTTGCGAAGAGGCCACGCCCGAGGCCGGGCTTGGACGTACGAATTGAAACGGTGCTCATGCGCTCCATAGTATACTCATTGGTATGGAAAACGCCCCTGTGATGCTGGGCCTTGTCCTCTGGGTTCTCTTAGCAGCCGCTTCCCTCCTCTCTCTCACGCTTGGCGTGGCACTCGCATACCACTGGTTCAACTATTCGACAAACGCGACGGCGCCCTTCGTAGCGACCGTCGTGTACTCAGGTGTCTCCCTTGTGCTCCTTACCTCGCTCTTTGCGCTCGCGCTCTCAATATGAAAGGAGTCGTACTCCAAGCAGACGAACGAGTTCTTGCGCAGACGCGCAAACACTGGATAATTCTTGTCCGCGATTCGAGCGCGACGGTAGGTATCGGTATCACGATGTTCGCGCTTCTCGGACTCATTACGCTCCCAAACGCTCTCAACCTCCAAAACCCAACCTTCCTCACCGCCCTCGCATTCGGAGAAATTCTGTGGATTCTCCTAGTATGGATGGCTCTCATCGTCATCTGGACAAACTACTATCTCGATCTGTGGATCGTCACGA
>MFLZ01000041.1:0-137 GCA_001781685.1 Candidatus Kaiserbacteria bacterium RIFCSPLOWO2_01_FULL_54_13
GACTTCGCCTCTGAATTTCACGCTCCGAGGCACCGCACGACTGGTATGGAAAATCGACGCCGGGGAACTTACCAAGGCGCTCGCCGGTCGTGACGAGGCTGCGTTCCAAACGATTGTTGAGGGCTTTCCAGGCATCG
>MFLZ01000041.1:171-291 GCA_001781685.1 Candidatus Kaiserbacteria bacterium RIFCSPLOWO2_01_FULL_54_13
AAACACATTTCCAGCGGATCCGTCGGACATAAAAGTGAAAGTAGGGGAACCTCAGCTTGACTCCTGAACAGCGATTGACGCTAGCATGATAAGCTGTTATTCTTTCGCGCGCACGGTATA
>MFLZ01000041.1:298-1653 GCA_001781685.1 Candidatus Kaiserbacteria bacterium RIFCSPLOWO2_01_FULL_54_13
ACTCGGCGAGAAATACCTTGCGTCTTGCACATGTACGAACAACTTACTGCATTGGCCCCAACCGAAGTAGTGCGGCAGTAATGCCATCCACGTGTGAATGAAAAGCAGGAGCCGCAGGTTGTTGAAGGAGTGATCGACGAGGCACTCCCGAACGCGCTCTTTCGGGTCAAAACCAAAGAGAGCGAGACGATTCTCGCGTACCTTGCAGGAAAAATGCGACTTCATCGGATAAAGGTGCTCGTCGGGGACAAAGTTACTCTACAGCTCGACCCGTATGGAGGGAGAGCGAGGATTATTAGAAGAATCTAACGAGATGAAAGTCAAAGCCTCAGTCAAGAGAATGTGCGCGCGCTGCCGCACCGTGCGTCGCCGCGGACGACTGTGGGTTATCTGCACGAACCCGCGTCACAAGCAGAGGCAAGGGTAAAGAAGATGTTATGAGCAAAGTGAATTACATATTCTTTACCCGCCCAAATTTTTCACTCCGGTCGTTGGAGCCGAATTGGAGCATTGGCCAGAGACCCATCTCGACGAAGCACTGCGAATGGCACACTACTGTGGGAGTGGAAAATTTAGGCGGGTGTAAGTTATTGCCCCGCCTGCGCCGCGGCTTCGGCGGGCAGGTAAACTCGCTCACACTCGTTAAGCAAAACTAACATGCGTATAGCAGGCGTCACCATACCGGAAGGAAAGCGTCTCGAGATCGCTCTGACGTCTCTCTATGGAGTCGGACGATCACGCGCGCTTTCTACTCTCTCTGCCCTCGGAATCTCTCCGGGCAAACGAGGCAAGGAACTCTCGCCGAAAGAGGAGAGTGCGCTCCGCGAAGCCATCGAGAAATTCAAGATCGAAGGCGAGCTGCGCCGCGAAATCTCGGGAAATATAAGGCGTCTCAAGGATATAAAGGCATACCGCGGCGCGCGACACGCGAAGAAACTTCCCGTCCGGGGTCAGCGTACGAAAACAAATTCGCGCACCGTGCGCGGTAACGTCAGGAAGACAATGACCTCCGGCAGGCGTAAGCTCGAAAAAACATAAAACATGGGCAAGAAGAGAATAATTCGCAAAGCAGGCGGGACGGTGGATCAAGGTCTCAAATCGAGATCGTTGGCGCGCGTCGCGAAGAAAAATATCGCAGCGGGAACACTGCACATTCACGCCACATACAACAACACCAAAGTACTTCTCACTGACAAAGAGGGGAATGCTGTCGCATGGTCCTCATCGGGCGCTCTCGGATTTGCCGGCGCCAAGAAAGGGACGCCTTTTGCCGCGGCAAAAGTGGGAGAACTCGTGGGCGACAAGGCGAACATCATCGGCATCAAAGAAGTAGATGTCGTGATACGTGGCGTTGG
>MFLZ01000041.1:1673-4713 GCA_001781685.1 Candidatus Kaiserbacteria bacterium RIFCSPLOWO2_01_FULL_54_13
AAACCCCGAAGAGTATAATTTCCAATTACCAATTTCCAATGAATTTTCAATGTCTTAATTTGTAAATTGAAAATTGAAAATTACTGACATATGCTTCCCATAAAATCAAAGTACAAGATAGCCAAGCGCCTCGGCGCGGCCATCTTCGAGCAGACGCAGACGCAGAAGTTTGCGCTTTCGGATACGCGCTTCAAAAAAAGCAAGCCTCGAGGACGCGCGGGGTCTGACTACAACCGTCAACTCATAGAAAAACAGCGCGTGCGCTACACGTACGGTATCTCCGAGACCCAGCTTGCGCGTTATGTGAACGAAGCATACAGGGGAGCAGATCCATCTACCGCACTGCATCGCCTGCTTGAGATGCGTGCCGATTCGATTGTCTATCGAGCCGATCTTGCGCCTACACGCCGTGCCGCGCGACAGCTCGTTTCCCACGGACATGTCCTCGTGAACGGAAAGCGCATCACAACTCCTTCGTGCCGCGTCAAGAAGGGCGACTCGCTCTCTGTCCGAGAGGGAAGCCGCAAGAGTCCGCTCTTTGCAGGAAAAAGCGAAGAAGAGGGAGGAAGGAACGTTCCTCAGTGGCTCTCGGTTGATAAGGGAGCACTGAAGATTGACGTAGTCGGAGAGCCGTTGTATACGCCAGCGGAAACCACACTGGAGTACGGAACGGTCTTTGAGTTCTACAGTAGATAAGGTTTTTCTTACGAGCTATGCGAGTTAGAAATAACCTTACCCGCCTAAACTTTTGACAACATAGGAGCTATGCCGTACACTCTCAACCACGAAGCAAATCAGAGTGATTGCCACTTTCGCGAGACGTTCAAAAGTTTTGGCGGGTGGTGATTTTTATTGTCGCTTCGCTCTGTAAAAATCTACCATGTCCGATTACCACATTGTACTTCCGTCGAAACCGCGCGTTGTCTCCGAGTCTGAACGGAGCGGGACCTACGAGATTGATGGGCTCTATCCTGGCTACGGTTACACGCTCGGAAATTCTTTGCGGCGCATTATTCTTTCCTCGCTTCCGGGGGCTGCAATCACGCACGTCAAAATTCCTAGCGTTTCGCACGAATTCTCTACGCTCGAGGGTGTCAAGGAAGATATTGTGACGATGCTCCTCAATATCCGGAAAATTCGCCTCAAGATTCTCACCGACGAGGCACAGACGATAACGCTCTCCCTGAAAGGTCCGCGTGTCGTCACCGCAGCAGATCTAAAGCTCCCGGGGCAAGTCGAAGTTTTAAATCCGGAAAGCTATATTGCAGAAATTACGGGGAAGGTCACACTCTCTCTCGAGATGCGCGCCGAACGCGGTTTGGGCTACATTCCGAAAGAAGCGCATCAGAAGGAGCGTGTCGAGGTGGGAACCATTGCGCTCGATGCAAATTTTTCTCCGATACGCCGCGTGAACTACGAGGTGGAAAACATGCGCGTGGGCGACAGGACGGATTTCAACCGCCTCCGCGTACTCATCGAAACAGATGGTACGCTGGAGCCGCGTACGGCGCTTGAGCGGTCAATAGAGACAATGATTCAGCAACTAAAAGCCGTCGTTGGCTTCAAAGAGGAAGACGCAATAGAACTCGGCAAACTTCCTTCTGAGGCACATCTTGGTGAACGGCCGGAAAAACCCGCTGCAGTGGATTCCGAAGTCCTCAAAATTCGTACGACGGAGCTGAGTCTACCGCCTCGCGTCGAAGCAGCGCTCGACAACGCATCTATCCGCACCGTAGGAGGTTTGGTGCGCAAACGCGAAGATGATCTTCTCTCGATTGAGGGTCTTGGACAAAAGGGCCTTCAGGACATTAAGCGTTCGCTTTCGAATCTCGGCCTCACACTAAGACAGTAAGACCATGAGACATCACGATAGAAATAGGAAATTCGGCCGCGTGAAGCGACAGCGCGTTGCTCTCTTACGCTCGCTCGCTCGCTCACTCGTGCTCTCAGAAGGCATCGTGACAACAGAGGCGAAAGCGAAGGCTCTACGTCCGTTCGTCGAACGATTAATAACCATGGGCAAAAAGAACACTCTTTCGAATCGCCGACTGACGACGAGTCGACTCGGCTCAAACACGGCAGGCAGCAAACTGCGCGAACTTGGCGCACGCTATGCGAAGCGCGCGGGAGGCTACACGCGCATCGTTCGTCTCGGTCGCGTAGGAAAGAGAGTAGGCGATATGGTGAGAATAGAACTCATAAGATAGCCCAAAATGCAAAATCCAAAAGTCAAAATGACAAGTCAAAACGCAAAAATTGAATACGAGATAGACGCAGCGGGAAGGACCCTTGGGCGAGTAGCATCGGAGGCCGCTAAGGCCCTCATGGGAAAAATGAGGCCCGACTACACGCCCAACAAGCGCTCGAATGTGCGTGTGAAGATTGTGAACGCAAAAAAACTTTACATGCGCGACCGCAAGAAAATACAGAAAATATACAAGACCTATTCCGGCTATCCGAGCGGACAGCGTACGGAAAGTTTCCAAGCTCTTTCGGCGCGTCGGGGTGCGGGAGAACCTCTCAAGAGAGCGGTCGAGCGTATGCTTCCGCGCAACACGTTCCGAACTGCTCGAATGAGAAATCTCATCATCAGCGATTAGCTTCGAGCTGCAAGCTTCTAGAAAATACAAGAACTCCATGGCAACAAAAGCAGAGAGATACACAGAGGCAGTCGGCCGCAGAAAGACGGCAACGGCGCGTGTGCGTATCACGAGCGCGAAGCACGCCTCCGTGGTCGTGAACGATAAAACCGCCGAGAAATACTTTCCGCTTCCCCTCATGGTAAAGACAGTCTACGCGCCGCTTGAGGTACTCGGAGTGCACTTCAGCGTCTCGGCCAAAGTACGCGGCGGCGGTTTCAAAGCGCAAGCTGAGGCTGTGCGCCACGGACTTTCCCGCGCGATTGCGGAGCTCGTGCCCGAACAGCGCAAAGAACTAAAAATTCGAGGATTTCTCAAGCGCGATCCGCGCGCAAGGGAGCGCAAAAAGTTCGGCCTCAAAGGCGCGCGGCGTGCGCCTCAATGGAGCAAGAGGTAGCTCT
>MFLZ01000041.1:4747-6048 GCA_001781685.1 Candidatus Kaiserbacteria bacterium RIFCSPLOWO2_01_FULL_54_13
AAGAGGTAGCTCTTATGCTATAATCCCGCCGCTATGGCGGAGAATGAGAACAATGTTGAATTCGAGTCCGAAGAGGAGCTCGGAGATCTTGCTGCTGCAAAAGCAAAACTCAAAAAGCTGAAAGATGAACTTGCGAAAGCAAAAAAAGAGCGGCAGGAATTTCTCGACGGTTGGCAGAGATGCAAAGCAGACGGCGTGAATCTGAGGCGCGAGGCTGAGGCTCGCGCCGAACGCATTGCCGAACTTTTGCGAGAAGAGCTCATCCATGACATCATTCCGGCCCTCGACAGCTTCGACATGGCGGCGGGAAGCGAGGCGTGGGCAGAGATCTCCGATGGTTTCAGAAGTGGCATGGAGCATGTACGCAACCAGCTTTTGGATGCCTTGAAGCGCCACGGCATTGAGCGCTTCGGCAAAGTGGGCGAAAAGCTCGATCATACGCTCCATGAGGTAGTCGAGGAGCGCGACGACATTGCGGGTGAACCAAGCACCGTCGTACGCATACTGCGCTACGGCTACAAAACCAAAGACAGGGTCTTGCGTCCCGCACAAGTATTTGTTAAAAAATAGTCCCCATGTCAAAGATACTCGGCATAGATCTAGGAACGACAAACTCCGCGATGGCGGTTGTCAAAGCGGGTGAGCCGGAAATCATCGAGAATGCAGAAGGAGCGCGCACCACGCCCTCTGTCGTCGCCGTTTCGAAAACAGGGGAGCGCCTCGTAGGCTTGCTTGCGAAGCGACAGGCCGTTACAAACCCCAAGAACACTGTTTACCAGATCAAGCGCTTCATCGGTCATACCTTCGACGAGCCCGCGGTCGCAAAAGACAGGGCCGCCGTGCCATTCGAAACGCAAAAGGGCGGGACGGGGGGGATTGAGCTCAAGATGCAGGCAAAGTGGTATCGACCTGAAGAGCTCTCGGCGATGATTTTGCAAAAATTGAAGCAGGACGCCGAAGCTCGTTTGGGAGAAACGATTACCGAAGCTGTTATCACCGTTCCCGCGTACTTCAACGACTCGCAGCGGCAGGCGACCAAAGACGCGGGCAAGATCGCGGGCTTGGATGTGAAGCGCATCATCAACGAGCCTACGGCAGCCGCCTTGGCATACGGATTCAATAAGAAGAAAAACGAGAAGATCGCCGTTTTCGACTTCGGCGGCGGAACCTTCGACATCTCAGTTCTTGAAGTAGGGGACGACGTCATCGAGGTGCGCTCGACGGACGGCGACGCGCACTTAGGCGGCAAAGACATCGATCAGAAGATCATCAACTGGCTCGCGGACGAATTCAAGAAAGAG
>MFLZ01000041.1:6075-7273 GCA_001781685.1 Candidatus Kaiserbacteria bacterium RIFCSPLOWO2_01_FULL_54_13
CTCGACGAGGCAGCGGAAAAAGCAAAAATCGAGCTTTCAACAGCATTTGAGACCGAGGTTAACATCCCGTTCATCACTTCTACCGACGCCGGCCCTCAGCACCTTCTCATTAAGATGACGCGTGCGAAGCTCGAGGAACTCTCCGCGGAATTCATCGAGCGCGCGATGTCAATAACCAAGCGCGCGATGGAGGCCTCGCCGTTCAAAGTGAACGAGATCCAAGAAGTCATCTTGGTAGGAGGACAAACCCGAATGCCGGCTCTTCAGAAGACCGTCGAAACATTCTTTGGAAAGAAGCCGCACATGGGGGTGAACCCCGACGAGGTGGTTGCCATTGGCGCTGCGATCCAAGGAGGAATCCTCAGGGGCGACGTGAAAGACGTCCTTCTTCTCGACGTTATTCCTCTCTCTCTCGGCATAGAGACGCTCGGCGGAGTCGCAACACACCTGATCGAGCGCAACACGACGATCCCCACATCGCGTGCGCAAGTTTTTTCTACAGCTTCCGACAACCAACCCTCCGTCGAGATCCACGTCGTGCAAGGTGAGCGGCCTCTTGCAGCCGACAACAAATCACTTGGACGCTTCAATCTTGACGGCATTCCGCCGGCGCCGCGCGGAATGCCGCAAGTAGAAGTCACATTCGACATTGACGCGAACGGCATCCTTACCGTGAAAGCCAAGGACAAAACAACGAGCAAGGAGCAATCGATACGCATCGAAGGGAGCTCCGGCCTCTCCGAAGCCGATATCGAAAAGATGCGAAAGGACGCGGATGTGAACGCCGAAGCGGATAGGAATAAGAAAGAACTCATCGAAGCTCAAAACGCGGCCGACCAGCTCGTCTACGCCGCCGAGAAGGCACTCAAAGAGCATGGGGAGAAGGTGAGTGAGGATATTAAGAAAAACGTGCAGGAAAAGATAGACGCGCTGAAGACCGCGCGCAGCGGCCCGGACGTAAGCGCTATCAAATCCGCCTCCGAAACCCTCTCAAGCGCCATGAGCACAATCGGCCCCGCCGTCGCCAAGGCTAAGGCGGACGAGGAAGCAGCGTCCAAGAACCCCCCGTCATCGCAAGAGCCACCGAAGGACGACCAACCCGCCCGACCGGATGACTCCGGTCATTCGGGCGGGAAGCCACCCGAGGAACAAAAGTAAGTGCCGCTCTGTAAGTAAAGAAGAGGCGTATCCGCAGTAA
>MFLZ01000041.1:7307-26698 GCA_001781685.1 Candidatus Kaiserbacteria bacterium RIFCSPLOWO2_01_FULL_54_13
GAGACCGTCGCGGAACGAGCCTTGCAAGTATCCGCAGGATTCCTCGGAGCATTGCGTCCTCCCGTGTGCATGCGGACTCTCTGTCCGTATCAGTATTCTTACGCAAATTGGAGAATGCGCAAACACGTCACATTTAGCTTCAAAATCGAGAGGATGTTGCATAACCTCAGATACATATTGCACTCCTTCACGATGAAGGAGCATGCGGATATTCAGCATTAATCGGAGCGTCAAAGGTTGTCGGACGCTCCGGGCTTACGCGATACGGTTCGCGTATGTGTTCAGCATAGAGGCTAAGCAATGTCATAGGGACAGGCCGCCGAAGGAGGACAACCTCCTTCCAGTGACCAAACACCGCCGGAAGAACCTCCGAAGCAATAAGTAGGACAGTGCGCAGCGGCCTTGCCTCATGGTTCAGACTAATTGCGCCTAGGCGTAATTAGTTCGAATCCAAGCCAAAGTGCAATAAGTATTGCTCTTCGTGTGATAGCCGTTCTGCGACAATAATCTCCACGTTCTCTGATACACCAAAGTAATCGGAAACAACCTCGATCTCTTCCTCGCATGGATAAGGAGAAATAAAGACGGACTTCTGCACGTGGACGAACTCCAGCCGCTTGAGCGTTGCTGCAAACGCGTCGCGTGCCGCTTTCATATAATTGGGGATATCGAATAGCACGATTCGCCACTTGCCATCCCATCTCTTCTGCTTTCGCAGTTTGAGCGCACGTAAAGCCGCGCTCTGCACGAAAGTTCTGCCGGCATCAGTTAGTGTCATTTCCGACAGACGGCCCCGCTTCGTTATAGTTATGTATTTCTTATCGACGATATAGCGGGAGATATATCTCAATTGACTATCGGATAGCTCCTGCAGCCGTTCAAACTCTCGCATTGCCCGGTATGCGCTCAAAGATGTGTTTCCACCGTGCCGAGTAATAGCTAGAGCGAAATTTCCGATATTCGACAGCACTTTCTCAAGCACGTCGCCGCGTCTCTCACTTATTAGCATGGAATCATTGTAACTATTTACGCCTAGGCTGTCGTAGTTAGAATGTTGATAACCTCGATAATGTGAGAAATGAAAAGCTTCGAAAACGAGCAACTTAGCGAAGATGAAGATTCGCCTTGCCTTTGCATTGTTTCCTAGTATGGCTATAATAGAATTTAATGAAGGACTACTACCAAGTTCTCGGTGTTACGAAGACAGCAACCGAAGATGACATCAAAAAAGCGTTCCGCACGCTCGCGCACAAGTATCATCCCGACAAGAAGGGCGGTGACGAGAAGAAGTTCAAAGAGGTAAGCGAAGCGTACGCAATTCTCTCTGACAAGAAAAGACGCGCGGAATACGATACATACGGAAAAACATTCGCCGGCGGGGGCGCACACCAAGGCTTTGGCGGGTTTGATTTTTCCAACTTCCGTGGATTCGAGGGGTTCGGCCAAGGCGGCGTGGAATTCGATCTCGGTGATATCTTCGGAGAATTCTTTGGTTCGACAGGCTCACCACGAGGGCGGCGCGGACGCGACATCTCCATCGACATCGAGCTTCCGTTTCGCGAATCCGTCTTCGGCACGGAGCGTCGGGTCCTTATCGCGAAGACCGCGCTCTGTAGCATCTGCGGCGGCACGGGCGCTTCCAAAGGCTCGAAGACCATCTCGTGCACGGTGTGCAACGGCAAAGGAAATATCAGAGAATCGCGCAACTCGTTTTTCGGTACCTTCACGTCTGCGCGCAGTTGCCCTCACTGTCACGGAAAAGGCGAGGTGCCCGAAAAGCCATGCGAGATTTGCCGCGGAGTAGGGGTCGCGAAGCGTGAGGAAGAAATTCGCGTGGTGGTTCCCGGAGGCGTCGAAGACGGCGAGATGATCCGAATGCCCGGGCGCGGTGAGGCAGCACCGGGTGGCGGAGCGGGTGATTTATACGTCAAACTTCACATCAAACCAGACCCGCGTTTCTCGCGCGAGGGAAATAATCTCGTTACAGCGCTTCCCATAAAACTCACCGACGCCCTGCTCGGAGGGGAATACCGCATCCGTAGTCTCGACGGAGAAGAAGTGCTTCAGGTACCGGCCGGCGTTTCGCATGGAGAGGTGCTGCGCATCCGGGGCAAGGGTATTCCATATGGCAGAGGTGCACGAGGCGACCTACTTGTCGAGATCGACATCGAGTTTCCGAAGAAACTCTCCAAGAGTGCGCGCGATCTCGTAGAAAAGCTCCGCTCCGAAGGACTCTGAACAGTACGTAGAACATAGTTCGTGGTCCGTAGTAAAATGTCCGCATGAACCGAATTGCGTTCTCTACGTTCTACGTTCTGCGTTCTACAAACTAACCTCATGAACTTGGATTCCCTCACTTCTCTATTCGCTGCAGTTCCGACCGACTGGATGATCATCGGCTCATTCGCGATACTTGCGGCATTCGACTGCGTGCGCTCGGGCGCGCGCCGAGTCTGCACCCTCGCGCTCGCGCTCCCTCCCACGGTAATTCTTGCGGAAAGTCTTTCAAAAGCGGAAATCCTCGGGGGAATCACCGGGCAGTTTTCGACCCCGATGCTCGAGGCTGTGCTCTTTGGAATTCTCCTAGTCGGCATGTACGTCCTTATTGCGCGTATCGGGCTTTCGTGGGGAGAGGAAGCAGGACAGACGATTCAAGCGGCGCTTGCCGGAGTCGCGCTCACAGCGATTGTCGTCACAATCTGGATTGCGACCCCCGCGCTCGACCAGCTCTGGAACTTCGGGCCACAGGTACAGCAGATATTCGGCGAAAGCTACCGCTTCTTCTGGCTCTTGGGCTCCTTCGCCGCACTCGCGTTTGTGCGGAGTTGAGAGAGCATGAGCGTCCGAACTCCATAACCTCACACAGTTGAAATGGAGCACTTGGCATGATACGATGCCCCTATGAAAACATTCTCGTTTCGAGCCATCATCGAGCCGGACACGCCAAAAGGATTCCACGGCTTTGTCCCGCTTCTGCCGGGGCTTCATACCCAGGGCGCAACGCTTGCGCAAGTGAAAGCCAATCTGCGCGAAGCAATTCTCTGCCATGTGCAGGGGTTGCAGAGGGACCGTGAGCGCATTCCGCAAGACGAAGACGCGCTCGAAGTGGTACAATCGTTTTCTGAAAGCGAATTTGTGACGGTATAGCCGATATGGCGAAGATGCCGGTCGTGAAGACGCGCGCACTCGTTCGCGTGCTGGAGCGGCTCGGATTTTATCGGCATCACCAGGTCGGCTCGCATGCACACTTCAAGCACGCCGACGGACGTCGCACGACTGTGTATACCCACGAAGGAAAAGACGTCGGCAAGAAGACGCTTGCAGGCGTCATTACCGACATCGACATGAGTGTCGAGGAATTTACCAAAGCCCTAAAGGGCAAATGAACACACGCGGACAGCAGAGACTAAACTCCACCGATTCGAAGGCTGGCGCTTCTTCTGGCTCTTGGGCTCGTACGCGGCACTTGCGTTTGCCCGGAGCTAGAACATTTTGTGGAACTTGTTTATTGCATCTAGAAGTGGCATAGTCCTCAGGGCAATGTTGTAGGCCCGAAGGGAGATTGAGATGCTAGACGCAGCCAGTTGGGGGCTGGTGGCGGGACTTCTCAATCTCGCCGCTTTCGTCCCATACGTCTTGGGAATATTCGGATGGGGAATTGGACGGAATGGCCCAGTTCTTCATCGGATTACTCCAACGAAGCCCAATCGAGCCACATGGTTCATATGGACCTTCGTCGGAAGTGTAATTCTGCCGTCCTATCACTATTCCGGAGCAGACGAAACGATTTGGGTTCCGGCCGCATTGACCGCCGGCCCCTTCGCCGTCGCGCTACTTTCGCTGAAATGGGGAGAGGGTGGATGGACACGCTTTGATCAAGTGTGTCTTGCAGGAGCTTGTATAAGCGTCGGAGGATGGGCTATCACGGGCTCACCTGTTGTCGGACTTCTACTCGCTCTTGTCGCCGATGGATTCGGTGCTGTTGCCACAATACGGCATGCGTACCGGCGTCCAGAGGAAGAAAACCGGCTTGCGTGGATACTGTTCCTCGTGGGCGATCTCGCAAATCTGCTCGCCGTTACCGACTGGTCCTTGGCCGCACTAACTGTGTGGTCATTGCCCGTCTATATGGTGTTGCAGACAATCCCAATCGCAGTTCTGTCTGCCCGAAAAGGAGGGGCACGATGACTGGAAAAAGCGAATACTTCGGAGAGCACCTGCTTATCGACGCCTACGGCGCCAACAGGGACGCTCTCTGGGACAAGGAACTGATCCGTCAATGCCTGAAAGACCTCTGCGGCCTGCTCGGGGTGAAAATACTCTGCAAGCCAGTAGTCACATTTACCCAGGACGGGGAGCTGAAAGTCTCGGGTGGCGTGACAGGGGTCGTCGTGCTGGCCGAAAGTCACATCAGCATCCACGCGTTTCCGTCGCGCCGATTTTTGTCCGCCGATGTTTACAGTTGTAAACACGGTATGGATCAAGAAGCGGTAAAGCAGTTCTTTGTCTCGAAGTTTGGAGTGGACCTCGGAAACTGTGAGATCCGCTTCATCAGGCGAGGTACTCGCTACCCGGCCGAGAACATCGCCTGAGACACGAAATGCGGGTCGCAACTCTTGCTGAGCTGCGACCCGATTACTTTTTAATGATTGGAGCGAGAATCTTGTTACTCTTCCAATACAAGCAGTGTTTAGGGGGACGTACAGCGACAACAACGCTATCAATGTTCCGTCGCTTAAATCCTGCTTTTACCAGCTTCTCGATATGTTTTGTATGGAAGTCTTCGATTTCGTCCGAATAGTATGTAAAAGTCCCTCCCGGCTTTAACTTCCTGTATGCGATGCGGAAAAAGGGGAAATGATTTTTGTGGACCTCAGATTCTCGCAGGGGATACGTATCAAAGAGGATGCCATCGACGCTATCGTCAGGAATCTTTCTGATGACATCTTCCCAGAAGCCCTCAAGGACAGTCACGGGTCGTGCAGAGCGCTTCGCAAATTCCGTCGCCCGTTGCGCCACTACATTGTTCATCTCGATAATAATGTGGTGCTGTACCTTGTATCGCTGAATAAATCGAGAAGAAATACCCATGCCAAATCCGACCTCCAAGACCGTGCCGCCGCTCTGAGTTGCAATCCGCGCAAGTTTTTGCATGTAGGGAGTCTCCCAACTTTCCATGACCGGATGACCGAGAATTTTCAGAGCGTGCCTAGTAAATCGTGCGGGCGCACGCGCCCAAACTTTCTTTCCAACCCGAAACCCTATTGACGAACGGGCTTTATGTGTGAGATCCCGAATGTCTCCCCACCTTGTGTGAAGATTTTTTCTACCTTTTCCTCTATGTTTTGTCTTTGTACCCATTAGAATCACTCATTGCGTCTCACACGTGGTATGCTTATCCGCATGGGCTAAGGCACATCCTTATGTCACTGAATCTAGCACAGAAAATACTCTCCGGCTATTTAGTTATCCTCATACTGTTTTGGATATGGATTCACCTCAATTCGCTCACAGGAGGACCAATCAACGACTTTTACTCTTTCTCATTTGGCCTCATTCCGCTAGTTGGGGGCCTATGGGGAATATGGCAGTCTTTTGAGTGGGGCGGTCTGGGAAGCTACGTTGGGAAATCTATACTCTTCATATCAGCTGGATCGTTTCTCTGGGGAATCGGAACGATGATTTGGGCATACTACAACTTCTTTGCCGGTGTGGCAGTTCCTTATCCCTCCATTGCAGACTTATTTTACGTCGCAACAATACCTTTTTGGGCGCTTGGTGTTTCAAGTCTTTCCCGTGCGACTGGAACGCGCACAGGTCTTAAGACCGCCGGCGGCAAAGTGCTCGCATACAGCGTTCCTATCCTCGTCTTCATTGTGTCCTATTACCTGCTCGTTGTTGTTGCTCGAGAAGGAGCTCTCATCACTTCTTTCGAAGGTATACTCAAGCTTGCGCTCGACCTTATCTACCCGCTTGGTGATGTGATTATTCTTACTCTAGCTATAATCGTATATGGACTCTCTCGCCAATACTTAGGTGGAATATACAAAATGCCGACACACATTCTACTTCTCGGTTTCACTATTATGTATTTTGCTGACTTCATATTCTCCTATACGACCACGCGAGAAACGTTTTACACCGGAAGCTTTGGGGACTTAGTATTCACTGTTGCGCTCTTTCTGATCACGCTTGGAACTTTAGGTATTAATCCGGCAACTGCAAACAAAAGCGCTATATGAGTACGTTTGATACAATCGCAGCGAAAATAATCGAAGAGCAGGAGCTTGTGATCGGACCGCTTGCGAGAAGTGAAGCGCAGAAAGTCACTGGCCTCCAGTTCTCTTCTAATCATGACGTCATACTTCAAAACGGTGACCCAAAAGCTGTCGTGGACCGGCTCGTGGCGCAGTACGAGCGTCTCTTTGGAAAGGCATCCCAAGAAGTTTGCAAAGAGGCTGCATCCAGTATTATTGCCAGCATGCCGCGATCAGACGTTCCTGCGAGCCTTCTCGCGTAGGGTACAATATTGCGTATGGATCAGGCGGGTGTTCCTGCAGTAAAAAGTAATTCGGAATATGAGGCAGAATTAAAAGCTGCAAATGAAATAGTATACAAGCATTCGCTTGAACTGGCGCGCCTGACGAAAGAGTTGGAGCTCGCCAATCAGCAGCAGGAAGGTCTTCTGCACTTCATCAGCCACGAGGTGAAAGGCTACCTCACCGAAAGCGAGGCCGGGTTTGCCTCGATTGCCGAAGGCGACTTTGGTACTGTTTCTGAAAAACTGAAATCAATGGCGCAGGAAGCGCTTGCGGGAGTGCGCAGGGGAGTGAGGACGGTCATGGAGATCCTCGACGCCTCGAACCTCAAGAAGGGCACGGTGAGCTACAAGAAGCAGGCCTTCGACCTCAAAGAGACCGTGACTCGCATAGTCAATCATCTGAAGCGCAGCGCCGACGAAAAGGGTCTCACCATAGACATCTCGATAGGCGACGGCAGGTACACGATGAAGGGCGATGAAGAAAAAATCAAACAACATGTCGTCAGAAACCTCATCGACAACGCCATAAAGTACACGCCCAAAGGCACTATCGAAGTCCGCTTGACAGATGGTGACAAGCTTCGCTTTTCAGTAAAAGACAGTGGCGTTGGCATCACGCCGGAAGATATGCAAAACCTCTTCACCGAGGGCGGCAAAGGGAAAGACTCTCTCAAGGTGAACGTCCACTCTACCGGCTATGGCCTCTTCATCGCAAAGCAAATCGTGGAAGCCCACGGCGGCAAAATCTGGGCCGAGTCCGGCGGGCAAGGAAAAGGCGCGAAGTTTATCGTTGAGTTTCCCGCCTCTTAACTGTGATATACTGATTCTGTTATGGCAAAGAAACCGATAGGCGCAAACAATTCCACAAGCGAATTGTTTAGTTTTGTTAAGAAACAATTTGAACTGCAAGAGAAGCTCTTGGAAAAGACTTCAGAAGACATTCGCGACATTCGTGAGACATTACTATTGCACGACAAGCGCTTTGACGAACTGGAATCCGTCGGACGGGCCGTTCAACGTGCGATTGACAAAGATTCAGTAAAGGTCATCGATCACGAGCGGAGAATTGCACGATTGGAAATCCGTGGTGCTCGCTGAGACCTCCTCCGTTTTCTGATATAGAGAGATAATGCAACGGCTTTCGCATGCTGCGTATCGTCATCCAAAAAGAGCGCGACCCATACTGAGCTGTCGACGATGTACATGGACGTTCGCGTTACGCGCCGTACACGATCTTGTCGATCATCTCGCTGGTGCGGCGCTTTTTCTTGCTTTTGGTCGGAATGACGTAATCGCGCCAGTCAATCTTCTTCCGCGTTCCGCGCGCCCGCACCATATAGCGACCCACGCTACTCTTACCGGATTGGACTTGGGCCGCCTTTGACATATACGAATAGTATAACCCGTCCACCAGAATAATCCATCCTTCTTTAGTTTTCTGCTATTATTGGCGGATATGCAGAAAAAGCGCCTCCTGACCGGCCTCCAGCCTTCCGGAGCACTGCACATCGGAAACTATTTTGGCGTTCTGAAGCCCTTTGCAGACATGTACGAGAGCTACGAAAGCTTCCTCATGATTGCTGATTACCATGCCCTTACGACTCTCAAGAATCCGGAGGAGCTGCGAGAGAACATCATGGGGGTCGCCCGCGACTACATAGGAGTAGGCGTGGATCCGAAGAAGGCCGTCATATTCCAGCAGTCGAATGTGCCAGAGCACACAGAGCTTACGTGGATATTCAATACGCTCATTACCATGCCATTTCTCGAGCTCGCGCACGCCTACAAAGACAAAGAGGCAAGAGGCTTGGAGATGAACGTCGGCCTCTTTGATTATCCCGTCTTGATGGCCTGCGATATTCTCCTCTACGACACCGATGTCGTGCCGGTCGGACAAGATCAGAAGCAACACCTTGAATATACTCGAGAGATCGGGACGAAATTCAACAACGCGTTTGGCGAAACATTCAAGCTGCCAAATGAGCAGATTCTGAAAACTGTCGCCGTTGTGCCCGGCACAGACGGAAAGAAAATGAGCAAGAGCTACGGCAACACGATTCCACTTTTCGGAACAAAGGACGAAATCGTAAAAGCGGTGATGTCCATCGTTACGGATTCGGGCGGAGAAAGTCCTACGAATGTCTACAACATCCACCGGCTCTTCAGGAGCGAACAGGAACTCGGCCCTCTCTACAAAGCGAATAAGGGAAATTACAGAGCAAGCAAGGAAGCGCTCATCGAAGACGTCGAGCGCGTAGTGGCTCCGATGCGCGAGAAACGTGACTCCATTTCGGACGCCGACGTGAAGAAGATTCTCAAAGTGGGAGGAGAAAAAGCGCGCGAGCGCGCGTCAAAGAAAATGGCCGACGTCCGCAATAAGATAGGCGTAACATTATGAGAGAACAGAAAACAGAAAACAGAAAACAGGGCGATTTCTATGCTTTTTTACTGTTTACTGTTCGCTGTTCGCTGTTCGCTCACCACAAATCTCGAATATGACACGAACGTTGAACAAGAATCTTCCCGAAAATCTCGGTCAAACTGTAAAGATTGCGGGTTGGGTCGAGGTACGGCGCGATCACGGCAAATTAATCTTTCTCGATGTCCGCGACAGAAGCGGGACGGTGCAAGTAGTCATCACGCCGAAAGCAACTGAGGCACTAGAAACTGCAAAACAATTGCGCGCACAGTGGGTCGTCGAGGTAGAGGGCGAGGTGAAGGCACGACCCGAAAACATGCGCACCGACGGGCCGCTCGGGAGCATTGAAGTTGTCGTGCAAACTGTGAACGTCCTTTCGGAGGCGCAGGAACTCCCGTTTGAAGTCGAAACCGACGTTAACATCGACACGCGTCTCGATTATCTGCCCTTGACACTGCGCTCACAACGTGGCCGAGACATATTCACGCTCCAAGCCACGATCGTCAATGCGTACGGTGAGGCTCTGCGCAAGCGCGAATTCGTTGAATACCAGTCGCCCGTGCTCGTGGGAAGCGACGCCGAGGGAGGTGCGGCAGCATTCACCGTGGATTACTACTACGACCAAAAAGCGTACCTTGCGACAAGCCCGCAGCTTTACAAGCAGATTATGGTGGGCCCCTTCGAGCGCGCGTTTACGATCGCAAAAGTCTTCAGGGGAGAAAAACACGCGACGACACGGCATTTGAGCGAGCTTACGCAGATGGATTTCGAGATGGGCTTCGTGAACGACCACCTCGACGTGATGAACGTCTTGGAAGAAGTCGTAAGAGACGTCGTGCGGATAGTATGCGAACGGCATGCGGATATCCTCTCTCGATTCAACGCGGAGAACCCGCTCACTCCTGAGAAGTTTCCGATACTTAAACTGAGCGAAGTGCAAAAAATTCTCGGAGCCTCGGATGCGCCCGACCTCGAGCCGGAACAGGAGCGAAGTATCTGCGAGTGGGCAAAGAGGGAACACGCGTCGGACTTTGTGTTCGTCACGCACTTTCCTACAAAGAAACGCGCTTTTTACACCTACGAAGACCCAAGCGAGGCGCCGTACTCGCGCGGCTTCGACCTTCTCTTCCGCGGTCTCGAAATCAACAGTGGCTCTCAGCGGATTCACGACTACGACATGCTCGTCGCGCGCATGGAGGAGCGTGGTCTTGATCCCGAGAAATTCTCTTTCTATCTGCAGGCGTTCAAATATGGTCTTCCGCCCCATGGCGGCTGCTCCACGGGCCTCGAGCGCTTCACGGCTCGCATGCTCGAGCTCCCGAATGTCAAAGAGGCGTCCGCGTTCCCGCGTGACATGACCCGCGTCGACGCACGCTTGTCGGAGTAAAAGCCATGAACGAACGGTTCTCAATCACCACAGAAGCGTTTTCGGGCCCGCTTGAGGCGCTCTTGAATCTTATCGAAGAGCGCAAGCTCTCGATCTCGCAAATTAGTCTTGCAGAAGTGACAGATGCCTACCTCGTCTACGTCGAGAAGCTTCCCGGACTTCCCTTGGGCGAAACCGCACAATTCATTCTGGTCGCCTCGACACTCCTCCTCATCAAATCCCGCACGCTCCTTCCCACGCTCTCTCTCACCGACGAAGAGCGCGAGAGCGTCGAAGAGCTCGAGCAGCGACTCGCGCGCTACGCGCTTGTGCGCAAGGCGGCGCGAGGCTTGCGCAAAGTGTGGGGGAGCGAGCCGCTTCTATTTGCAAGTCACGCGCCGGAGCGCGCACCGGTATTCTCGCCGAGCGAGGTGTCGACCGGCATGATTGCAGAGGTCGCACGGCGTCTCGTGAGCATTCTCCCCAAGCCCGAAGTGCTCCTCGAAGCGGCCGTCGCGCCCGTACTTGCCCTCGAGGACGTGATCACACACCTCAAAGACCGTCTCGCATCCGCTTTTAAAGCGCGGTTTTCCGAGCTCACCCGTTCGCGCAATAAGCATGAGACGATTGTCTATTTTTTGGCTGCACTCGAACTCGTGCGTTCTGGCTCGATATCTGCAACTCAAGAGCGGCTCTTCGCGGACATCACATTAGAGGCTGAGAACATCGGCGCTCCACGTTACGGCTCATGAGTAGCGAAGAGACGGCAAAGCGTGCACATGCATTCCTCTTTATCGAGGGAGGCTCCATGAGCCGGCGAAAGCTTGCAGGACTCCTGAAATGCTCTCCTAGCGAGCTCCAAGGCGCCCTGGACGCGATTACAGAGCGTCTCAAGGGAACCGGACTCTCGCTCGTCCAAAGCGAAACTGAGGCAAGTCTCGTCGTCTCGAACGACGCGACCAAAGAAGTGGAAGCCGCTCTCAAAGAGGAACTTTCGCGCGATATCGGGGACGCAGGCTTGGAAGTGCTGGCAATCGTGCTTTATATCGGTCCCTCTACGCGCACTCGGATCGACTACATCCGCGGCGTGAATTCATCCTCGACCTTGCGCAACCTCCTCGCGCGCGGGCTCCTCGAGCGCGCGGGAAATCCAAAAGACGCGCGCGAGTATCTCTATCGTCCGACAACAGAGACGCTCGCATATCTGGGCGTCGAGAAATCCAAAAATTTGCCTGATTATGATACAATCGTGCGCGAACTTGCCGCATTTGAAACACACAAGCAACCGGTCGAATCCCAAAATGACACAGACAGTACAGCTTAGAGAGAGGCGGCCGGTATTTCTGGCGGCAGCCGCCCTCGTAGTGATTGCAATCGCAATTGTGACTATTGCGGTCGCGATGCTCGAAAAAACCCGCAGCACGCCGCAAACTCAGGCGGCTGCCGCTACCGCGACACTTGGTCCATTCGACGGAATTGGTATTGAAGCAGACGCCGCGATCGTCATCGACATGCAAAGCGGCAAGACGCTGTATGAGAAGAACGCAGACGTCCAGCTCCCGATTGCCTCGCTCACAAAAGTTGCACTAATACTTGCCGTCGCGGAGGTGCTTTCGCTGGATTCCATAATTACTATTCCTTACTACGCCGGCGGGGCAGGAGAGAGCGGGCATCTCTTAAAAGGAAGCGAATGGCGCGTGCGAGACATCATCGACTTCACGCTCGTAGCATCTTCCAATAATGGTGCCGAAATTCTTGCCGATGCCGCCAATGCCTCGCTCTCCGAGCACTATCCCGAGGCTCCGGAAGATGCCGCTACACTCTTTAGGATGAACGACATGGCACTCTCACTGGGACTACAGAGTGCGTTTTTCCTGAACGTCAATGGGCTCGACCTCTCGGAAACTCTGGCGGGTGCGTACGGATCGGCGCGTGACGTCGCCACGCTATATGCTTACGCGGCGGGAAGTGACCCTTCACTCTTCGCTGAGACGGCACGCAATGGAGTCCTACTTACCGACGCAAACGGCACTGATACCCAAAACGCAGTCAATACCAACGACGCGCAGGGCGCTATTCCCGGACTAATCATGGGGAAGACCGGCACGACCGACCTCGCCGGCGGAAACCTCGCGATCGTGTTTGATATGGGGCTCGCACACCCCGTCGTTGCGGTCGTGCTTGGCTCCTCAGACAAAGGCCGGTTCACTGATATGCAAACACTCGTCGCCTCTGCACGAAAATCCATCACGGAATAGACGGGCAATCCTACCCCGAAAGGCGGGCTCGTGCGTGGGGTATACTATCGGACATGGTTGCTGATTTGTCCGATATCGTCCGGGTGCTCGTCCCTGCATTTGCCTCCTTTGTCGTAGGTATTGCCCTTACACCCGTCCTGACTCATTACTTATACAAGTACAAAGCGTGGAAAAAAAGCCCGGGTAAGATCGCACTCGACGGCTCGCCTGCTCACGCGTTTAACGACCTTCACAGCGTGCACGAGATGCGCGCACCGCGCATGGGAGGCATTGTAGTGTGGGGGAGCGTCCTCATTACGATCCTTGGCATCGCGCTCGTAGCTCGATTTATACCCGATGCCGCGATCCTCAAACTCGACTTCTTGAGCCGCAACCAGACGTGGATTCCGCTCGCAGCGCTCATGGTGGGTGCCATTGTGGGGCTCATTGACGACCTGTACCTGATTCGCCCGAAGGGCGAGGGCCTTCCGCTTTCGTACCGTCTTATTATTGTTGTAATCCTCTCCTCGTTCATCGGCATGTGGTTTTGGACAAAACTAGAGGTGACAGCGGTCAACATTCCGTTTTGGATGCCCTTAGAAATCGGCTGGCTTATCGTTCCCTTATTTGTGCTCGTTTCGCTCGCACTCTATGCCTCAGGCGTCATCGACGGCATCGACGGGCTTTCAGGCGGCGTGTTCGGCTCCATATTCGCTTCGTATTCCATAATCGCCTTCGCGCAAAACCAGATCGATCTGGCGGCGTTTTCCGCGGCAATCGTCGGAGGACTGCTTGCATTCTTGTGGTTCAACATCCCGCCCGCGCGCTTTTATATGAGCGACACAGGAACGATGGCCTTGACGCTCACCATCGCAACGATTGCGTTCATGACCGACGATCTCGGCGGGGGAGTGGGGATCGCGGTTCTACCGATTATTGGGGCGCTTCTCGTTGTGACTGTTGCCTCTAATATCGCACAAGTCGCGTCCAAGAAATTGTTCGACATCAAAGTCCTGCGCATCGCGCCCTTGCATCACCACTTCGAGGCCATAGGCTGGCCCGGCTACAAGGTCGTCATGCGCTACTGGGTGCTTTCGGTCGTCTTCGCTTTCTTGGGTGTCATCATCGCGCTCGCCGCGATCTGAAAGCCCTATGAGAACACGCGCTCGCATAGATAGGCGCCTTGCCTTGCTGATTGCGATGCTTGTCGGGGGTGGCGCGTTCGTCTTTGCTTCCGCGGTATTCGGACTTTTCGCACGGGGAGCGCCGAATATGAGTTCGGTGGTATTCAACCATGTGGTCTTCGGAATAGGAATAGGAATTGCCGCTCTCGCGATTGCAAGCCGTGTCGACTACAAACATTGGCGTCGATTCGCACCGCACATTTTTGTCGCAACACTCGCCCTCACCGCGGCGGTATTCATTCCACAGCTCGGCTTCGAGCACGCGGGGGGACGGCGTTGGCTCTCCATCGCGGGTTATACGCTTCAACCTGCCGAGTTTCTCAAGGCTGGCTCGATCATCATGGCCGCCGCCTACTTCACGACCGTTCGCACGCGAATCGAGAGCATCCGCTGGGGCCTTGGAGGTTTTCTCCTCATTCTCGCGGGTCCCGTTATTCTCCTCTTTGCACAGCCCGACCTTGGGACCCTCGGTGTCGTCGCAGCGTCGGTCACGGCGATTTATTTTGCGGCAGGAGCGCGCTTCCGCGATATCCTCATCATGGGAGCGATCAGCATCATTGCCATCGGAGTGCTTGCGTACATGAGACCGTACGTACTCGACCGGATCGAGGTCTTTTTCGATCCTTCGCATGCACCGCAGGCGGAAGGGTACCAGATACGCCAGTCTCTCATCGCCATTGGCTCAGGCGGCCTTTTCGGCCGCGGCTTTGGACAGAGTGTCCAGAAATTTACATACCTTCCGGAGCCGATGGGAGATTCGATTTTCGCCGTGATCGGCGAGGAATTCGGATTCTTCGGTAGCGTGATACTGGTAGGCGTGTTTCTCTTTCTCGCTCTTCGAGGTTTCAGCACGGCAGCGAGAGCGCCCGATCTTTTTGGAGGGCTTCTTGCAGTCGGTATCTCAACCTACCTCGTGGCGGAAGCGTTCATCAACATCGGCGCCTTATTGGGGCTCGCGCCGCTCACAGGGATTCCCCTCACGTTCATCAGTCAGGGCGGAAGCGCAATGCTCGCCTCTCTCGGAAGCGCCGGCATCCTCCTCTCCATCTCCCGCCACACGACAAGACAGTAATTATGCTATAGTGGAGAATATGAAAAGAAAAAAAACGAAGGTCACGGAAGGATACACGCCTGCAGAAATGAGATCGCTGATGCACGCATACATTGAGAAATCAGCAGAACGTCTCCGGAAACGGCTACGCCAGGCATGGAAGAAACAGGGAGTTGAACGGCGTTCACGTCATGGAATTGTGGTATAAGAGATCCGCTCGGATCGATCTCGAGTCGTTCGTCGATCACTACGAAGAAGCGTTTCGAGAATTGTACCGGGATACTGGATTGCGGAACGAATCCGCAATCATTGATGGGTATCAGAAGAATGCCGTTAGGCTATATGATACCATCGCAAATGCAATTGATGCGCGTCTTGTGGAGACAAGAGTGCTCGGCCGGAAGCGTTTGCCATACAACTGGAACGAGGTCAGTTTCTACGTTGGCAGCAGATTAGTTGTCGTGCATTACTCAGAAGACAAAAAACTAAAGCTAAGGTGGGTTGAAGCGATTTCGATAGACCGAAAACCTATTGTCTTTTGAACCAGTAAAAATCCCCGCGAAGCTACAGGCCATTCGACTACGCTCACGGCAAGCCGAAAGGGAAGTGAAAGAGAAACGGCCGTTAGAGATACCGTCAAGGCCCGCAAACGCCTTCATTAAAGCGTGATAAAATATATCTCACTATGAAAATCGTGCTCACGGGCGGCGGGAGCGGCGGGCACTTTTACCCGCTTATTGCCGTTGCTGAGGCACTCGAGGACATCGCAAAAGAGAAAAAACTAATCGAGCCTGAGCTCTTCTACATTGGCCCTGAACCCTTCGACAGGGCGACGCTTTTGGAGCACGAGATAATTCACAAACCGACTGCCGCGGGAAAAATACGGCGATACCCGAGCGTCTTCAACGTTCTTGATTTATTTAAAACTGTGTGGGGAACCATTCGCGCGATCATCGAGCTGTTCCGCACCTATCCCGACGTCGTTTTTTCAACGGGCGGCTTTGCTGCGTTCCCGACACTCTATGCCGCACGCATTCTTACGATCCCCATCGTAATTTATGACGCCGACGCCGCACCGGGACGAGTCTCTCGCTGGTCGGCATCATTTGCCCGCTGGATCGCACTCGCGCACCCCGATGCCGCGGAACACTTTCAGAAAAAGCACCTCGACAAAATTGCGCGCACGGGACATCCCATTCGCAAGGAGATCGAGGTCGTAGCAATGGAAGGCGGACACGAATTCCTCAAGCTGGAAGAGACGGCGCCAACCATCTTTGTCATGGGTGGCTCTTCGGGCGCACGCGCGATCAACGAAGCGCTCCTGAATGCGCTCCCTTCACTCGTGGAGCGATACAACGTCGTTCACCAGACCGGACGCGCCAACCTCGAAGAAGTGCAACAAGTTGCAAAGGTAGTTCTCCGAGACTCGCGGTACAAGAACCGCTACCGTGCCTTTGGTCTTCTCAATACGCTCGCGCTCCGTATGGCAGCCGGCATTTCCTCTCTAATTGTCTCCCGAGCCGGAAGCGGGACAATATTTGAGATTGCAAGCTGGGGAATCCCTGCGATTCTTATCCCCATACCCACCGAAATATCACACGACCAAACTGAAAATGCCTTCTCCTACGCGCGAGCAGGGGCCGCAACAGTCCTTGAGCAACACAATTTGACACATCATCTCCTCATCGCAGAGATCGACAGAACGATGGGAGATCCCGCACTCCGCGAAAAAATGAGGACCGCCGCAAAGCAATTTGCCCGCCCTCAAGCTGCACGCAAAATCGCCCAAATTATTGTGGACACAGCTCTCGAACACACATCAAAATAAATATGGACACGGCGTGTCCATATTTTGACAACGTATGGCAAAAGTAATCACGCGTTTTCCGCCGTCACCTACCGGTTACTTCCACATCGGGAGCGCGCGCACGGCGCTTTTCAACTATCTCTTCACTGCGAGAGAAGGGGGAGTAATGTACCTCCGTTTTGAAGACACCGACAGAGAACGATGCAAGAAGGAATTCGAGGAGGACATCATCGCGGGACTCGACTGGCTCAAGATTCCATACACGAGCGCCGTACCCTTGCGACAATCGGAACGCCTCTCTACCTACCGTGAATATCTCCGTGCGCTCATTGAAAAAGGAGCTGCCTATGAAGCCGAAGAGGCCGAGGGAGGGAATGGTTCGACTTCGCTCACCACAAAGGGGAGAGTCGTGCGGTTCAAAAACCCAAACACACGCATCACGTTCAACGACCTCATACGCGGCGATGTTTCCTTCGATACGACTGAGCTCAAGGACTTCGTCATCGCGCGCAACGTGGATGACCCCCTCTACCACATGGCAGTCGTCGCGGACGATCACGACATGGGAGTCACGCATGTGATTCGGGGAGAAGATCACATCTCAAACACGCCACGGCAAATTTTGATTTTGGAAGCACTCGGATTCGAGAGGCCAGTGTACGCACACATTCCGCTAATTCACGCGCCGGACCGCAGCAAACTCTCGAAGCGCCACGGCGCAGTGTCCATAAACGAATATCGCTCGGACGGCTACCTCCCCGAAGCGCTTGTGAATTATCTTGCTCTCCTCGGGTGGACGCCGCCATCCGGGCGGGAAAAAATGCCGCTAGCGGACATGGTTGCAGAGTTTGACCTAAAAGACGTTCACGCAGGCGGCGCTATTTTCGATATTGAAAAACTACGCTGGCTCAATCGTCAATACATTCTCGAAATGCCCGACGAGAGAATCCAAGCAGAAATAGAACTTCGAATTCCTGAAAAGAACAGCGGCATTGCGGCAAAGCTCGTGTCACTTGTCCGCGAACGCATACACCTCTGGGGCGATATAGACGCGATGGCAAAAGGCGGCGAATTCGACTACTTCTTTTCCGATCCAGCACTCGACATCTCCAAAGTGCCCGGAAAGGGGAGTGACGCCGCGACTGCGAGGAGGCACCTTGCGAGACTTCGAGAACTTCTCTCGGCACTTCCGTCTTTGGGAAATCTCGAACCTGAGCAGATAAAAAAGGCCATCTGGGACTACGCCGAGGCCGAAGGGCGCGGAAACGTCTTGTGGCCACTGCGATACGCTCTCACTGGCAAAGAGCGCAGTCCCGATCCTTTCACGGTCGCTGCGATTATCGGAAGAGACTCGATCGAGCGGCGCATCGAGACTGCGATAAGCGCACTTGAGAATCGGTCATGAAGAAGGTGAGCATCACACTAGCGGGAGTCGCACTCATTATCCCGTTTGCGGCACAAGGCCAGTCAGCTGAGGAAATCCAGTCGCAGATCGAAGGCCACAATGCGCAGATCGAGCAGCTCAACAAGGACATCGCTGCATATGAAAAGCAGCTTACGGAAGTGGGCGCGAAGAAGCAGACTCTTCAGAACACGCTTACTCAGCTTGACATTCAACGCAAAAAGATCACGGCCTCAATCAGCGTCACAAAGAACAAAATTGGCGCGCTCCAGCTCGAAATCCAGGCCCTATCCAGAAACATTAAGAGTAAAGAAGGCTCCATACGTGTCGAACAAGCGGGTCTCGCACAGACTATCCGTCACCTCAACGAGGCAGAGCGACAAACGCTCGTACTTGCAATACTTTCATCGGGCAACCTGAATAATATTTGGAGCGACGTAGACGCAAGCTATGCGCTCCAAGAAGCCGTCCGCGAAGACATTGAGAATCTCTCGAGTCAGAAGGAATCGCTCACGAACACGAAAAACGCGACAGAACAAAAGAAAGCCGAATTGGTCAAACAGCAGAACAACCTCGTTGCCGAGCAGGGATCGCTCGACGCTACGCGAAAAGCCCAAAACGAGCTCCTTGCCCAAACAAAGGCTCAGGAGTCTAATTACCAAGCTCTCCTTCGCGAAAAGCAGGCCGCCAAGGCCAGTTTTGAGGCAGCGCTCATTGACCTGCAGACGCGATTGCAATACACGATCGACCCTTCGCAAATTCCTCCGGCGGGGAAGGGGATTTTACGCTGGCCCCTCGACAACGTGAAAGTGACGCAATCCTTTGGGGACACCGATTTTGCGCGTGCAGGAGGATATGCGGGACGAGGACATAATGGCATCGACTTCCGGGCCTCAATAGGCAATCCAATAAGAGCTGCCCTCACTGGCACAGTAACAGGAACAGGAAATACAGACACGGTGCGGGGCTGCTACTCCTACGGAAAGTGGGTCCTCATTAAGCACGGAAACGGTCTGGCAACGCTCTATGCGCACCTGTCGCAAATAAACGCCACACAGGGACAATCTGTCGCCACGGGCCAAGTGATCGGCTACAGTGGCTCTACGGGCTATGCGACGGGCCCGCACCTCCATTTCGGTGTCTACGTCTCTTCCGCCACACAAATCATAAGGCTCGGAGATGCCACAAACAAAACGACCTCTTGTTCAAACGCCGTGATGCCCGTCGCTCCGTTGTCGGCGTATCTCAATCCAATCGACTACCTTTAAGCTCATTTGGGGTTCGCATAGCGCGCGCGTTAACCTTTGAATTAGGACACCTGGGTTTGAGAATCCAGGTATATGCGCCAAAAATCATTTGTTCAGTTGTCGTACGAAGAGCGTGT
>MFLZ01000042.1:0-29444 GCA_001781685.1 Candidatus Kaiserbacteria bacterium RIFCSPLOWO2_01_FULL_54_13
GAAGAAATCAACACCATCATCAAAAAGAAAGGAAGAAATCAACACCATCATCAAAAAGAAAGGTGCGGAGGCCGCGTACGAGGCGCGCGTGCAGAATGTCGACCCGAAGCTCCTCATGATTTTGGGCCGCCTCTACTTCCGCACGAGCTACGGGCAGAACGTCCTCGACCACTCCGTGGAAGTTGCGCACTTGGCCGGCATGCTCGCCGCGGAATTAGGCGCCAATGAAGCAACCGCGCGCGCGGGAGCACTCTTTCACGACATCGGCAAAGCAGTGGACCACGAGGTGCCGGGCACGCACGTCGAAATCGGCCGTCGAATCTTACAGAAATTCAGCGTCGACGAAGCGGTCGTAAAAGCGATGCAGGCGCACCACGAGGAGTATCCGTACGAGACCCCTGAGAGCATGATCGTGCAGGTTGCCGACGCGATCTCAGGCGGCCGCCCCGGCGCGCGTCGCGATTCCATAGAGAACTACATTAAGCGCTTAGAGGAGCTCGAAGCGATCGCCAAAGGGCATCCGGGTGTCGAGAAGAGTTTTGCCATTTCTGCAGGACGCGAGATACGCGTCATCATCAAACCCGAGGAGATCAGCGATCTTGAGGCTCGCAAGCTCGCTCGCGACATCGCAGATCAAATTGAAAAGGAACTGCAGTATCCAGGCGAAATCAAAGTCTCTGTCATTCGGGAGACTCGTGTCATCGAGTACGCGCGGTAGAAGTCCTATGGTATACTAGCGTCATGGCCGTCAAAGAATCGAACATAACCCCTGCTCTCCGAGCTGCAATTGCAGAATCTGTACAAGAGGTTTTGAACGATCCGGACTTCGGACTTGAGTTGAGGCCGGAAGCAAAGAAGAGACTGCTCGCCTCTCTAAAAAAGAAAAAACAGCGTTGGACTTCCCTCGGGGAAATCCGACGCAAGTACTCGTAGCCATCATGTGGCTGGTGCTGTTCTCGGATGAAGCGAGACGTGATCTCTCCCGCCTCGATGCTTCAATACGCACTCAGGTCGTCAATCGAATCACAAGACTTTCTGAACAATTCGACCGGATAACGCATCTACCCCTTCACAACGACCTCAAAGGGTTCTTCAAGCTCCGTGTCAGCGACTGGCGAGTTGCGTATACGTTCGAACCGCAGGACAAGATTATCCGAATTCGCGAGATCAAGCATCGCAGCAAAATCTATAAACGTCGCGGGTAGAGGTGTGAAGAACAATCGCCGCCCAAATTGAAAAAGAACTCCAGTACCCGGGCGAAATCAAAGTCTCTGTCATTCGGGAGACTCGTGTCATCGAGTACGCACGATAGAGCATTGCTGCAGAGAACATACAGTAACCTGCATTTCAAGCCGTTATTGACTTGTCGGCAAGATTGATCCCGCCCTTTCTGGCGTGGAAGAGACACGCAATGGCGTACGATGTGCCCGTTTTTTGACAAGTCGCCACATTGCTGCCGTAAGAAAGAGCGGGATTGACATGGCCAAAATATGGCTCAAAATGGTCGCGAGGTCGAAAAGGCGCATATTTTAACCATTTATTCAAACACTCCTATGGCAAACAAGATGGACTTAGTCGAGAAAGTCGCAACGACGATCGGCAGCACGAAGGCAGATGCTGAGCGTGCCGTTGAAGCAATTATCGACATGATAACGAGCAAATTGAAGAGCGGCGAGGAAGTTTCAATCGCAGGCCTCGGCATCTTCGAGGCGAAGACGCGTGCCGGCCGCATGGGCAGAAACCCTCGGACGGGTGCCTCGATTCAGATTAAGGCGATGAGAGTCCCGAAGTTCCGGGCATCTAAGACATTGAAGGACGCAATCAAGTAAGACGACTACATTTCTCGAGAAGACAAAAGCCCCCTGAAGCGAAGGGGGTTTTTGCGTGTAATGTATTTACAAAGTACAGTGATACCTCAAGCGGGCGTAGTTTAGTGGCAAAACGAGAACCTTCCAAGTTTTAGTCGCGAGTTCGATTCTCGCCGCCCGCACAAAACTTGAAACCTGGCGGGCAAGAACGTATATTCACCTCCTCATGCCTGCCCACATTCGGATTCTTATGTCCTATATCGGCGCACTTGGCATCATCGTAGGTGCGCTGCTTATCTTAATAAATGCAGAGAGACTATCGTCTCCCACTCCAACTGACGAGGGAGTAGGACAAATCGCAAATGCTGCAGCGGCCCAGCCAAGCTTAGAGATACACCCCTCACTGCCGGAGACCGTGCAGGAAGAACGAGCTCTCCATCCTCTCCCTCCTGTAAAAACGACGGGCGGTCCCGCGCCTTCTCCCGTCCCACCCGCAAATACAGAGCAGGTTGCCTACGTAGCACGCATTCCGAATCCATATCCCTTTCCGCCGGAATCATTCTCCGCGATAAACGAAAAAACGCGCGCGGCGCTCGTGAACATTCTATGTACCTCAGATGGAGTAAGCCTCCAGCCGATCTCCGGAAGCGGCATCATTATCGACCCACGCGGCATCATTCTCACGAACGCGCACGTCGCGCAGTACGTGCTCCTTGCGCAGAGTTCAGAGACAAATCTTTCGTGCGTGATCCGCTCCGGCGCGCCGGCGCGTGCATTCTGGAGGACTGAAGTACTCTATATTCCGCCCATTTGGATCCAGGAACATGCGGCCGACATCACTAACGCCGCACCGACAGGAACAGGCGAACATGACTACGCGCTCCTGCGCATCACCGGATTATTGGAGAGCCTCGATCTATCACCTGCGGCTCTCAATATCCACGCACTTCCTTTCGATGTACGCGAAGGCATAGGATTCCGTGACGACTTTGTCCTCATTGCGAGTTACCCCGCAGAGTTCGTCGGTGCTGCCGCGCAGTTTAGTCTCTATCCAGTTTCCTCAATAGCACCAATTAAGGAACTCTTGACATTTGAGGCGAGTACTGTTGATCTTGTCTCCCTAGGTGGTGTCGTCGAAGCGCAAAGCGGCTCCTCGGGCGGTCCTGTCGTAAACGCATGGGGCCACGTAATCGGCATTATCACAACCACAAGCGAGGGCGCGACCACTGCCGAGCGCGAATTGCGCGCGATAACTATGACTTATGTCAACCACGACCTAAGCCTGCAGACTGGGGATGACCTCATCACTATCCTCGGGAGCGATGTAGCAACACGCGCGAACGAATTCAGCACAAAGCAAGCACCTGCTCTCGTCAGGCTCCTCATCGACAACATTTCAGATCGCTAGGGCCACTTATCCAGAGGGAAAATGTGCTAGCATTCGTGCGACGGGCCGTCGTATACCGGTAGTACGCGTGCTTTGGGAGCACGATGACCCAGTTCGATTCTGGGCGGCCCGAATCTCAACAAAACTACTCTAGAACACGAAAACTAAAGGACATCAACACCAATAATTGTCCTTTATACCCTATAGGTTCTCCTCGAGGGCCTGTTCGAAAAGCCGACATCTTGCTGAGCGTGTCGCTTCGTTCACTATCACTCCTACTACATCTATTTGGAATTCTCTTGGATCCCTGTGTTCCTCCATATATAGAGCCGCCGTCCTCGCCAATTTCTTCAATTTTGTTCTGTGCACAAGTTCCTCAGGCCGGTAGTCCATTTCACGTGAAAAGCCTGACCGATCAGGCCGTGAGACAGCCTTCACCTCCACGAAGCGTACAATTCCTTCCATCTCAGCAATTATGTCGATCTCTCCCCATTTTCTTCGAAAGTTTCGCTCGATTATCTTGTAGCCCTTCCTCGCTAGGAATTGACATGCGATATCTTCGCCTCCCTTCCCCACATTTTTTCTAATCTCGTCGGGAATCATGACAGACATTATACACGGTCATCCGCCTCTCGGCTGAGGCAGGCATTTCACGTGAAAGCAACTAAAATGTTCCTTAGCACAGTTCCTTAGCTACGTCGTCCACAAGAAACCGTGCAAACATGCAACACCAACTTGTACAAAAACAAAAAGGACTCGATTAGACGCAAATAGGGCTTTAAATCTCGTTTCTCGTGGCGAAAAGGGACAGTCTCAGACTGTCCTTTATCCACATGTCCACAGAGTTCTCCACAGTGGGCCGAAAAGCCTATACAAATCTGGATATTTCACTTATTGGGCATATGCCGCGCGTCCTTTTAGCATGCTTGTTAGTGTCCGTTAGAAAACATCCAACGATGAATGTCAATACTGGAACACATTTTCGGCTTGACCGAAATATCACACTCGTACTAGCGTGACGACACTATGAAAAACCACATGAGGGCCGGCGGTCGTGTTGGTTATGGTCTGGTTCTTATTGGAGTTCTCATTGTCCTCACAGCATTGACCATTCCGTCTTGGACACTAGCATCTGAGGTCTCAGTACAAACGGTCCAGCTCCTGCCGCCGGGTAGCAATACTTGCACGCAAGCTGTCGTATCCGGCTTTACACCCTACGTCTACGATGGGACATTGCATGCCCTTGAATTCACCGTCTCGGACAGTTCGTATGTAGCCATCATTGGAGCGGCAGGGAGCACTGGCATTCCATTTAATCAAATTACCCGGCGCATCGAGCAGTCAGGGGCCGTGCGCATCCATGCAGATGTTGCAACAACCCAAATTCGCGGGAGCCTTCCCGTGGCCGTGACACTGCTTTCAGCCAAAACAGGACAGCCCGTGTGCATCTCAGTTGTCTCTACCTCTATAGCGGGCGAGGGTGCGCCACTGGTCACTCCGCCAGCGCCGATCCCTTCGCCGACGCCTACCGGGGGAACAAGCGGCGTCACGAAGCCAAAGCCGAGCACGGGAGGAGCTGCCGCAACACCGCCACCGAAGCCGAGCGCAGGATTGGGAAAGGATATCACCGCGACAGGCACAAAGGCGACTTCTGCAGCCGTTGCGGCAGCGCAGACTATCCTAAAGGACATCTGCTCTTCTGCAGCAGGAGCTCTCCGCCTCTGGGTCATTCTTCTTCTCGCCTATGCGCTCATCGCGTTGATCGCAATTGCGGGACAGCCGCAGATGCCACCCGCCCTGCGCACTCAGGAATGGATAGCAGCTGCGATTGTCGTACCGTTCCTGCTCCTCTTTGGCCTCTGGTACTTCGTGGAAAGTTGCAGAACGAGCCCGTGGATACCGGTAATTGCAACTGTGATTGCACTCGTGGGACTCTCGGCGGCATTCTGGGAGCGTAAAGACACATCAAAGGTGATAAACCTACCGGGAGCAAAGACATAGGAAATTGCTCGAACTGTCGACTTGGGTATAATCATCGACACTCGCCTTTGCGGTTTTCAGCGGGCGAAACCCTCCTGCGCCAAAGGCTACGGACGGGTAAAGCGGATATGGTTTAGTGGCAGAACGCGTCCTTGCCAAGGACGAGATCGGGGTTCGATTCCCCGTATCCGCACTAAGAAAGCGAGACTGCGCTCCCGCCAGGATTCGAACCTGGAATAGCAGTTCCGAAGACTGCCGTGATATCCGTTTCACCACGGGAGCAGCGCCTCATGATACGCGCGACGTCGCCCAAATACAACGCGCAGGCTACAATATATCCATGAAATCGGTTCATCTGCCTATACCTGCAGAAATAAAAAAACTATGCGACACGCTTCGAAAGAGCAGTTTCGAGGCGTACCTCGTCGGCGGGTGCGTACGCGACCTTCTCCTATCGCGCGAGCCGAAAGATTGGGATATTACTACAAACGCGAAGCCCGAGGAGATTCAGAAGCTGTTTGCAGAAACGTTCTACGAAAACAAATTCGGCACTGTTGGAGTCCTCACGGGCTCAGAAGATCCTCGCCTCAAGGTCGTCGAGATCACACCGTACCGCATAGAAGGAAAATACTCGGACGCGAGACGGCCCGACGAGGTCTTATTCAGCGACAAACTCGAGGACGACTTAGAGCGCCGCGATTTTACGATAAACGCAGTCGCATATGAACCAGCCACAGGCACGCTCGTCGACCTCCATGGAGGACAAGAAGACATCAAGAGACGCCTCATCTCTGCCGTGGGAAAGCCTGATGAACGCTTCAAAGAAGACGCTCTTCGCATGCTTCGCGCGGTGCGCCTCTCGGCCGAGCTCGAGTTTGCGATTGAGACAAACACAGCGAAAAGTATCTCTGAGGACGCTGCGCTCCTCAAGAAAATCTCCCGTGAGCGCGTGCGAGACGAATTTGTCCGCATCATCGAGAGCGAGCACCCGATGCAGGCTCTTTTCGTCGCACAAAAGTTGAAGCTCTTCGCTCACATCGTCCCCGAACTTGAAGAGGGAATTGACTGCGAGCAGAATCAGGCCCACGCGTACGATGTCTTTGAGCATTCACTGCGCGCGCTACAGCATGCTGCCGACAGGGGGTGGTCACTCGAGATCCGTCTCGCTGCGCTCTTGCACGATGTCGGAAAACCAAGCGCGAGGCGGTGGTCCGACGAGAAAAAGGATTGGACCTTCCACGGCCACGAGGTGATTGGCGCAAGAATCGCGAAAAAAATAATGACCGATCTTCGCATGCCCACTCACATGATCGAAACAGTCGTTTCTCTCATCCGCTGGCACATGTTTTTCTCCGACCCGGAGAAGATCACACTATCTGCAGTACGCCGCACTATTAGAAACGTCGGGCGCGAGCATATCAAAGACCTCCTTTCACTTCGCATTTGCGATCGAATTGGCACAGGAAGACCAAAGGAACAGCCGTTCCGCCTGCGTAAGTATATGTCGATGGTCGACGAGGCGATGCGGGATCCGATTTCTGTTTCCATGCTCGCAATCAACGGAGCCCGCCTCATCGAGATGGGGGAGACGCCGGGACCGCGCTTTGGATGGATCCTCCATGCACTTCTCGAAGAAGTCATCGACAACCCAAAGCGGAATACAAAGGAGTATCTTGAAAATCGCACTCGAGAACTCTCCAGGCTTCCTGAACATGAGTTAAAAAAGCTCGGCGAAGCCGGGAAGGATCGGAAAGTTGAGGAGGAAGAAACCGCTGTTGAGGAGCTAAGAAAGAAACACCACGTGTCGTAACCCTTAAGCAAGCAAAAAGAGGAGGAACATGTTCCTCTGAAGAGCCTCGTAGAGGTGCGTCTGTACTCCAATCAAGACAAAACACTGACGTTGCGAGGGTGTATGTGCTTTTGAGGGTCTCCGCGCAGTCCGCGAAGGCGGACGAGCGGGAGCGTCACGCGAGCACGCGGGAACGCGACCCGAAAAAGCATATGCATCCGAGCAACGACAAGAAAACCAAAAGGCCGCCCCCACGAGAGGTACGCGTCACTATCTATGTGGACGTGTACCCAGCCGTAGGAACGGCCTCGATGTTTCGCGCTTTATTTCAGGGTCAAGCGTTGCGGTACGTAATTCCTAATTTTTGGGACGCTATGCGTCGCCTTGTTAATGGAGTGTACCGGCTTTATACCCTGGGCATGAGCTGCCCTCTTGCTGTTTCTCTCGTCGCAAGAACATGATCCCTGCGGCGGAGCAACAAGATGAAAGAACATTAGCGCAAAACTATTAGGATACAGAGTCAAGCCCTGATCCCTGTCCATTAGGATACACGCCTCAAGGACACTGTAAAGGACGGTCTGTGGATATCCCAAACTTCCGGAATTGGCTGCAAAAACGGCTCAAATGCTCACTTCTAAAGATATTGGACAGTGATCGGAGCCATGCACGTCCGCGTGAATCTTCGCGGAGCGAACACTCGGGGCAAGAGCACCGCTCACGAAGAAATAGTCGATCCTCCAGCCAATGTTGCGGGCACGGGCGTTCGAAAAATTGGTCCACCATGTGTAATGTCCTTTACCGCGCGTGAGGATCCGGAACGTATCGACAAACCCCGCTTCTACTAGCGCATCGATGCCCTCGCGCTCCTCTTTGGTGAAGCCCTTACGCCCATCGTTTTCCTCCGGGCGTGCAAGATCGTCCGGTGTATGCGCAACATTGAGGTCGCCGCAGAGAATGACAGGTTTTCGCTTCTCTAGTTGTTTCATGTATGAGAGAAATGCTGGGTCCCAATGCTTATGCCGCAGATCGAGTCGGCTTAAATCGTCCTTTGCGTTCGGCGTATACACCGTCACGACATACAAATCGTCAAATTCTGCAGCGATTACGCGACCCTCCTTGTTCGGATCACCATAGCCATCTCCGGCGAGCTTGAATCGTTTCACGATATCTTCCGGCAAACCCAGAAGAACCGCGTGTGGCTTCTGTTTGGTGAATATGGCGGTGCCGCTGTAGCCTTTGCGGGCAGAAGAGGAGTTCCAGTATTCCTCATAATCCGGCAGGTCCACCTCGGACTGATGCTCCTCTGCTTTCGTCTCCTGAAAGCACGCAATATCCGGTTTCATCTTTTCGAGAAACGGCACAAGCATCGCTTTTTTGTGGATGCTGCGTATCCCATTCACATTCCATGAAATCAGGTTCACCCCAAAAGAGTAGCACGCCGTTTCACGAAAATATCTTTCGGGAACGTGCGACTATACTTTTTTCAATGTTGCGCGGGCTTCCCGTTCAATAATCTCATTAACTCCAACAAAAAGATCAGCAGGCTCAATCTTCGGATCAAGCCTCAGAGCATCGCGGAAGCGCACACTAATTCCACCCGGCGTTGCGAACTCTTTAAGTGAACCAACTGGATCCGGCCCTGCCTCGAGGTTGCCGAGTGACGCAGGATCACATTCGAAGCCTTTTTGCGCCGCGATGAACTTGATATGAGGCACGGCGCTTTTCAATTCTCCGGTACGCTCCAAGAGCACCGAGACAAAAAGCTGACTAAGAAGAAGTGTGAATTTATCGAGAGTGCCGTCACCGGCTAACTGCGTCGGCTTCCTCCGCGTCAAATTATTGAACACGAATTGATATCCCTCCTTCGAGAAACCCTCGCCGAGCACGTATGCCGATATGTTCCACCATGGATCAGCCATCATGCGGGCCGTTGGCCGGTGCGCGAGCGAAGCGATCCCTCCTACCGATACGTCGACGAGCGGTGAGCTATTGGCGGCGAACGAAAGTATCTGTGCGCTCGGATTCAGCCGTCTTTGCATCCTATCGAGCGTTTCCAGCACCTGCGCCGGTCGAACTGTGAGCACGACCATATCAGAATTGAACGCCGCTTCAGCATTGCGCTCCCGCTCCGTTACGGGATCGAGCGCGACGCCAGCAGGCTTGATCTCGGAGAGGCGTGCCATGAGCTTGCTCCCGAAGTGGCCCTGTGCTCCAAAGACAGCGATTCTTCTTTCGGCTATCCGCTCCATCCCGTCGAGAGAGTTTCTTGGGACTCCTTTGACTTCGCGTGATTCCCTCATATCACCTTCTTCGTCTGCCGTGGAAGGCGCGGTGAACTTCCCGCAAGTGTTTGTCGGTGACATGCGTGTAGATTTGCGTGGTTGCGATATTGGCGTGACCAAGAAGTGCTTGCACGCTTCGGAGGTCGGCGCCGCCCTCTAGAAGATCAGTCGCAAACGAATGGCGGATGACGTGCGGGGTGACCTTGCGTGTGATGCCTGATTTGATCGCATACTGCTTAACGATACGTTCAATAGAACGGGGAGTGAGCCGATCCGATCCGCCAGCTGGCGGATTTCCGCCACGCCCATAACTTACGAAAAGTGCCTCTCCCATGTCCTTGCGTTTTTTGAGATATTCAGCGACCGCCTTCTTCGCAGAAGGGGAGAGGAATACGACACGCACTTTGTCGCCCTTGCCGCGAATGGAGAACTCGTCACGCGAGAGATCGAGGTCGCTGTTCAACGAACAGAGTTCGGAGACACGCAAACCCGTAGAAAAAAGAAGCTCGAGCATTGCGCGATCGCGCAGAGCCGTGAGTGTATCGCCCGCGGGCGCGCGCATGAGACGATTCAACTCTTGCGTTGTGATGAGATCGAGGTCGCGGCTGCCAACCTTTGCCAATTCAATCCGCTCCGGCTGGAGCGACTCGATGTTCAGTTTCCTAAGATACTTCAGGAATGCGCGCAGTGCGATGAGATAGTAGTTTTGCGTCTTGAGTTTCAGATTGTGGGTCGTCCCCGGCTGGCGATTCAAATGCAAGCGGAACTCTCGCACTTTCGGCTCCGTAATTTGCAGCGGCTTCGAGATCTTGGCAAAGCCTAAAAAGCGTGCGAGGTAGCGGTCGTAGTTTTCGACAGTTTTCACACTTCGGCCTTTCTCGATTTCGAGATACTCGAGGAATTGTGTTTTGAGTGCTTTCAATTCCGATGCCACGTCTCAATTCTACCGCATACGTCGCACAACATCGGTTGTTCCAACGCTAAAGCGTCGGAAAACCTGACGATATTGTGCAACGCGCGCGTCGTACAATATCCTCATTGACAGAAACACTCCCTTAAAGAAGAGTGATGCGAGTAAGAGGAGGGGCCTGCCAATGAGGATTCGACAAAGTCTCGGCGACGCTCTCTTTGGAGGAACTGTCGCAACACTTATGCATGCGGCTCTGATGCCGCCGTCATCGCCTTCTTGGGAAGTCTTGCACATCCCTCCGTGGACTCTCTACTCAATAGGGTTCTTGTCCACGGTAGTGAGCATTATGCTCACACGAAGCAACCAGCATACTTTCATCGCCGCAACGGGCAGCGCACTCGGAACGATGGCACTAACAGCCATCGGACTTATGTACCTGCTCGCCGCGACGTTTCCTGACATCCCGTGGGAAATCAGGAAGGAATTCGCGATGCTGCTGAGTATGCCTATGCTTTACGCGACGGGCATGGGTGTCGTTGCAGAGCGCATACTTCGGACTCTCCAAGAGTGGGCGGCCACAAGGAGACGAGAGTGAGACGGCGCGCGGGGTTGGATTCCTCGCGCGCCGCAACTATTTTTGAACGTGTGTTACGATCCCGGCGAAGGCGTTGGGTCGGCAACCCAATCCGCCGCGGTGTTGGTGTCGGTCGTAGGACTCGTGCGCGTGATTGAGTTGCCATCGGGGGCTAGTGTTACAGAAGGATCAAATGCACTTGTATCAGTGCCCCAGCTCACAGAATCAACTTCTTCGCCACCTGGACCCTTGAGAACAACCCTATCTCCTCCATTGGCAAGCCCATTGCCAATGTTCGTCGCAAGGACAACCGTCATCGCTCCCGGCGGAATCGTCCAGAAAGATTCTGTGGTAGTCGCGCCAAAGACGACAAGGTACGTATTTGGAGCCAGAAAGATGCCAACAGGAATCGCGTCTAATGAAGTTGTGGCGTTATCGTTCAGCGTAAAACCACTCAAGTTCATCGTTGCGGCCGTGCCGTTATATATCTCTACCCATTCGTTCGCGGGTTCAGAGCCCTGAGGATCTCCCTCGGCATTCGAAAGATCGTACAGAACTTCTGTGATGAGAAGTTTACCTTCTACCACCACGTGGTTGTCATCGTTCGTGACAGTGCAAGTCTTATTCTCGCCGGCTGCAAGAGTGATGGAGCCGTCGGCCGCGCAATCATCACCCCAGTCAGACGCCGTGTAGCCAGCTAACGTCGTCTCGGACGCGGTGTGGGGACCGACAGAGACAGTCTGCGCAACGCCCCATGGCACATTGCTTCCATCTATCCGAGCTTGGAAGTCAGTCGTTGTCGCTACTCCCTCATCGTCATTCGTGACCGTTTTCATGAGCGTAAGCGTGGGAAGTTTTGCATTCGTGATAGTGCATGTTTCTGCCTCGCCAATCCCAATCTCAACGTCCTCGCAGGTACTGCTCACTTGCGCCCAGCCGTCGGGCACTGCCTCTTCTACCGAGTACGTGCCCGCCGTAACTTCATACTCTTTGTTCGCTGCGTCTGTCACGACGCCTGCGCCGCCGCCAGTGATAGTGCCGGTGCCGGAAGCAAGAATACTGAACTCTCTCACGCTTCCACTAGGCTGCGTCAACTTATCGACAACGAGCCGACCCGACAAATCGTCGTTGGTGATCGTACAAGTCTTGTTCTCGCCACCCGCGAGAGTGATTGTGCCGTCTTCATCACAGTCGCCGCCCCAGTCAGACGCCGTGTAGCCGGGAAGCGCGGTCTCAGAAGCAGTGTGTGCTCCAGCCGAGACTGTTTGTGCCACACCCCACGGAACGTTCGCGCCGTCGATTTTTGCCTGAAAGTTCGTCGTCGTTGCGGTTCCACCGTCATCATTGACGACAACCTTCCAAAGCGTGAGCGTCGCCGCAAGAGGCGGGGGAGGCGCGCATCGAGAAGGATCGACGAGTATCACGCGATTCCCGCGGGCTTCTTGGACCTGACACAGCCGCTCTATGATCGAACGGAAAATTCTTGTCCCAAATGCTTCGCTTTGACCCTCATCAAAGCCAAAACCCGGCAACGACGCGGCCAGAGCAAGAGCCGGAACTGCTACCAAAAACGAAACAGACGCCGTCGCTATCGCAAGGCGCCAGACTTTTCGTGCATTATGTTCCATATAAAAACAACTTATGCACGTGCGCATCCACGTGCGGGCCATTAATGCGCACGTTGTAACTGTACCTCCCGCGCACAAGGAGACAACGAGTGCCTCTGTGTATAACGTGTACGCAGGCCAAAGTGGTATCATGTGCAACCTATGGGCATCCGCATCGTCAAAGACCGGATCTCGAGGAACGAGCTTCGGGAAATCGCGAATGAGCGGTTTGGTGATTTGGTCAAATCTGCTATCGACGTACGGCAGGAAATTCTTGCACTCGGCGCAGAACTGCACGCTGACGCTGAGACAGCGCTCATCGAAAGGGAGGGGTCGCGTCGTGAAGACGTATGGGGCATAAATCTCTACCCGGCCGAAACGGGAGACGCTTTCGTCGAGTTCGATTCGGTCATCAACCTCAAGCCGGCATTCGGTAATCGCACGCGTGGCGTCGACGATGAGACTATTCGCGAGAAAATTCGGGACATAATCCATCGTATAGTGAGAGAAGATTAGTATGGCTTTTCAACATGCATCACTCGCGAACGGTCGATGGCGTACACTGAGCCTCGCGGAGCAGTTGGGAAACATCGGGAGTGAGGTTCATCGAGCACGCCTTGCGCAACACACGAATGAGCAACGCTTTCTCGCTGCACGAGATCGAGCACTCGAGCTTTTCGAACTGACGCTTGCGGATCCTCGCTGGAAGGGGAGGCTTCGAGAGATCGCACGCGTGCTCGAAGTATTCTGCGATGCCGTTACCGGTGGAAAAGAGTACGATAGTTCGCTCGAAAGTCTCGAAAAATACTTCGACCACTTCGCTCTTGCCGCGAGAAAGTAATTACGTATCGCTCAGCTTGACGGCTAATTCGTACGAATTAGCGCATAAGGAAATTAGACGAGTGGCCAGAGGTTTTTGAACACTTCGCGCAATTCTGTCGCGAGTGTCGCATCACGAATCTCAACCGAGGTTGAATTTACGGGAACTCGAAAAACCCCTACAATGGGACCTCGATCGACGCGCATGTACCAGAACGTATTCATTATCGGTGCAACAGGAAAGGTGGGTTCGACGCTCGTGCACCAGATTTACGAAAAAGGAGATACGAGCCGCTCCATTCACGTGAATCCGACGCGAATTGTCGGTCTCGCCTCGAGCTCTTCGGTCGCATTCTCGAAAAAGGGAATCGGGAAAAAGGAAGCGCTGAAATTCCTCAAAACAAAAAACGGAATCTCCTACAATAGGCTCGACGAACTGATCGCCCTCGCGCGAACGAACCGGGACCACCTCGTGTTCGTCGATGTCACAGCGCTCAAAGAGCCAATGATCGAATTCCACAAGAAGGTGATCTCGAAGACTCCCTTCAGCATCGTAACGGCGAACAAGAACCCAATCGCCTACGCCGACTTCAACACATTCACCTTTCTCACTAAAGAACCCGACCGCTACGGCTATCGATGCTCCGTCATGGCCGGCGCAGATGCGGTGCCCTTCTTGCGTGATCTTCGCGACGTGCGCGACAAGCCAACCCTTATCGAGGGGTGCTTTTCGGGAACGCTCGGGTACATCACTTCCATGCTCGAGCGAAACAAGCGCTTCTCGGATATTCTCGACACGGCATGGCGCCGCGGGTACACAGAGCCTGACCCGCGGGACGATCTCAGCGGTTTCGATGTGGCCAGGAAACTTGTGGTGCTCGCGCGAAGCGCCGGAGTGCCAGTGGGGCTCAAAGAAGTGCACGTGCAGCCGTTCATTCCACGCAGCTATTTCAAAAAGGAAAGTGTCGGAAAATTTATACGCTCAACAAAGGGATTGGACCACCACTTTGCGCAGGAAATCAAGAGCGCAAAGAAGAACGGTTCCGTCCTCCGCTACGTCGCCACGATGCGCATGAAGGGAAACACGCCTTGCTTGAGCGTGCGCCTGCAAAAAGTTGTAACAAACAGCCAGCTGGTAGCGCTGCAGGGTACGCTGAACAAAATTCTGGTCGTTTCAAAAATCTACGGAAAAGAAAACCCATATTCTGTGCAGGGTCCGGGAGCGGGACTCGATGTGACCGCGCAAAACATACGCAGAGATCTTCTGTATCTCTTGGAACGTAGGGTCATCACGCAGTAGACAAGCGGCCAGAGATTTTGAATCGATCTCTGTGCTACTATCCAGGTAGCGTCCATGCTCCTTGGGCGCCCAGCTGGACCGGAGGTCGCCATGAAAAGATTCACTCTGGCAGGATTTTTCCTGCTTGCGATGATCGGGCTCGCGTCTGCTCAGAGCAGTCAACCAACACCCCCGACGCCCGACACTCAGGGGTCAACAGCCATCAGTGTCGACTGCACGCCGGTCAATACGGCTCAGCCCGGGGTGATGACCGGTATGGTCTGCAGATACCGCGTCTGGTTCGCAGACCGCGTCGAAGAGTACCTCCAGCAGATGTATCTGACACCGCTGGGAAAACAGCCAATCAAAGATATGCCTGCGACACCGGCAAAGTGAGCACCAGGTTGTCGCTGACACGGCTCCGCGGAGACGAATTCCGCGGAGCCATGTTTCTATAGAACGTTTTCGCGAACGTCAAACTACTTCTTGCAACACCATGCGATCAAGAGTAGGGTATTCATGGCAGTACATTCCGGCCTCGAATGGCCGACCACTGCCCTTTGTCAACCTTGAGGGGAGAGAGTGCCATGACGGCTCTTCTACTGTGGCTTCTGACTGCGGTCATCGCTTCGGTTCCAGTCTTCACACTCGCGTGGATCAGCAAGAAGATCGACCCGCTACTGCAAACATGGCGGTTCGACAAACGCCTACTTACCGCGGCGCAAGTACTGAGATGGACCTTGTGCTTGGTCGTGGCTACGATGGGTGTATTCCTGCCGCTGTATTACGAATATCCCGACTGGCCCGGCAAGCTCTATGCAATTGAAGACGGAAGACTGGTAGAGCAGCCGTGGGGCACATTCGAGTACGGAAAAACACTCGTGCGGATGCCAAGCCCGGACGCGGAGATTGCCAAGCACAGAACTTCCGTGTCTCCCATAACAACAAACCCGAAGGTCCGCCGAATTTCCTATCAAATAACGGCATACGTGACGGACCATGAGCGCTATCTCCGGGCAAAGCCGGAACGATTGAATGCAGCCGTGGGATACGGCTTCGCCGGAGGGATCAACAAGGACGAGTTGCGGAAGCTCATCGAGTACTGGGCATACGAACTCAACGATGCAAAGTCGGCGGAGTTCGCGGAATTCTACAACCCGCTGAGTGATGCCCAGCAAAAGAAATTCCGCTCCCTCGCCCAAGACTGGCTCAACAAGCAGCTTGCGCCAGAGGCTGCGACCGTCGGAATCAGCGAGTTCACCGTGCAATGAGTATGGCTGCGCGGTGCCGGCGCGCGAGGTTTGATTCCTTGCGCGCCGCAATTATTTATCCCGAAGATACTTTTTCTTTTTGAGTTTGTCGGGAAGATAACTCTCTTTATCGTATTTTTCGTAACTCTCGCCATACTTGAGGTCTTTCATGAGTTTTGTCACCGGATTGCGGACCTTGAGGGGAATCGGGAGGTTGCCGAATTCTTTCACATCCTCCTGCGCGGCGCGCAAGGCATCGTAGGCGCGGCGGTCTTTTTTGCATTGCGAGAGGTACGCGACACCGTGCGCGAGATTGATTGTCGCTTCGGGGTAGCCTATCCTATTTACCGCTTCAAAGACCGCATTCGCGACAACCAAAGCCGTGGGCTGAGCGAGGCCAATATCTTCACTCGCAAAAATCACCATGCGCCGCGCGATGAATTTCGGGTCCTCGCCCGCGTCCACCATGCGCGCGAGGTAGTAGAGCGCGGCATCGGGTTGCGATGCGCGCATGGACTTAATGAACGCAGAGATAGTGTTGTAGTGCTCTTCGCCTTTCTTGTCGTATCGCAGATGCTTCGATTGAATTGCCTCCTTCAAGGTCTCGACAGAGATTTTTCCGTATAGCTTTTGTGCGGTCTCAAGCGTCGTAATAGCCTGCCGTGCATCTCCCTGCGCCATCGCGATCAACCAATCTCGCGCAGCTTTTGTAACCTTGAGTCTTGTACGTGCAATTATTTTCTCCATGTCTCTTTCTGAGAGTTCATTAAGTACAAACACGCGACAGCGTGAGAGAAGCGGCGCGATAACTTCAAAGGAGGGATTCTCTGTCGTTGCTCCGACAAGCGTGAGATCGCCGCGTTCCACAAACGGCAGAAGAAAATCCTGTTGTGCCTTGTTGAAGCGATGGACCTCATCTACAAAAAGAATCTTAGGCTTCGAAAATGCGGCTAGCTGTTTTCTGTTCTCCGTTCGCTGTTCACCCAATATTTTCTTTATGTCTTCCTTGCCCGCATCTACCGCAGAGAGCTCATAAAAATCCGCGCCCAAGGCACTCGCGTAAATCCGCGCAAGGGTCGTTTTCCCGCTTCCGGGCGGACCCCAGAGAATGAATGAGAAGAGCTCTTTCTTTTCGATCGCGACACGTAAAGGTTTACCTTTTCCTGTCAAATGTTCCTGTCCGACGAATTCATCAAGTGCTTTCGGCCGTATTTTCGACGCAAGTGGCTCCATGAGGCGCATTCTACGCCGGGAGATGCGCTGTGCACAGTCAAACGTATTGCACGCCGCGCGCGTGCACGATAAACTATGCAAATGAGCACAAAGACTGTTCTAGTCTCTCTTATCGTTATCGTAATCGTGGCAGCGAGCGGATACTTCCTATACCAAAACTATTTGGGCGCAAATCTGTTCGGGCAAAATCAAAACGCGACAACCACTCCTGATCTCGTACAGGCGCAAGACGTGAAGGTGGGCACGGGGACGCAGGCCGGTCCTAGCTCCATCGTATCTGTCCTCTACGTGGGGAGGCTTGCTGACGGCACGGTTTTCGACAGCTCTGAAGCTCACGACAATCAGCCGCTCGTCTTCCAGCTCGGAGCTCCCGGAATCATCGCGGGATTCCAGATCGGAGTGAATGGTATGCGCGAGGGCGGGGAGCGGAGAATGGCGATTCCTCCTTCGCTCGGCTACGGTGGGGAAGACGTGAAGGACCCTTCGGGCGCCGTCGTCGTTCCTGCAAATTCAACGCTCATCTTCGATGTGAAACTCACCAAAGTTGAGTCAGCGCCGGCAGGCGGAGCATCTGCTCCAAACTCTCGATAAAGGATAGAGACCTTGTTGGCTCCTCGGCTCACCCAACACCTTTCGCGAAAGGTGCTGGGCCTCGCTCCACGTCGCCAATAACCCCTTGCGTAAAGCCGCGGAATGTGATATTCTATATTAATGCTAACGAAGCGCAAGAAGCAGAATGAGATACAAAAGGCGCGCCGGCACGACTCGGACACCGGCTCTCCGGAGGTGCAAATCGCGGTTCTGACCCGGCGCATCGAAGAGCTCTCGGCGCATTTGGACAAAAACCGCAAGGACAAGCACTCGCGGCGCGGGCTTCTTGGCCTCGTTGCCGACCGTCGGCGCCACCTCAAGTATCTCGAGACCACCAACAAGCGCTCGTACGGCAATTTGATCAGGAGACTTGGCCTCAAGAAATAGCCAGTAGCTTGTTGCCTGAAGCCTGTAGCTCCTGCAAGCAAGATTTGCTGCTTTTCATTTTGAGAGTACACTTCGTGTAGCATATATTTTTAATAAAACGTTCTTAATTTTTGCTACTAGCGAGAGGCTACTAGCTCCAAGCTATTCATGGCTATTATCAAGCACCCAGAGCAGCGTGTCGGCGTCTTTATCGACACGCAAAATCTTTATCACAGCGCGAAAAATATCTATCGAGCTCGTGTAAATTTCGGAAACGTCCTCAAAGATGCGGTGGCGGGCCGCCGCCTCATTCGTGCGCGTGCATACATGGTGACGACGGAGAGCGGCGAGGAGAAAGCGTTCCTCGAAGCCTTGACTAAAATCGGCATTGAGCCGCGCACCAAGGATTTGCAGGTCTTCTACGGCGGCGCGAAAAAGGCCGACTGGGACGTCGGCATCGCGGTCGACGCTATCACAGCCTCGCCAAAGCTCGACACTGTGATTCTCTTCACGGGCGATGGCGACTTCATCCCGCTCGTTGAATACTTGAGGGTCCACGCGGGTTGCCAGGTGGAAATTGTCTCCTTCGGTCGCTCCACTTCCGGTCGCCTCAAGGAGGTCGCTGATCACTTTCTCGATCTTGATGAAGATCCGAAACGCTACCTCTTGAACTATCGTTCGACAGGCTCACGACGAGTTGCTCCCTCTCTGCGCACATCGGAAACGCTTTCAACCGAAACCAAAGACAGTCTCTCAGAAATCGAGCGAATCACAGAAGTAGAATAGACACTAGCCGATCTTTCTGCGCATCTCGCGGCGAGAAGACACGTAGGCAAGCACGACAAAGACGAGACCGATGAGACCGGTCACGGCCTCCGGCACGCGGACGAAGATCGTTGCAAGCATCGCAAGCGCGAGACCCAAGATCGCCCAATGCGCGCCATGCTCAAGATAGATCAAGGTCTCAAGTGTCCTTGCACGCACAAGGTACACGGTAAACGCCCTAACAAAAACTGCGCCGATACCAAGACCGGCAATAATGACCGGCACACTCGAGGTAATTGCGAATGCGCCCACTACACCGTCAAGTGAGAATGCTGCATCCAAGACGTTTAAATAGACAAAAAGCGCGAGGCCTGTAGCTGCCGCGCCCGCACCGGCGTGTATTTCGAAGGATTGTGCAATGCCTTCAATCACTATAAAGAGCACGACACCTATCACTCCAGCGACGAGTATCGTCGCGGCCTTTGCGGGAAGAAGAAAGGCACACACGAGAAGTACGGCTAGCGAAAGCGCGACTTCGATCGCCTCAATGCCGCCCCACCGCGAGAGGTGACGCTCGATAATCTCGATCCAGTGCACCGTCTTGCGGTCGTTGAAGAAGTACTTGAGAGAAACCATAAAAAGGAATGCGCTCCCGAAGGCCGCAATCCCGACATGCGCCTCTTCGAGATACTCGGCGTACCGCGTGGGATCAAAAAACGCAAGCTTAGCGACCGAAAGTGGGGAAAGTGCGGCTGCCGCCGCAACAATGAGGAGTGGGAGCACAAAACGCGTCCCAAACACAGCAATCGGGATCCCATAGGTGAGGAATCTCCTCTGCCACCTCGTATCCATCCTCGCAAGAACCTTTGCATTTACCACGGCATTGTCGAAGGAGAGCGTCGTTTCGAGGACTGCCAGAAGGATGACCAGAAAAAGCGCCGGTATGCCACCCCACAAAAAGGCCAAAATACAGGCTAAAACGGAAACAACTCCGGGGAAAACGAAGACACTCATATATAGCGGATGCGGCGTATCGTAGCACACTCATATCCTTCTCTGCGCCGTGCGTCCACCGGAATATGCAAGTCCCTAGAGGATCTCCACCTCACAGGGACCCCCACCTGTCCAATATCGCTCAGGCCAAGAATACGTTTCTATGGTGTCCTTTATCCACAGGCTGGGCTTGCTTTCTATGTCCTTTATGAGACAACAAGGACAAGAAGTGTGCGTGTGCAATGGGGCTTTTTATTTTTATGTCCTCTATTGCCACAACAAACCCATATTCCCTGGCCGTTTCGAGTCTGCTGATAGCAGTTATCTTCGGCCTGATGCCCGTAGCGGCACGCGCTCAGACTACTCCTACTGTTGATGAGCTCCGAGCTCAAATTGCGGCTCTACGGAGCCAAATTGCAGCCCTTCAGGCCCAGCTTTCCACTGCACAACCTAGAAGCGGCATAAACTCCACTCCAGGGCGATGCGCATTCTTAACTCATAACATGTTTATCGGCGCAACAGACGGGGGTACCGCCGGAGACGTTTCAAGACTTCAGCAATTCCTCGCGGATGACGAGACGATCTACCCCGAAGGTTTCATCACGGGCTTCTTTGGACAGGCAACCCTCAGTGCCCTTCAGCGCTTCCAAGAACAAAACTCTATCGCGTCCGCCGGTTCGCCAGGGCATGGATTCGTAGGTCCAATGACACGAGCAGCGCTGGAACGAGGCTGCGGCGGTGCGGGACTCGCGGGGCAGCTTGGAGCGAACCTAAAAAAGCCCGGTAACTTCGTTGGCAATCGCCCCCCGCAAACGCAGCCGCAGAGCTGGGGAGGTCCGGAATTCCCATTCACGAACGCGAAGACACGCCCCGGGGCAACACGCGCGCCCAAAACTGCACCGCTACCCGTGCGTCCTGGAACACCGGGCGTCTCTTCCACGTTCAACCCTTCGAATTTCACGACGGAAATCACAAACCGATACCTCACTCTCACGCCCGGGATGAAGCTTGTATACGAAACTAAGACGGCGAGCAGCACGGAGCGCACTGAGATACTCATACCGGGGGAGACCAGGGTCGTAAAGGGGGTCACGACTCTAGTCTACCGTGATCGCGTGTGGCTCGATGGCGCGCTCGTCGAGGATACGAAAGACTACCTTGCCCAAGACAGGAACGGAAACGTCTGGTATTTCGGAGAGGACGTGAATAATTACGAGGACGGACAGGTAGCCGACCACGACGGCTCATGGCGCGCAGGGCAAAATGGCGCGCAGCCGGGCATTTGGATGAAAGCAAATCCGCAGGTCGGCGATACTTACGCGCAGGAGAACTATCCCGGCGTTGCGGAAGATAAAGCGGAGGTTCTTTCTATCAGTGAGACAGTCACCGTTCCCTATGGGACCTTCCAAAGCTGCCTGAAAACCTACGACACTACACCGCTCGATCCCGACGCACGAGAGCACAAGTATTATTGTCCGGGCGTCGGTGCAGAAATCCTTGCAGTGGATCTTGTGAGCAAAGAGCGCTCAGAGCTGGTGAGTGCTGAGATAGGCGTCACGGGAAATCCGCCCTTCGAGACTGGACCCGTCGGCGGAAGTGGAGGAAGCGGGAGTAACAGCGGGGAAGGAAACGGTCAGGGAAACGGAGAGGATGACGATGACGATCAAGCCGGCTTGCCGAGCTCGTCAAACCTTGCGAGTGCCTCCACGTCCGGGAGCTCTCTCTACAGCGCGGTCGCGAAGATCATCCTCGCTATTCTCCTCCCCTCGTATGGAAGATAAATACCGGCAAGAACATCGCGACTTTTCCGCACGTATGGACATTACGACGATCACAGAGGAGCAAATAGACTTGGAACTCGCAGAGTACTTTGATATACTCCTACCGTTAGCAGAGCGGCCCGAGGATAGGTAGGCTTCAAACCCCTTCGACTTGCTCAGGGTAAATCGTTTGAAACCTAAAATCCGAGGGTCGGTAATAGAGACCCACACATGCAAAAGAAAGAGTATTCCCTCGATATCGGGGGAAAGACGATGATAGCTGAGTTTAACGACTGGGCCGATCAGGCGAACGGCTCGGTCCTCATGCGCTATGGCAACAGCGCGGTGTTGGCGACGGTCGTCATGAACGACAAAGAATCGGACCTCGATTACTTTCCGCTCTCCGTCGAATACGAAGAGAAATTTTATGCCGCAGGCGCGATCCTAGGCTCGCGTTTCGTGCGCCGCGAAGGCAGGCCCTCCGACGAGGCGGTGCTCTCCGGCCGCATCGTCGACCGCACGATCCGTCCGCTTTTCCCCAAGGGCTTAAAGCGCGAAGTGCAGGTCATCATCACAGTGCTTTCGATCGAGGATTATGACACTGACATCCTCGCGGTGAACGCGGCATCTTTGGCAATCGCAACCTCCGACATTCCATGGAACGGCCCGGTCTCTGCGACACGGATCGGCCTTGTCGGCGACAGCGAGGACCTCATCGTGAATCCGAGCTACGGCCAGCGTAGCGACGAGCTCCCGCCAAAAGCAAAGATGGACCTCACGGTCTCGGGCAAGGGCGGCTTAATCAACATGATCGAGGTGAACGCACGCGAGGTGGATGAGAAGACGCTCGAAGAGGCCCTCAAGCGTGCGAGCGAGGAGATCGAGAAGATCCAAGCGTGGCAGAAATCAATCGTTGCCGAGCGAGACATCACAAAGGCAGAATTCAAGAAACCTGACGATCACCCTGAGATTCCGCCAATTTTCGACGAGGTCGTGAAGCCGAAGCTCGCGGCGGCAAGTGGCCGTCTAGACAAGAGCGCTATCAATGAATTGAAATCGACATGGATGAAAGCCGCCACAGAGAAGCTCCCGGACACTCTTCCCACCAAACTGGACCAGTACTTCGAGCTCATGGTCGACGAACACGTCCACGATCTCGCAATCAAAGAAGGGAAACGCGTCGACGGCAGGGCGTTTGACGAGATTCGTCCGCTCTTTGCTCAAGCCGGAGGCATCTCGCCGATCATTCATGGCACCGGTCTCTTCTACCGCGGGGAAACCCACGTCTTGGCCGCACTTACCTTGGGCGGCCCGGGTGATGCGCTTCTCATCGACACGATTGAATTTCAAGACAAGAAAAAAACCTTCATGCTCCACTACAACTTCCCGCCGTTTAGCGTGGGCGAGACGGGGCGCGTGGGCGGGATGAACCGCCGCATGATCGGGCACGGGGCACTCGCAGAAAAATCCTTGAGAGCGGTTCTCCCGCCAAAGGAAACTTTTCCGTACACCATACGTATCGTCGCAGACTGCCTCGCCTCAAACGGCTCGACTTCGATGGCTTCCGTGTGCGCGGGAACACTCGCCTTAATGGACGCAGGAGTTCCTATCACAAAACCTGTCACGGGAATCGCAATGGGTCTCATGACAGATGGAAAGACATATAAGATCCTCACCGACATTCAGGGACCGGAGGACCATCACGGCGACATGGACTTCAAAGTCGCGGGTACCGCAGACGGCGTGACCGGCGTCCAGATGGACGTGAAAGTGGACGGCATCCCGATAGACGTGCTCGGGGAGGTACTTGCACAAGCAAAGAAAGCGCGGATGCAAATTCTAGATGTCATAACGAAAGAAATTCCGGCACCGCGCACGGACATAAGCCCGCGAGCGCCAAAGATACTCACGATCAAAGTAAAGACAGACCAGATAGGCCTCGTCATTGGCCCGGGAGGCAAAATGATCAACGGCATCAAGGAGACCACGGGATGCGACGACATCTCAATCGAAGAAGATGGCACTATTTTCATCACCGGTAAACTTGGAAGTGCAGAGGCTGCGCTCAAAGCAATCGAGGATCTCACGCGAGAGTACCTCCCGGGAGAGCGATTCGAAGGCGTCGTTACACGCCTCATGGACTTTGGTGCCTTTGTGAAAATCGGACCGAACACCGAGGGCCTTGTGCACGTCTCCGAAGTGGCACCGTTTCGCATCGACAAAATTTCCGATGCCGTACGCATCGGCGACACCGTCCCCGTCGTTCTCAAAGAAGTCGATGAGAAAGGACGGTATAATCTTTCTATCAAAGCCGCTGACTCGGAGTGGGCTGCACGCAAGGGATTGAAACCGAGTCAGGGTGGAGGAAATAATTATGGCAGAGAACCCAACAGGCACGGGGGCGAGCGGCGTCGGAGAATCTGAGACAACTCCACCGAAGTCTGGCTCTACTCTCCCTGCTTCGGCTCCTTCCTCGCCACCCGCGCCGACCCCGGTGCCGGAACCGGTGATTATTGAAGAAACCGTCGTCAAAGCTGCCCCGACGGCACCGTCAGGACCTGCTCAAGAAAAAGTACCGACGCAAGCGCCTGTCTCCAAACAGACCCCGGCCCCGATCAAGGCGCCTGAACCCGCAACAACTCCAATATTTGCTGTACCTCCACAAGAAGGAAGGCTTGCCCCGGCTCCTGCGGAAGCAGCGCCTTCACCCCGCGCTCCTTCGGTAATATCTCAACCCCCAGCGCCGCCGCAGTCCGCTCCTGTCTCACAGAAAACTCCTCCGCCTCCTTCACCTAGTGCTGCTCTGCCAAGTGTAGTGCTACCAGTCGCGACACTGGCAAAAGAAGCGCCATCCCCTGAGAAGAGTCCAGTACAACCTCTCCCGAAAGCAGGAGGGTCCGGCAGTGCGAGCGAGGCGATCACCCGCATTCTCGAAGGAGCGAAACTTCCTGAACGCCGCGACGTTCCTCCCTCAGAAGGAGCGCCAACGCAAAAGGAGCAAAAGAGATTCGACACGATGCTGGGTGCCTCCGCAGAGCTACCGAAAGAGCCTCCGGTACCTACTCAGCCGCCCAAGCCCTCAAGTGGGGGACTTGCTGCCGAGATCGTAGCGCCCCTCCGCACCCTCAAGAACGACTTGCAGGAGATCGTCCGCGTGAAAAAGATATCGCTTGTGCGGGCGGCAGCTCTCGAACAGGAAAAAAGGCGCGAGCGACCGGCCGTCTCGACCGAGATAACGCGGGCGCGTGCGCGCAGAACACGTGGGATTCTCTTTGCCGCGGCGATTCTTGTCATCCTCGGAGGAGCTGCACTCTTCGGCGTCTATATCGTCACGCCGGATATTGCGAGCCCACCGCAAGGCCTAGGAGGATCTTCACTCCTTTTTGCAGAAAGCACTTTTTTGCTGCCGCTCGAGGAAGACAACCCGCTCGACCTGAAGCGCTTCATTGCGCAAGCGCGCGGCGGAGGGAGCGCTACGCTCGGTTCAATCACACGCGTAGTGCCAACGATCACTGAGACAGGTGCTGCGGGCACAGCCGTTGAGCGTGCTGCAACGGTTGAAGAATTCTTCAGCGCGCTCGGGGTGCGCTCAACTTCGGACCTTGTGCGAGCGCTGGGCAGCGATTTCTTCTTCGGCATACACACTGTTGATGAGAATGCTCCTCTCTTCGTCATCCCCGTGCGCTCATACGAGCGCGCGTTTGCCGGAATGCTTGCGTGGGAGCAAACAATGAACTCCGACCTCTCGCCTGCATTCACAGCCGTCCCAAGCCAATTCCTCGGCCAAGGAGGACTTCCGGAGAAGCGACGGTTCTCCGACGTCGTCATGCGCAACTACGACGTGCGTGCGCTGAAGGACGATCGTGGCGAGATACAACTCTACTACTCGTTCCCGACGCGTGCGCTCCTTGTGATAGGTGAGAGTCCGTACTCTTTTACCGAGATCCTCGCCCGCTTGCGAGCTGAACGCAAGCTATAGTGAACAGAAAACAGAGAGCCGCGAACAGGAACTGAGTATTTCTGTTCACACTGTTTACTGTTCGCTGTTCGCTGGGTATACTCTTGCCATGTCTCACTTGAGCGAGGACGAGCTTTCCGACCTGCGCGCGAACCTGGAAGCAGAGCGTGATTCTCTCGACGAGGAACTCGCCGAGCACGGTAGAAAGGTGGGAAAAGGCTGGCAGGGTGCGTCGGAATCAGTAGGCGAGGAGGCCGACCCGAACGACGCGGCCGATAATATTGAAGAACTCTCAACAAACGTCCCGCTCGTCGGAGAGCTCGAGAAGCGCCACAAAGAAATAGACAAGGCCCTCGAAAAAATGGATAAGGGCACGTACGGCACCTGCGACGTCTGCAAAGAACCTATCGACATGGACCGCCTAGAGGCAAACCCAGCCGCCGCCACCTGCGTCGCACACGCCCCGTGACCTCACTTTGGCATTGCTTTTTACCAGTGCCGTAGCGAACTTTAAATACAGCATAGAAAAATGAGCCCCGCCGCCGCAGTGGAGCTCAAGTCACCGCCGGTCGCAACGGCCGTCCTGCGATGCGCAGATAGATGCCCATCGGCACCAAGAACAGCGCCGTGTTGTAACAGAGCCAGAAGAACCGACTCCGCGTCCTTAGCTGCCCAGATTCCTTCCGGAACCAGTCGGCGTCGCTGAAGTTGCCGACCTCGGGGGCCGCGCGAACTTCAATGCTCGCTCCGGCCTTGCGCACGGCGAAGCGCACGTCGCGGAGTGCGCGCGCAAGATGCGAGCGCGCAGCGACGATCCAAAGTTCATCGATGCCGTTTTTCTGCGCCCAATCGACGGCACCGAACGCCATCTGCATCGTGGTTGCCCACGATGTGCTCGACTCCCCTGGAATCTGGAACGTAGGAATTCCGTCCCACATTCTGATTCCGATCTGGGTGAAGACCGGCCCCCGAAGAACCAACGCACGCCAAGATGCCGCCTCAGCAATGCATCGGTTCGACCATAGCGTCGCGGGAATGCCGAACGCCATGGCAACAACACCCGCTTTGCTCAAGGAACACCTCCTTTTTCTGAGGAAACCCCTATATAGCACGGAATGAAGGCCTGCTACAATGCCCACGTGGCTGAAAAGCAAAAGATTGCGTCGGGCTTTGCGCGGACGTTTGGCGCGCAGCCCATGCTCCCGAAGGCAGCAATCGTCGCCGTTGAGTGCGACATCGTGCGCGGCCTTCATGCATTCACTATCGTTGGACTCCCCGACAAATCGGTAGAGGAGGCGAAGGATAGGATAGCCGCAGCGATAAAAAATACCCACCGCCGCCAAGGCTCCGGCGGGCAGGCCGGCGACGAAGAAGAACTCGAATCGCCGAAGCGAAGCAACAAGAAAATCGTGCTGTCGCTCGCACCCGCCGCACTCAAGAAAGAGGGCGCGGTGTTTGACGTGCCGCTCGCGCTCTCATTCCTCCTCGCTTCCGAGCAAGCCTCGTTCGATCCGATAGGCAAACTTTTTGCAGGCGAGCTCGCACTCGACGGGACGATCCGCCCTATCCTCGGCGCACTCTCGCTCGCAAGCGCGGCAGAAGCATCTGGATTCACCGACCTCTACATTCCGGAGGAAAACTTCGACGAAGCTTCGCTCATCTCAGGGTTAAGGATCCACGCGATAACCTCGCTCGAGCATGTTCTCGCGATACTTACGGATCCAGAATACAAGCCCGCGCCGCGAAAGCCGCTTGTGCGCAGAGTACACGAGGACGATGCCGCACTCGACGAAATCCGCGGACAGGAGAGTGCGAAGCGCGGGCTCATAATCGCCGCAGCCGGTGGCCACAACATCGCGCTCTACGGGCCACCCGGAACAGGGAAAACACTCCTCGCACGAGCCGCCGCCTCTATCATGCCCGACCTCGCGCAAGAAGAGATGATCGAGGTTACGACGATTCACTCGCTCGCGGGAAACTTGACGGGAGGAGCGATGTTCCGGCCCCCCTTCAGGTCACCACACCACACCTCTTCGTACGCTTCCTTGATCGGCGGAGGTAGTGCGGTGCCGCGTCCGGGTGAGGCGACCTTGGCGCACCGCGGTGTCTTATTTGCAGACGAATTCCCCGAATTCCACCGCGATGTTATAAACGCGCTTCGTGAACCACTCGAAGAGCGCGTCGTCAGTATCGCGCGCGCGAGGGGCTCTGCGATATTTCCTGCAAACTTCATGCTCATCGCAGCACTAAACCCCTGTCCGTGCGGATTCTGGGGGAGCGCGCGGTGCAAATGCATGCCGCACACGATCGAAAAATACCGACGCAAGATTTCAGGACCAATCGCAGATCGCATCGACATGTGGGTGCACGTGGGCGAGATGCCTCCCGAGTCGCTCTCGGTGCGCGCGAAAAGAGTGGGCGGCGAGACAAAGGCGGCACGCATGAGCGTTGCGTCGGCGCGTGAGAGGCAGCATGAGCGCTTTGCCGGAGTGAAGGTTTCCACAAATGCCGACATGAGGCCAAAGCACATCGAAGCTCTCGCGAAGCTCTCCGACAAGTCTGAGGCAACCCTCGTCTCCGCCGCGCGCCAAATGAAACTCTCGCCGCGCGGCTACCACCGCACCATCAAAGTCGCCCGCACCATCGCCGACCTCGTGGGAAGCGACACAATCGAACCAACCCACATGCTCGAGGCATTGCAGTATCGGGCTCGAGAAATCTAAATTCTCTCCTTGCTCTCCGAGAAGAAAATATTCTTTCCGATAACACCAAGCGATGTTAGACGCGCTGTGACGAACTCTTTCATGTCGTCTTCGCTCTTAAATTCAACCTTCCTGCCCTTATCATAGACTTCCCACTGCCCAACGGTGCGCAAGACGTCCACTTTGTTGAAGACAACACGAGTGACGCCGTTGATGCGAATCGCGCGCTCCAAGGTCTGCATGTTCATCCAGTTGGCCTGCCGCCTGCGGCCAGTTGTTGCGCCAAACTCTTCGCCTACATCAGCGATCTTGTTGAACACATCCCCCTCGGGCTGGAACTTCTTGCTCCCAACATATGTTTCGTACATCTTCGCAACACCCCACACGTCTTTAATCGAGCGCGGCGGCAAACCATTCAAAAGTGCGCCCGCGGTCGTGCAGTGCGAGGAGGTAACGAATGGGTAATCACCCCAGTCGATGTCGAGGCCGAAACCTTGTGCACCTTCTCCAAGAATGCGTACATTGTTTCCCTCATACCACTCCCTATAGAGATTGATAAGGTAGGGTTTCAGATCAGGAATCTCGATCGCGCGCTTTCCTGTTCTGCCATATTTTTCGCGGTACGCCGGACCGTTCCCGCGACCGGTCGTGCCGATTCGCACGCCTTCACGCTTGTCTTCCTCCTTGTACGCTTCCGTGATGATGTGTGTGTTCTCGGCTACAAAAATCTTTCCCTTGGTCTCAATACCACCCTCTTCGAGCATCTGAATTTCGTTAAAAAACTGCACGGGATCCAAAACACAGCCGTTCCCGACAACGCTCTTGATCCCAAAAAACACTCCGGCGGGAATCTGGTGGGTAATGAATTTTTTCCCCTTGTGAAAAATCGTATGGCCGGCGTTAGCGCCGCCGTTGTAGCGGAGCACATGGGTGTAGTTTTTCGTCTGGCAAAGATGATGGGCGACCTTGCCTTTTCCGCAATCCCCGTACTGGAGATCGACTATACAATCGACAGTCTGAGTAGACACAACTACCTCAAGCTAACAAAAAAACAGGCCCCCGGCAAGGAGCCTAGACGGCAGATCTGTTGGCAACGACAAATGGTTTGGTCAGCTTTGCAAAGATCTTTTGTGAGTGTCTCTTGTTGCGCGAGATAACCAACTTCGACCTGCCCCTCGAGTTGATGATATACCGCAGCTGTTCCTCAGCCGCAGGCGACATGGTCGACTCCGTCTCATACACACGCTCAATTGCATTAGCATGTGCTGCATCAATCCAAACTTCGATGACATAATCGCCGATGACGTTGATATAATAGTTGTTTTGCGGATACAACGGCGACTCGCGCATGTAGTATTGGCTGCTCTTCCCGTTGAATTCTCCGCGAATGA
>MFLZ01000042.1:29462-32170 GCA_001781685.1 Candidatus Kaiserbacteria bacterium RIFCSPLOWO2_01_FULL_54_13
TTTGGATTATCGCGTCGCGAAGCGTGCGTTCGCTCGGAGAACGAACAAGGAGAAACCAACAATGCGGATCGTAGGCAACGAACGGCGTGCCCGGGTATGCTTCGACGAGCAAAAGGAGTATGTGGATCCAGAATGCATCAGTGGCGTTCGAGTCGCGAAATCGATAGGTGATCTTCTCGCCGTCTGCAAGAGAAAGAAAGCTGCCTCCCTGCGCATCTTTCGCATAGAAGTGCCCGGCAACGGTGACGAAGGACTCCATGCGAGTGAGCCATGTGACATTGAGTGAGACTTGCTGCTTTTGCTTCAGCACAATCTCCGCGCGAATGAGCTTGCGAAGTGCGACATACATGCCTTGCTTGGTAGTGCTGCGATGTCTGGTCCGGAGCGACTCTAATAGATCACGTGTCGAAAGAGGCCCCTTTTGGAGGCTTTCAATTATCTCAGTCTCAAGCGTCCGCCGAAGAGGGAACATGACAAATAGTAAACAAGACGTTTACTTGCTGCGACAATACGACTCTTTTTTGGATATGTCAAACCAATCGAGGTACAAAGCTGGCCGAGCAAAACTGGGAGAAGAAGTCAATGTTGCACATGAAGAACCTCGCGCCTGGCCTTATCCGCCAGCGCGTTATCATCGAGCTTACCACGCGTGAACTCGTTGGACCCGACGAGATCAAAAAGTACCTTCTGGGTCTTGTCGCCGTGACCAAGATGGAACGGCTGTCCGGCCCGCACACCTACGATGCGCACGGGATGGGATATGCCGGATACGTGCACTGGAAGACTTCCGGCACGACAGTATACACGTACCCATCTGAGTGCACCGGACATCTGCCGCTCGTCACCGTCGATTGCTACACCTGTAAGCCGTTCGACGTGGATGAAGCGGTAGGATATACGCGCGGCTTCTTCGAGGCAGTTGAACTGGCACATGAAGAGGTGACGCGTTAGTCTCCGTCGAGATCGTACAAAGCGTCCGCCACCGGCGGACGCTTTTATTGCACCAGCGAGCGCCGCTCTTACACAAACATCCGTATCAAAATCAAAACCGCCTGAATCAAATGGTTCGTCATGTTAGAAATTCTTAGCGACTGAAAGAGGCTTAGAAGTTCTTACACCCGCACAAAATTTTTCGCGGCGCGAAAAATTTAGGCGGGTCAAGAATCTGTAATTCGCTCCGCTCATAACAGCTTCTAGAACGGATTCCTGATGCCGTTCCTGATCTCGAAGTGTACGTGCGAGCCCGTTGCTTTGCCCGTGCGCCCAACGTAGCCCACAACCTGTCCCTGCTGAACGTGCTGTCCTGCCGAGACAATAAGGCTCGAGGCATGCGCGTAGAGTGTCTGGCTTCCATTGCCGTGTTGAATGACGGTGTATGCTCCGTAGCCGCCGTTCCAACCACTCAACTTTGCGATAATCACGTCGCCTTCGGCAGAAGCAAGAATAGGCGTTCCCGAGGGAGCGGCAATGTCAACGCCGTTGTAGCCGTGTATACCCTGACTCTTAAGACCGCCTGCGATCGGTCGCAGATAGTAGCCGACCTGCGCTGGCGTTCCAACGGCTGCTGCATACGAAGGTACTCTCACGCGCGGGGCGGCTGCTGGGATAGCTACTTCTCCATCGGGGATGATGATTTCTGCACCAAGCGCGAGTGGCCCCTCGAGTCCGTTGAAGCTCGCGATCTCATCGGCGTCGCCGCCGAAGCGCTTGGCGACAGAAGAGAGTGTGTCGCCTTTCTTCACCGTATATCTCACGCCCGTAACGGGGAGAATAGTCAGTGTCTGCCCAATCTGGAGTCTGGAACCGCGCGGCAAATCGTTCGCCCAGAGGATTGTGTTCGCGGAGACTCCAAACATCTTCGCAATGCCTGAGAGAGTGTCTCCCGGCCGTACGACGTAAATACTTATCGTGGCGTTCTTCGGCCTCTCGATGTCGGCAATCGTTCCGGAGGGGCCTTCCTCAGGCATGAGCGCGGAGTCGTCAACAATCGTTATGTCACCGCCCCCGCGTCCGGCCGAAGGATCGACATTCATGGCGGGCTTCGGCAGCTCCATGGCTTGGAGGTTTCCCACTGCGTCCGATGCGTTCTGCTTCTCAGAGCCTCCTCTCAGAGACGCAAAGAAGTCACTTAAAATGCCGGCCCGCGCAGAGGCCGGCAGCACCGTGCCGACAAGTATGAGGAGAGAAATGAGAGAAACCGCCGACCTCGCGGCAGCAAACGACGAACTATGTCGGCCCGCATGCGAGCTTGCCGGGCCCGCAGGGGAGTCAGTATGAGAATCTACGATAAGCCGATTTCGCCGGCTTTTGTCGTCACTCGTTAAGAGATATGCAAAAGCCGAGCCTTTGATTTCCCTCACCTTGCTAGACAATAAGCCTACGTTTGGCGGTGGCAGGGAGATTTGCAGAAAATCTTGGCTTTATCCCGCTCTTTTTTCGAAAAGGGCGGGAGGCCAAAGGGAATGAGCGGTCATGCCACCGTCATGCTTACTGTAACCCCATTAGCACTTCAGAGTCAATTCAGGTAAAACGAGGCGGGTGGATAGCGCATTTGTCAAGTTTTCGACCCCGTCCATGCTATATTGCGTCGGTGCCGAAGAAATCGTACGTAGATGGCTTAAATGAAGCACAAAAAGAGGCTGTCCTCCACAGTAGGGGTCCTCTTCTCATCGTAGCGGGAGCCGGAACAGGAAAAACCAAGACCATAA
>MFLZ01000042.1:32192-35166 GCA_001781685.1 Candidatus Kaiserbacteria bacterium RIFCSPLOWO2_01_FULL_54_13
TGAGGAGGGTGTCCCTGCAGAGAGCATCCTCGCCCTCACGTTCACCAACAAGGCGGCGGGGGAGATGCGCGAAAGGGTGCGGGTGCTTGTTTCGGAAGGAGGCGGAGGACTGCCCCTCCTCACGACGTTCCACTCACTCGGTGTCCGGATACTGCGAGAATTCCACCACGTCGCAAGCGTCCCGAGAGACTTCACAATCTGGGACCGGGACGACAGCACAAAAGCGCTGAAAGCGATACTCGCGAAGCTTGGCTCGGACATCTCTCCCAAGGGCGCGCTCGCAACAATCTCGCGGCAAAAAGGTGAGGGAATCACAGGCGCGGTCTTTGCGGAGCACGCGAGAGGGTATCGCGAGCAGATGATAGTGCGCGTGTGGGATCTGTACGAAAAACAACTCGATGAAGAAGGAGCGCTCGATTTCGACGACCTCCTACTCCGCACTCTCGGCCTTCTACGAGAATCCAAAGAAACCCGCGCGCTTCTCCAGAGCCGCTGGGGTCAAATTACTATCGACGAATACCAAGACACGAATCGCGTGCAGTATGAGATCGCGCAAATTCTCGCTGCCCCCGAAAATAATATCTGCGCGGTGGGAGATCTGGACCAGGCGATCTATACATGGAGACAAGCGCGTCTCGAAAACCTCCTCGAATTCGAATCGTCGTTCCCCGGCACGAAGATCATTACTCTCGAAGAGAACTACCGGTCCACACGCACTATACTCACTGCTGCGAACACCGTCATCGAGAAAAATGTGCGTCGCAAACCGAAGCGCCTCTTTACTGAAAACATTACCGGTGAGCCTATCCATTTCTACGGAGCGCAAAACGAACTAGACGAGGCATGGTTCGTTGCACAAGCATGCCAAGAACTCATTGAGGCGGGAATGCCTGCTTCCGAGATCGCAGTTCTCTACCGCGAAAATTTCCAATCACGCGTCTTAGAAGAAGCGCTACTCCATTTCAATGTTCCCTATCGTGTCGTGGGGACGAGATTCTTCGAGCGCAAGGAAGTGAAAGACGTTCTCTCCTACATTCGCGCGGCACTGAATCCGAAGAGCAGAAGCGACCTCGCGCGAATTGTCGCGACTCCACCACGTGGCATTGGTCCTTCAACGCTCGCAAAAATGCTAGCGCTCGAGGACTCGACACTAAGTCCGGCTGCACAGAAAAAAGTCGCCGCGTTTCGAGAACTTCTCAAGAAAATCGCACACGCAGCGAGAACCTTGCCAGCTTCAGAAGCGATTCGGTTCGTCCTTGAGGCGAGCGGCATGGAGAGAATATTTAAAAGTGATACCGAAGAAGGACACGAGCGCCTCGAGAACGTGCATGAGCTCGTGAACCTGGCAACTCGCTACGACTTCGAGCAGTCTCCTGTCGGGCTCGAGAGACTTCTTGAGGAAGCTGCTCTGCAGAATGATCAAGACGAGCTTGATAAGGAGATTGGCGCGGTTTCTCTCATGACCATGCACGCTTCGAAAGGGCTGGAATTTGATGCCGTCTTCATAACCGGTCTCGAGCAGGGGCTATTTCCATCGGCGCATGTGGACGAATCCCGCGACCCGGAAGAAGAGCGACGGCTCTTCTACGTCGCACTCACGCGTGCACGAAAGCGACTCTTCCTCTCGTATGCGGGAGAGCGCCTGAAGTACGGATCGCGCGAGTACACGCTCCCGTCTGAATTTCTCGACGACATCGATCAGCGCCTCATCCAGCATGCGCGCCCGGGAGAGACTATTCATGAAGAGGTCATCACGTAGAAGACCAAGACTTGGGCAGCATTTTCTGACGGGAGCTTGGGCTGCGCGCGCTCTCGCGCGCGCGGCAGAGATATCCGAGAACGACACTGTCCTTGAAATCGGTCCCGGCAAGGGCGCCCTCACCCGCGAACTCCTTGCTCTCGGTGCGCACGTCATCGCAATCGAGAAAGATGAAGCCCTTGCTGAGTATCTGAAAACAGCGTTCGCTGACGATATCCGTACAGGGAAACTCGTCCTCATCGCCGACGACATCCGCAGTGTGAGTCCGGAAAAACTCGGTCTGAAGAGATACGTGCTAGCCGCCAACATCCCGTATTACATCACGGGTGAAATCATTCGAATGTTTCTCTCCACGAGAATTCAGCCGCGCGCGATGGTGCTCCTCGTTCAAAAAGAAGTTGCGGGGCGCATCGTTGCTCGTGACAACAAAGAGAGCATCTTGTCCCTTTCGGTCAAAGCATACGGAACGCCCACAATTGTCGCGAAAGTGTCGCGCGGGAATTTCTCCCCGGCTCCTTCAGTCGATTCTGCAATCCTTGCAATCACAGATATATCCACGAAATTTTTCGATACGATCGACGAAGCCGCATTTTTCAGAGTTGTACGCGCCGGGTTCTCCTCCAAGCGGAAGCTGCTTGCAGGAAATCTCGCGAAGCATGTGGGCTCAAGGCCTAAAGCGTTAGATGCGCTAACACACTGCGGCGTCCCAGAAAAGGCGCGTGCAGAGGACGTACCGCTTCCGAAGTGGAAATGTTTGGTGCAGTACGTAGTTGGTAGGACGTAGTTCGTAGAAAACACAGAAAGCGCGCCACACTCTACGTTCTACGTTCTACGTTCTACGTTCTACGTTCTACGTTCTACAAACTAGTTTCCGGGTGACGGAGAGCGCCCAGCCCAGTCGCTTGCGGTATCGGTATCTTTCGAGAGTGTGGTGCGAGCCATCGAGTTTCCGTACGGCACAGTGAGGACACTCGGCTGCATGATTCCTGTGTCAGAACCCCACGAGACAGCATCTACAATGGCGCCGGAGGCGTTTCGAAGCACAATGCGATCGCCAGAACTCAAAAGCCCGTCACCGAGCGCATTCCCGAGTGAGGCAAACGGCACGGTGCTCGGGAGACCCCAGAGATCGCGTGTCGCCGAAGTCGCGGCGATGACGAGATAGCCCCCGGGCACAATCGTGTATGTTCCCTGAATAGTGTCCGAAGCCTGCGC